>DATIQL010000153.1:0-8099 GCA_035470905.1 Casimicrobiaceae bacterium
CTGCGTGCTTCGCAGCATCCTCCCAGGACACCGTGCTGGTCCCGATGACGTCGATCACTCGATAAACAGCCTCGCCTGCGGCTCGCTTCGCCATGATCCGTTCTCCTCTGTGGATGACCGCCACCGCGGAGCCTGGCCCCGCGGGGCCGTTTGGATGATACCCGCCTGCGGCACTGCTCGCTGCGATGCGTCGTCGACGAGGATTCCGCAGCGCAACAAACGAGCATCGCGAACGGCGACCCGATCCTCGCCACGTCGCAAAAGTTCCGGCGTATGATCAGCCCGCACCGGGGCCGGGCCCCGCCCGTGCGTGCGTCCGATGACGGCGCTCGATCCGGCCGAGGTGTCGTACTGCGACCATAGTTGGGGGAAACATCGATCCAATAAGATGTTGAACAGCTGCGACAACGAGAGGAGGACTCAGCGTCATGGCAACGACTCAGGAGGCGTGGAACGAAAGCGGTGAAGCTGCCAAGCCCAAGCCGATGGGCTGGAAGGAGCTGTACCTGAAGGAGGACTGGTGGGCGGTCTGGCTCGGCCTGGGCCTGATGATCTTCGCGATCCTGCTGTTCCAGGCGGGCGCGAGCGGCGTGCTCAAGGCGCTGGCCATCAACCCCGGCGGGCTCAAGTGGAGCTCCCTCGACCAGCTCGGCGGACACTTCACGCAGAACGCGAACCTGTACCTGTATCAATTCCTGTTCTGGCTGGTGCTGTTCGGGGTCACCACCCGCATCATGGGTGCGTCGCTGTCGCAGTTCATTCCTGCGTTCATCTTCCTGTACGTGCTGTCGATCGTGATGTTCGCCATCGCGGGCTGGGCGAATGCGGCGAAATTCAACCTCGAGGCACCGCTGGTCGCGCTGATCCTCGGGCTGGTCATCGCCAACGTGTTCCGCCTGCCGGCGTGGATGGACAGCGCGTTTCGCGTCGAGTATTTCATCAAAGTCGGAATCGTCCTGCTCGGCGCGACCTTCCCGATCACCCTGGTGCTGACCGCCGGGCCCGTCGCGATCGCGCAGGCGACGTTCATCTCGCTCGCGACCTGCCTGGTGATCTTCTTCGTCGCGACGCGGATGTTCGGGCTCGATCGGCGGCTCGCGGCGGTGATCGGCGTCGGCGGCGCCGTCTGCGGTGTCTCGGCGTCGATGGCGATCGCGGCCTCGGTCAACGCGAAGAAGGAGCACCTCTATACGTCGGTCACGCTGGTCGTCGTGTGGGCGCTGGTGATGATCCTGGTGCTGCCCTTCGTCTCGCGCGCGATGGGGCTGAATGCAGGCGTCGCAGGCGCGTGGATCGGCACGTCGGAATTCGCCGATGCCGCAGGCTTCGCCGCGTCGAGCGCCTACGGCAAGATGGCGGGCAACGAGGACCTGGCGGTCAAGGCGTTCGTCCTCATGAAGGTCATCGGCCGCGACCTGTGGATCGGCATCTGGTCGATCGTCTGGGCCGCGATCGCGACCATCGTGTGGGAAAGGAAGGAGACCGGCCGGACCCCGGACGCGCGCGAAATCTGGTGGCGCTTTCCGAAGTTCGTCATCGGCTTCTTCGCCGCCTCGATGCTGATGACGATATTCACCGGCGGATTCAGCGCTGCGGACTTCAACAGTGCGGTCCGCCCCAACCTGATCCTTCCGCTGACCTCGCTGCGCACCTGGGCCTTCATCTTCTGCTTCCTCAGCATCGGGCTGACGACGCGCTTCCGCGACCTGCATTCGGTCGGGTGGAAGACCTTCTGGGCCTTCACCATCGGTGTCGGGGTCAACGTGTCCCTCGGCTACATGCTGTCGGTGCACGTGTTCGGCAGCTACTGGTCGTCGATCTGACGCGCTGCGCCTGCGGATGGAACCTGCGCAACGGCGCTGCGGCGGGTGCCGGTTCTTCACCGGCGCCCCCGCAGCGCTGGAGCGCGCGATTCCCGGACTCAACATCCTGAGCTCCGCCTGGGGCTCGGTGCGCGCCGACACCGGGCTGTGCGGGCAAAGCGATACCTTCGTCACCGCTGCCACCCGCGCCTGCGCGGCCTTTTCCGGCGCGGCCCCGGAGGATATCGGCCCGTCGGATCACCGGCGCCCCCCGTAACCGGTCCCTCGAACACCCGATCCGGCACGCAATCCCGATCCTGTCGGGTGCGTGGCCGTGCCGGACCCGCGCAGTTCATCTCCGCGAATCCGTCGATTCCGCTATATTGGCGCGCGGATCGACAGGAGAACGACGTGCTGCTCGGCGCGATTGCCGACGACTTCACCGGGGCGACGGACCTCGCCAACATGCTGGTGCGCGCGGGTATGCGCAGCGTGCAGACCATCGGCATTCCGCGCGAAACCGACGTTGCCGCCGCCAGCGACGCCGATGCCGTGGTCGTCGCGCTCAAGTCGCGCACGACACCCGCCGCCGAGGCTATCGGACAGTCGCTCGCCGCGCTCGCGTGGCTGCAACGCGCCGGGGCGCGGCAGATCTATTTCAAGTACTGCTCGACGTTCGATTCGACCGATGCGGGGAACATCGGCCCGGTGACCGAGGCCCTGCTCGATGCGCTGGGGGCGAAGTTCACGATCGCCTGCCCGGCCTTTCCGCAAAACCGGCGAACGATCTACCTCGGCCACCTGTTCGTCGGCGACGCGCTCCTTTCCGATTCACCGATGCGCGACCATCCGCTCACGCCGATGCGCGATGCGAACCTCGTCCGCGTGCTCGCGCGCCAGACCCGCGGCCGTGTCGGGCTCGTGCCCTGGCCCGTCGTGCGGCGCGGCGCAGCTGCGATCCGCGAGGCGTTCGACCGGCTCGCTGCCGACGGCATCGCGATGGCGGTCGTCGATGCGCTCGAGGACGACGACCTGCTGGCGATCGGCGCCGCCTGCGCCGACCTCGCGCTGGTCACGGCAGGCTCGGGAATCGCGCTCGGCTTGCCACCCAACTTCCGCGCATCGGGCCTCCTGCCCGGGCGCAGCGACGCAGCGATGCTGCCCGACGTGAGAGGCAAGGCTGCGGTGCTCGCGGGCTCGTGCTCGGCGGCCACCCGCGCGCAGGTCGCTGCCTGGGCGAGAGACCATCGCGCGGTTGCGATCGATCCGCGCTCGGGCGAAGACGCGCAGACGCTCGCTCGACACGCACTGGAGGCCGTGGGCGCCGACCTGGAAGCCGGGCGGCCGTTCCTGATCCATTCGACGGCCGATCCCGCCGACGTCGCGGCCGTGCAGCAACGGCTGGGCCGGGAACGCGCGGCAGCGCTGATCGAGGACGCCTTCGCCAGGCTCGCGCGGATGCTGGCGGACCGCGGCGTCCGCCGGTTCGTCGTCGCGGGCGGCGAGACCTCCGGCGCAGTCGTCCAGGCGCTGGGCGTACGCGCGCTCGCGATCGGGCCGCAGATCGATCCCGGCGTACCCTGGACCACCGCGATCGGCGATCGGCCGCTCGCGCTCGCGCTGAAATCGGGCAACTTCGGAACCACCGACTTCTTCGCCAAGGCGCTGGCGATGCTGCCGGGGTGATGCGATGAGCGATTCCGCCGACCGCGAAGCGCTTTGCCGGATCGGCGCGTCGCTGTTCGCGCGCGGACTCACCCACGGCAGCACGGGCAACCTGTCGCTGCGCACCGGCGACGGCTTCCTGCTGACGCCGACCGGGGTGTCGCTGGGCACGCTCGATCCCGCGCGCCTGTCGATGCTGGATGACCAGGGCACCCACGTCGGCGGCGATGCCCCGACCAAGGAGGCGCTGCTGCATCTGGCGATGTACGGCAGCCGCCCGCGCGATCGCGCAGTCGTCCATCTGCACTCGACGCACTCGGTCGCGGTCTCGGTGCTCGCCGACGTCGATCCCGACAACGTCCTGCCACCGCTCACCGCCTACTATGCGATGCGCATCGGCAGCCTGCCGCTGCTGCCCTTCCACGCCCCCGGCGATCCATCGCTCGCCCGGGCCGTCGGCCGGGCAGCGGGCCGGCATCATGCGGTGCTGCTTGCCAATCACGGACCCGTGGTGAGCGGCACGTCGCTGGCAGCCGCCACCGACGCCGTCGAGGAACTCGAGGCGACGGCGAGGCTCTGGCTCATGGTCCGCCACGAACGCGTGCGGTGCCTGACGCAGGCGCAGCTCGACGATCTCGCCGCACGCTTTCCGCAGCCTTAGGAGCCCATCGTGCAGATCCGAAGCCAAGCCGCAGCACGCCGAAGCGAGGGCCGCTGATGGCCGCGACAAACGTAGCTGCGGCCGGCGCGCTGCTTCCATTGCGCGTGATCGCCTTCGACGGCGGCTGGAACCTTCCGATCTGGGCCGCACAGCGCCAGGGTTTCTTCGCCGCGCAGGGCGTTGCGGTCACCCTTTCGTTCACTCCGAACTCGGTCGCCCTGATCACCGGGCTCATCGAGGGTCGGTTCGACATCGCGATGGCCGGTTTCGACAACATCGTCGCCTGTCAGGAGGGGCAGGGGGAAGCCGCGACCGCGGCCGAACCGGACCTCTTCGCTTTCATGGGTGGAGACGACGGTTTCCTGAGCGTGGTGACCGCGCCCGGGGTGGGCGGCTTCGACGCGCTGCGCGGCAAGACGCTGTCGGTGGACGCGATGACCAACGGCTTCGCTTTCGTGCTGCGCGAGCTGGTCGAGCGCAGCGGGCTCGCCGAATCGGAGGTGACCTACGTGCGCGCCGGCGCGACGCAGGCGCGCTACCAGGACCTCGTTGCCGGCAGGCACGACGGCACGCTGCTGCGCACGCCGTTCGAGCTCCTCGCGAAGGCGCAAGGCTGCCAGGTCATCGCGACGGCCGCATCGCTCGGCCCATACCAGGGATCGGTCGGCGCGGCGCGGCGCTCCTGGGCGCACGCGAACGAAGCCGCGCTGATCGGATACATGCGCGGCTACCGACAGGCGCTCGACTGGCTGTACGATCCGGCGAACCGCGCGGTCGCCGAAGCACTGCTGGTCGCGCACATCCGCGACATGACGCCGGCGCTGGCCCGCGAATCCTGCGCGCGCCTGCTCGCAGCGGAGGGCGGCCTTTTCCGCGATCTGGCACTGGATCTCGCGGGGGTCCGCGCGGTGCTCGCGCTGCGCAGCAAGTTCGGCAGGCCGCAGAAGCGCCTCGACGACCCCTCCCCGTACATCGACCTCGAATTCCACGCCAAGGCCTTCGGGCCGCAGTCAGCGCGTGCGCCGTGATCCTGGGCGCGGGGGTGGTCGGGGCCCCGCCGTCGAACCGCGCACCACGAGCTCGGGCTGCAGCTTGATCTCGCGCTTGGGCGAGCGGGGATTCTCGATCTCGGCGAGGAGCAGCCGCGCCGCCTCGGCACCCATCGCGCGATGCGGGATGCGGACGGTCGTCAGGGGTGGATCGAAGCGGTCGGCGAAAGGCATGTCGTTGAAGCCGGTGATCGAGATGTCGCGGGGACAGGCGAGCCCCCGCCGCTTCGCCTCGTCGTAGCAGCCGAGCGCCAGCAGATCGTTGGCGGCGACGATCGCGGTGATGCGAGGGTGCTCGGTGAGCAGCGCCGCCGCGGCGCGCGCACCGGCCTCGATCTCGTAGCTTTCCGCTTCGGCGACCGGCGCCGGCCGGCTGGCGGCCCCGATGGTCCGCATCGCGGCGACGAATCCGCCGCGCCGGCGCGCTCCGGTCGACAGTCGGCGCGGGCCGGCGACGTGCCCGATGGCGCGGTGCCCGAGCTCCGCGAGATGCCTGACGGCGAGCGCCGCCCCCGCTTCGTCGTCGGTGATCACCGCCGACGCGGCGCCCCCATCGGCGCTGCGGTTCACCAGCACGACCGGCAGCCCGAGCTTGCGGCATCGCTCCAGCAGCGGGTCGCGGCGGCTGACCGTGGCCAGGATGATGCCGTCGGCGCGCCTGGCGGCGAGACGCTCGAGCGCCTCGGCGGCGCGCCGCGGGTCGCCGTCGGTGTTGGCGATGATCGCCGTGTAGCCGGCCTCGCCCAGTGCCGCCTCGATGCCGCGCAGGATCGGCGGGAACAGCGGGTTCGCGATGTCGGGGATGAGGACGCCGACGGTTGCGGAGCGACGGGTGCGCAGGCCGGCAGCGACCGGGTCGGGCGTGTAGCCCAGGCGGCGCGCGGTGGCCGCGACGCGCGCAGCGACCGCGCCGGTGACCAGCGCCTGCTTGCCCGGACTGAGGGCGCGCGACACGGTGGAGGCATGCACCCCCGCCGCCCGCGCCACGTCCTCGATGGTGATCCGCTTCCTGCGCATTCCCGCCGATGCCTCTCCGCCTTTCGCGCGCCCCGCACTTGCCACCCGGAGCGTCCGCGACTATTCTATGCAAACGATTGCAGGAGCGCCAAGACTCCCGCGGCACCATGACCGCATTCGAGGAGGAGCCGGTTGAGCCCGACGCAGGCTGCGCGCGACAAACGGATCGAGATCGCGATCGCCCACTGGGGGCCGCGCTTCGTCGCCAATGGCGTGACGATGAGCGACTTCCACGAGGTCACCTCCGGGATCGACCGCTGGGAAGCGTGGTGCGACGCGTGGTCGACGCGCGCCGGCGTCCATGAGGCGCTCGGGCGCGAGGCTCTCGCCGCAGGCTGCCGCCTTTCCGCAGCCGAGCACCTGACGCGCGCCGGGGTGTGCTACCACTTCGCCAAGTTCCTGTTCGTGCACGATCCCGATGCGATGCGCCGCGCCCATCGCAAGGCGGTCGCCTGCCGGCATCTCGCCCTTGAGCACCTCGCCCCGCCCGGCGAGCGCGTCGAGATCCCGTTCGAGCAAACCACGCTGGCCGGCATCCTTCGCCGCCCGGACGGCGTCGCGCGCCCGCCGCTGGTGGTGATGATCATGGGGCTCGACTCTGCCAAGGAGGAGATGGACGCCTACGAGACGACCTTCCTCGATCGCGGCATGGCGACGCTTGCCTTCGACGGCCCCGGCCAGGGGGAGGCCGAATACGACCTCGCGATCCGGGGCGACTACGAGGTGCCGGTGGCGGCCGTGCTCGACTGGGTCGAGCGGCGCGCCGACGTCGATGCAGTGCGGGTCGGCCTGTGGGGCGTGAGCCTGGGCGGCTACTACGCGCCACGCGCGGCGGCATTCGACAGGCGCGTGAAAGCCTGCGTGGCGCTGTCGGGGCCCTACGACTGGTCGGACGGGTTCGACGAGCGCAACGAGCTGACGCGCGAGGCGTTCCGGGTCCGCGCGCGCTGCGCGACCATGGACGAGGCGCGCGAAGCGGCCGCCAGGCTGTCGCTCGCCGGGGTCGCCGCCAGGATCACCTGCCCGCTCTACCTCGTCGCGGGCGACCGGGACACCCTGACGCCACCACGGCACGCGCAGCGACTGGCCGCCGAGGCGGCGGGTCCGACCGTGCTGTCGATCATTCCCGGCGGAACGCACGTGGCGAACAACCGCAGCTATCGCTACCGGCCGCAGACCGCGGACTGGATGGCCTCGCAACTCGGCGCGCGCGCGGCCTGAGCGCGCGCAACACCAGGACCCGGAGAGCACTCATGGCCAGGAAAACGGGCGAACCAAAGATCATTCGCCCCGACGACATCAATCCGCACCACCGCTGGGACCGGCCACTGCAGTCGCCGGGCCACACGCAGGTGGATTTCGAGGAGCGGATCAACTTCCGCCGCCTGCACGACTATCGCCTGGCCCGCACCCGCGCGGCGCTGGCGGCGTCGGGGATGGGCGCGCTGCTGTGCTTCGACCAGCACAACATCCGCTACACGACGAGCACGGTGATCGGCGAATGG
This sequence comes from Casimicrobiaceae bacterium, assembly GCA_035470905.1. Lineage (GTDB taxonomy): Bacteria > Pseudomonadota > Gammaproteobacteria > Burkholderiales > Casimicrobiaceae > VBCG01. Next base: position 7,700 of record DATIQL010000153.1, read on the forward strand.
GCGCGCGACAAGCTGACGCGCTACTCGCTACTCACCGGCAACGGCGATCCCTACATCTGGGATTTCGGCTCGGCGGCCAAGCACCATCGGCTGCACGCGCCGTGGCTGCACCACGACCACTGCCGCGCCGGGCTCCTGGGCCTGCGCGGCGCCGTCGGCGGCGACATCCGGCTGTTCCGCGACGCCGCCCTCGAGATCAAGTCGCTGCTCGACGCCGAGGGCGTGGGCGACATGCCGCTGGGGGTGGACGTGATCGAGCCGCCGATGATGCTCGAGCTGCAGCGCCTCGGCATCGATGTGCGCGACGGCCAGCAGGTGCTGCTGCAGGCACTCGAGGTCAAGAACATCGACGAGCTGACGCTGCTCAACATGGCGGCGGCGATGGTCGACGGCGTCTACC
>DATIQL010000154.1:0-2933 GCA_035470905.1 Casimicrobiaceae bacterium
CAGCGATGGCGTCCGCCTGCTCGAGTCGCTGCTTGCAGATCAGCTTGGCGGCGGTGGCCTGGTCGTCGCCGCGTCGCACCAGCCGTTGCCGGTGCCGCCCGGGTGCCTGCGGGCGCTCGATCTCGCGGCCCTGCCAGGACGATGAGTGGCATGGCGACGACCGCCACGACCGGCGAGCGGCCGGACGCCTCGTCGGTGTCGGCGGCGGTCGGCTGGGCGCTGGCGCGGGACCTGCGCATCGCCCTGCGCTCCAAGGCGGAACTTGGCGTCCAGCTGATGTTCTATGTGATCGTCGTGTCGCTCTTCCCGCTGGCGAGCTCGCCGTCGCGCCAAGTCCTGGCAACCCTCGGGCCCGGTGTGCTGTGGACCGCGGCGCTGCTGGCGTCGCTGCTTTCGCTGCCCCGGCTGTTTTCGGCAGATTTCGGCGACGGGACGCTGGAGCAGATCGCGTTGTCGCCAAGGCCGCTGGCCGCCCTGGTGTCCGGTAAAATGGCGGCTCACTGGCTCACCACCGGCCTTCCCGTGGCCGTGCTGGCGCCGCTCCTGGGCGAACAGTACGCCATGGACGCAACCGCGCTCGGGATCCTGGCGGTGGCGCTGTTGCTGGGGACGCCGATCCTGTCGCTGCTGGGGGCGATCGGCGCGGCGCTGACGTTGGGTGCGCGCGGGGGTGGCAGCCTGCTCGCGCTGCTGGTCCTGCCGCTGTACGTCCCGGTGCTGATCTTCGGCGCGGGCGCCGTCGAGGCGGTGCGCGCGGGGCTGTCGGCAAGTCCGCAGCTTTCGCTGCTGGCCGCAGGGTTGCTGCTGGCGCTGGTGGCAGCGCCGTTTGCCGTCGCGGCGGCGGTGCGCATCGCGCTCGATTGATCGATGATCGTCAACTGGTTCCGCTACTCGTCGCCGATTTCCTTCTACCCGCTGGCAGGACGCCTGTCGCGGGTGTTCGGCGTGCTCGCCGTGATCCTCACGCTCGCCGGTCTCTACATCGGCCTCGTCGTCGCACCGACCGATGCGACGCAGGGCGATGCCTACCGGATCATCTTCCTGCACGTCCCCACGGCGTGGATGGCGATGTTCATCTACCTCGTAATGGCGGGCTGGAGCGCGCTGGCACTGGGATTCAATACGCGCCTTTCGGCGATGATGGCGCAGGCGCTCGCCCCCACCGGCGCATTGATGGCGGCGCTCGCGCTGTGGTCGGGAGCGTTCTGGGGCCGCCCGACCTGGGGCACCTACTGGGCCTGGGATGCGCGGATGACGTCGACCCTCATCCTGCTCTTCCTCTACCTCGGCGTCATCGCGCTGCGCAATGCGATCGACGACCCGCGACGCGCCGACCGCGCCTGCGCCCTCCTCGCGCTGGTCGGCGCGGTCAACGTTCCGATCATCTATTTCTCGGTGCAATGGTGGAACACGCTGCACCAGGGATCGTCGATCAGCCTCACCGCAGCGCCGAAAATGGCAATGACCATGGTCGAGGGCCTGCTGGTGATGACAGCGGGCGCCTGGTCCTACTGCATCGCGGTGACGCTCGCCCGCGTGCGCTCGATCATCATCGAGCGCGAGCGAAGCGCAGGCTGGGTCGCATCGCTGATCGCGCCGCAGGGGGCGCGATGAGCGAATTCTTCGCGATGGGTGGCTACGCATGGTACGTCTGGATGTCGTACGGTGCGGCCGCCGTCGCGGTCATCGTCGAGGTCGCCGCCCTGCGCCTGCGCCGGCGGCGGGCGTTCGACGACGCACGGATTGCGCAGGACAGCGACGCGGCGGACGCCGGGTCGCAGCCGCTGGCAGACCTTCGGAGCAATGGATGAAAGCGCGTCATCGCCGTTTCGCCTGGATCGGGCTCGGACTCGTCGCCGTCGGCGTCGCCACCGCGCTGGTGCTCTCCGCATTCCGATCGAACCTCGTCTTCTTCTTCACGCCGTCGCAGGTCGTGGCCAACGAGGTGCCGCAGTCGCGGCCATTCCGCGTCGGCGGCCTCGTCGAGGCCGGCAGCCTTCGGCGCGATCCGGATTCGCTGACCGTGCATTTCCGCGTCACCGACACGGCCAAGACGATCGGCGTCACGTACACCGGTCTGCTGCCCGACCTGTTCAAGGAAGGCAAGGGCGTCGTCGCTCAGGGCAGGATGGGACCCGACGGCAGGTTCCACGCGACCGAGGTGCTCGCCAAGCACGACGAGAACTACATGCCGCCCGAAGCCAAGTCGGCGATCGAGCAGGCGCAGAAGGGCCCCGAATCGATGTCGAGCCTCCACGAAGCGCAGGCGAGGTGAAGCGATGATCCCTGAACTCGGGCAATTCGCCCTGATCGTCGCCCTGCTGGTGGCAATCGTCCAGGGCGTGCTGCCGATGATCGGCGCGGCGCGCCGCGACAGCGCGCTGATGGCGGTCGCCATCCCCGCCGCGCGCGCGCAGTTCGTGCTGGTCGCACTGGCTTTCGGCTGCCTCGCCTGGAGCTTCGTCACCAGCGACTTCTCGGTCCAGAACGTCGCGGCGAATTCCAACTCCCAGCTGCCGCTGCACTACCGCTTCGCCGCGACCTGGGGCTCGCACGAAGGATCGCTGCTGCTGTGGGCGCTGATGCTGGGCGGCTGGGGCTTTGCCGTCAGCCTGTTCTCGCGCAATCTTCCTGACGTGCTGCGCGCGCGCGTGCTCGCCGTCATGGGGCTGATCGCCATCGGCTTCCTGCTGTTCCTGCTCGTCACCTCCGATCCTTTCGTGCGCCTGTCGCCGCCTCCACCCGAGGGCCGGGACCTCAACGCGCTGCTGCAGGACCCGGGCATGGTTGCGCATCCGCCGATGCTCTACATGGGCTATGTCGGCTTTTCCGTCGCGTTCGCATTCGCGATCGCCGCACTGATCGGCGGCCGGCTCGACGCGTCGTGGGCGCGCTGGTCGCGACCCTGGACGACGGTCGCGTGGTCGTTCCTG
>DATIQL010000155.1:0-8980 GCA_035470905.1 Casimicrobiaceae bacterium
CCAGCACGCGCTCCTCGCCGGGATGGAATGCCGCGAGGACCAGGTGCTTGGTCGCCTGGTCGAGTGCGATCACGACGACCGAAAGCCAAAGCCACCTGAGCCCCTGCACTCGCGCGGTGCCACGGGTCGTTGCGGACGTCATCGATGCCGGTCCCGCTGCGAGCACTCCGCGAATGTCGACGCGCAAGCCCGGCTCATGCGCAGCGGCGCGCTTCACCCGCGCCGAACAGGTTGGACACGCAGCGCCCGCACAGGCCCGGATGCGCGGGGTCGCCCCCCACGTCGGCGCGCCAGTGCCAGCAGCGATCGCACTTCGCGTGCCCGCTGGACGCGACCGTGATCGACAGCGCATCGCCGCGGCGCACGCTCGCCGCCGAGGTGATCAGCACGAAGCGCAGGTCGTCGCCGAGCGACGCGAGCGACGCATAGTCGTCGAAGCCCGCGACGATGTCGACTTCCGCCTGCAGCGAGGAGCCGATCGCGCCGGCCTGGCGGACCGCCTCGAGCTCTTTCTGCACGGTCGCGCGCACGGCGAGGATGCGCGTCCACTTGGCGAGCAGTGCATCGGCATCCGCGACGACGGGCAGCACATCGTTCCAGGTGCGGACGAAGATCGTCGGATCGCCTGGGTGCACGATCTTCCAGGCCTCTTCGGCGGTGAACGACAGGACCGGCGCCATCAGCAGCAGCAAGGCGTCGCGGATCGACGCGAGTGCAGTCTGCGCGGAGCGGCGGGCGGGGCTGGCCGCGCCGGCCGTGTAGAGGCGGTCCTTCAGCACGTCGAGATAGAAGCCGCCCAGGTCCTCCGAGCAGTAGGTCTGCAGGCGCTGGACCACGAGGTGGAACTCGCAATGCTCGTAGTCGGCGGCGATCGCTGCGGCGACTTCGCGTGCCCGCACCAGCGCGTAGCGGTCGACCTCGAACAGCGATTCGACGCCGACGCCGTCGCGCGAGGCGTCGAAATCGGCGGTGTTGGCCATCAGGAAGCGCAACGTGTTGCGGATGCGCCGGTAGCCCTCGACGACGCGCTTCAGGATCTCGTCGGAGATCGACAGCTCGCCCGAGTAGTCGGTGGCACCGACCCACAGCCGCAGGATCTCGGCGCCCAGCGTGCCGGCGACCTTCTGGGGCAGGACGACGTTGCCCTTGGATTTCGACATCTTGCGACCGTCGCCGTCGACCGCGAAGCCGTGCGTCAGCAGCGCCCTGTAGGGTGGCACGCCGTTCAGCATGCACGAGGTCAGCAGCGACGAATGGAACCAGCCGCGGTGCTGGTCGGAGCCCTCGAGATAGAGATCGGCCGGAAAGCCCGTGTCCTCCGGGCGCGAGCCCAGGTGCTTCTCGCGCCCCTGCGGTCCGCCCATCACCGTCTGATGCGTGGTCCCGGAGTCGAACCAGACGTCGAGGGTGTCGGTGAGCTTGCGGTAGCGCTTGCCGTCGACACCGAAGTCCTCGGCGCTGGCTTCGAACCAGGTCTCGATGCCGCCCGCCTCCACCTTGGCCGCCGCGAGCTCGAGCAGCGCCGGCGTGTCCGGATGCAGCTCCTCGGTCACGCGATCGACGAAGAACGGCAGCGGCGTTCCCCATTGACGCTGGCGCGAAAGCGTCCAGTCCGGGCGGTTGGCGATCATTGCGGCGAGCCGCGCCTTGCCCCATCCCGGGAAGAACTGCGTCGCTTCGATGCCGCGCAGTGCGGTGACGCGCAGCGTCTCGGCGGGTTTGGCGCCGCGATAGCCGGGGACCTCGTCCATGCCCGCGAACCACTGGGTCGTCGCCCGATAGATGATCGCAGTCTTGTGCCGCCAGCAATGCATGTAGCTGTGCGTGAATTTTTCCGAGTGCAGCAGCGCGCCGACCTCGGAGAGCTTGTCGACGATCCGCGGATTGGCGTCCCAGATGCCCATCCCGCCGAAGAGCGGCAGCTCCGCGGCGAACTTGCCGTCGCCCTGGACGGGATTGAGGATCTCGTCGTCCCGCAGGCCGTAGCGACGGCAGGAGACGAAGTCCTCGATGCCGTAGGCAGGCGCGCTGTGGACGATGCCGGTACCCTGCTCCAGCGTGACGTACTCGCCGAGGTAGACAGGCGCTGCGCGATCGTAGAACGGATGGCGGAAGGCGATCTTCTCGAGAGCCGCTCCCTTGGTCGTCGCGACGACCCTGCCTTCGAGCTCGTAGCGCGCGAGACACGCGGTGACGAGGTCCTGCGCGAGGACCAGATGCCCGCGGTCCGTCGCGACCAGTGCGTAGACGAATTCCGGGTGCGCGTTCAATGCCTGGTTCGACGGGATCGTCCACGGCGTGGTCGTCCAGATCACCGCGCAGATCGCGCCTTCGGGCGCACTCGCGAGGCCGAATGCCTGCGCGAGCTTCGTCCGCTCCGCCGGATCTTCGAGCGCGAACGCGACGTCGATCGCGATGTCGACGCGGTCCTCGTACTCCACTTCGGCCTCGGCCAGTGCGCTCTCGCAATCGAAGCACCAGTTGACCGGCTTCAGGCCACGGTAGAGAAAGCCTTTCTCCAGCAACCGGCCCAGCGTCCGGATCTCGTCGGCCTCGTTGCGGTAGTCCATCGTCGCGTACGGACGGTCCCAGTCGCCCAGCACGCCAAGGCGCCTGAAATCCTTCTTCTGGCGCTCGATCTGCTCCTTCGCGTACGCGCGGCACAGGCGCTGGGTCTCGGCCGTCGACAGGTTCTTGCCGTGGGTGCGCTCGATCTGCACCTCGATCGGCATGCCGTGGCAGTCCCACCCCGGCACGTAGGGCGCGTCGAAGCCGGCGAGGCTGCGCGACTTCACGATCACGTCCTTCAGGATCTTGTTGACCGCGTGCCCGATATGGATGTCGCCGTTGGCGTAAGGCGGACCATCGTGCAGCACGAAGCGCGGGCGTCCGCGGGCGGCCTCGCGGATCGCCTCGTAGACGCGCTTCTCGCGCCACTCCTCGACCCACGCCGGTTCGCGGCGCGCGAGGTCGCCCCGCATCGGGAACGGCGTATCGGGGAGATTGAGCGTCGATTTGTAATCGGGGCGGGGATCGTCAGGCATGGGCAATCGGCTTGTTTCCGGAAACGGCGCGGGTTGCGCGTGAAAGCTGCATCGTCACGCGTGGGCGGCGAAATACTCGCGCGCATGATCGACATCGTCGCCGATCTTGCGCGCGAGGGTGCCGAGGTCGGGATAGCGCTCCTCGTCGCGGAGCTTGCTCAGGAACTCGACGGTGATGCGTCGACCGTAGATCGTCTGGTCGAAATCGAGGAGGAACACTTCGAGCAGCGGCTGGTCGTCGGACTTGACGGTCGGCCGGATGCCCACGCTCGCGACGCCATGATGCGGCCCACCAGGCAGCCCGTGGACGCGCACGGCGAAGATGCCCGACAGCGGCGGCCGGTGCCGCAGCGCAATGTTCGCCGTCGGAAAGCCCAGGGTGCGCCCGAGCTTGTCGCCGTGGGCGACATGTCCGCTGATCGCATACGAGCGTCCGAGCAGGTCTGCGGCGTGCGCGAGGTCTCCGGCGGCGAGCGCGCTGCGCACCGCAGTGCTCGATGCCCGCAGCTCGCCCACGTCGATCGTACGCATCCCTTCGACGCTGAACGGGCGCGCCTTGGCGCGCAGCAGCGCGAGGTCGCCTGCGCGCCCGCGGCCGAAGCGGAAATCGTCACCGACCAGCACCCAGCGGGCGTTCAGGCCGCGCACCAGCACGTCGTCGATGAATTCCTCGGCGGAGAGCGCCGCGAGCCGTGCACCGAAGCGCGCGACGTAGGCGACCGCGACGCCGAACGCCCGGAAGAGGTCGAGCTTGGAGCGCAGCGTCGACAGGCGGGCCGGCGCATCGGCGCGCGAGAAATATTCTCGCGGGTGCGGATCGAAGGTCAGGACGGCCGGCCGGAGCTGCAGGTCATCGGCGGCCTCGGTCAGGCGCGCGAGCATCGCCTGATGCCCGCGGTGCACGCCATCGAAGTTGCCGATCGTCAGCGCCACCGGCACGCCGGGCGCGCTCGTCAGGTCACGCTGTACACGCACGCTTCGCCAACCGCGGCGAAACGCCCGTTCCGCGCTGCGGTTTCTACGTTGGAAAACCGTTCATTCTAGCGCATTCGCCTCGCCGAACCCGCGGGAGGCGGCGTCAGTCGACGCTCACCGCCTTCATGCCGGGCGCGGCACCCGGTCCGGTCGCTGGCGCCACCGGGGGCAACGACGCTGCGGGCCCGGGGGTCGGGACCGCGAAGGAAGAGCCGGGCCTGGAGGCCGGCAGGGGTGTCATCAGCGGGGCCCGGACGGCGGGTCCCCCGCCGTGCATCAGCGATTCCAGCGGGTGCTTCACCTGGGGTTCATTGCGCTCGGTGGCCACCCATTCGCCGCACCAGTCGTCGTCGCGCACGTGGGGCCACAGTCCCTCGACCATGTATCCCTTCGCCGAGGTGGGGTTCAGCATCGGCACGCCGCGCCGGCACTGACCCCAGCGCTGGGTGCTGTCCTGAGCCGAACGCGACTCGCTGCGATCGTAGTACTGGCACGCGACACACTTGCGCACGGGAATCTCCCTCGTTCGAATGTTGACGAAGCGGCGATTCGGCCCTTCGTCGATGTTCAACCCCGGACTTCCGCCGGTCATGCCGTCCGGTCCGATGCCTGCGCATACGTGCGCTGCGGCATGCGGCGGGTCGCCCATCGTGGCGGGCGTGGCTCGCATGGTCGCTGCATCGATAAAGAAACGGCCGCCGACCGCATCGCTGTTTGCAGTTAGGAAAATATCCCCGGCGACCGCAAACCGGTGACCGATGTAATCAGGCAGCGAGCTCGGGAATGCGCGCGGCCAGCGACTCCGGAACCTTCTGGACCCGCGTGAACCCCGACAGCGACTGCGCATCGAGCTGCGCCTGGAGCTCGGCATCCGCCGCCGCCGCCTCCTGCGACAGCGCTGCGTCGTAAGCGCGCCGCTGGTCCGGGTCGGACAGCACCGAGTACGCCGCATGGATCATGCGCACCAGGCCCGACAGGTCCTGTCCGGCGTCGGTCTTGCCATACTGGAAGCGCTCGAGCAATGCAGCGTAGGCCGCTTCGATTCGCTGCGTCGTTGCGCAGGGGGGAAGCTCGAGGTAGTCGTAGTGCGTGTAGTTCACCATCTTCTCCTGTCCGATTCGGCGGCAATGCCGCCACCCGCCACCAATCGAGCAGCAACCATGCCATGCGTGGATTCCGTTCATCGGGCAGCGATAAGTCGTTGAAGCAGCGCGTGCGCAGACACCGTCGCAACGTGGCCAACACACGTCGTGGTGTACGAAACCGGCGTCGCAAGCCGGGGCCGGGCCGCCACAACGGGTCAGATCACGCCAAGCGATGTGGGACGGCTCGGCGGCGGGAACGCTGCGTCGATGCTCGCGAGGGTCGCTGCGGACAACGCGAGCATGGCTGCCGCGCTGTTCTCGCGCAGATGGTCGACGTCGGCGGATTTCGGGATCGCGATGGCGCCGCGCGCGATCAGCCATGCGAGCGCCACCTGGGCAGGTGATGCATCGATGCCCCTGGCGATTGCCCGAAGGCGCCGATCGTGCAGGAGCCCGCCTTCCCCAAGCGGGCAATAGGCCATCAGCGGGATCCCATGCGCACGGCAGAGGGGTGCCAGCGCCCATTCAGCGCCGCGTTCCCCGAGGTGAAAGAGGACCTGGTTGGCCGCGCAACGCCGGCCGTCCGGCAGCGCCAGCAGTTCGCGCATGTCGTCGACGTCGAAGTTCGAGACGCCCCAGCGCAGGATCTTGCCATCGCGCCGCAGGCGTTCGAATGCATCGACGGTCTCGGCGAGCGGAATGCGCCCGCGCCAGTGCAGCAGGTAGAGGTCGAGCCGATCGGTGCGCATCCGCCGCAGGCTGCGCTCGAAGGCCGCGATCGCACCCTTCGCCCCGGCGTTGTGCGGATAGACCTTGCTGACGACGAAGACCTGCTCGCGCCGCCCGGCGATCGCGTCGCCGACCACCTCCTCCGCGCCCCCGTCGCCGTACATCTCGGCGGTATCGATCAGCGTCATGCCCAGCGCGATGCCGGCCGCCAGCGCGGCCGCCTCGCGTGGACGCCGCCGCGCCGACTCGCCCAGGTGCCAGGTGCCCAGTCCCAGCGCGGGCACCGGGGTGCCATCGGACAGGAGGACGGTGGGTACCTGGGTCTTCATCGCGGCCGGCCGGGACGCCTGCGAGCATAGCGCTCTTCCGCGACCCGGCTCCCGTAGAATGCGGTGATCATGCCACTCGATTCCCCCCTCCGCGCTGTCGACCCGCCGACCCGGGGCGATCGCCGGGTCGTGCGCGCAGCGTGCCCGCACGATTGCCCCGATACCTGTGCAATGCTGGTCACCGTCGAGAACGGGCGCGCGATCGAAGTCCGGGGCGCGCCCGACCATCCGCCGACGGCAGGTGCGCTTTGCACGAAGGTTGCGCGCTACCTGGACCGCACCTATTCATCCGAACGCCTGCGCTATCCGATGCGCAGGATCGGTCGCAAGGGCGACGGGCGCTTTGCGCGCATCTCATGGGAGGAAGCGCTCGACGAGATCGCGACGCGCTTCCGCGCGATCGCGGACTCCCCCGACGGGCCGCAGGCGATCCTGCCCTACAGCTATGCCGGCACGATGGGACTGCTGCAGGGCCAGTCGATGGACCGGCGCTTCTTCCATCGCCTGGGTGCATCGCTGCTCGATCGAACGATCTGCTCGGCCGCCGGCAAGGCGGGTTGGGCCGCGGTCGTCGGCGCGTCGGTGGGCATGGACGTCGAGGAGTACGCGAACAGCGGGCTGATCCTGATCTGGGGCAGCAACCCGATCACCTCGAGCCTGCATTTCTGGACACGCGCGCAGGAGGCGAAGCGCCGCGGCGCAAGACTGGTTGCGATCGACCCCTATCGCAGCGCGACCGCCGACAAATGCCACGAGCACATCGCGCTGCTGCCGGGCACCGACGGCGCGCTGGCATTCGGGATCATGCATGTGCTGATTGCCGAAGGATTGGTCGATCGCGACTACATCGATCGCTACACGATCGGCTTCGCCGCGCTTGCCGCGCGAGCTGCAGAGTGGACTCCCGAGCGCGCGGCGCGCACCTGCGGCATCGCGTCGGAACAGGTGGTCCGGCTCGCGCGCGAGTACGGCACGATCCAGCCGGCGGCGATCCGCCTCAACTACGGGATGCAGCGCGTCCACGGCGGCGGCAACGCGGTGCGCGCGATCGCCTGCCTGCCGGCGCTGGTCGGTGCATGGCGCCACCCGGCCGGCGGCGCGCTGCTGTCGTCGTCGGGCACCTATCCGGTCGATACGGCGGCGCTGGAGCGCCCCGACCTGATCCGCGGGACCCCGCGGACCATCAACATGTCGACCATCGGCGATGCGCTGACCCGGCTCGACGCCCCGCCCGTGCGGGCGATCTACGTCTACAACTCGAACCCGGTCGCGGTCGCGCCCGAATCCTCGCGCGTCGTCGCCGGATTCGCGCGCGAAGACCTGTTCTGCGTCGTCCACGAAATCTTCAGGACCGATACGGCCGATTACGCCGATATCCTGCTGCCGGCGACGACGCAACTCGAGCAGACGGACATCCACAGCTCCTACGGCCACCTGTACGTGCTCGCCAACAACCCCGCAATCGCGCCTCTCGCCGAAGCCCTGCCCAATACCGAGGTGTTCAGGCGTCTCGCCGCGCGCATGGGCTTCACCGAACCCTGCTTCGGCGACAGCGACGACGATCTTGCGCGCCAGGCCTTCCGCGCCGGCGATCCGCGGATGCGCGGCATCGACTGGGATTCGCTGAAGTCCGCGGGTTGGCGCCGGCTCGATTTGCCGCGGCCCTATGCACCTTTCGCGCAGGGCGGCTTTCCCACGCCTTCGGGCAAATGCGAATTCTGGTCGGAGCGCATGCAGCAGGCCGGATTCGATCCCCTGCCCGATCACGTTCCGCCTTACGAATCGGCAGCCTCGAATCCCGGGCTCGCACGCCGCTATCCGCTGGCGTTCATCTCCCCGCCGGCGCGCAATTTCCTGAACTCGTCGTTCGCCAACCTGCCGATTTCGGTCGCCGAGGAGCGGATGCCGCGCCTCGAGATCCACCCCGACGACGCGGCGGCGAGGGATATCGGCGACGGCAGTTCGGTGCGCGTGTTCAACGATCGCGGAAACCTGCTGGCGATGGCCCGCGTCACCGACCGCGCGCGCCGGGGCGTTGTCGTCGCACCTTCGGTGTGGTGGCGCAAGCTCGCGCCGGGCGGCGAGAACGCAAACGCAGTGACGAGCCAGGCACTGACCGACCTCGGTCGTGCCCCGACGTTCTACGATTGCCTGGTGGAAGTCGCGCCGGCCTGAGCTGCGGGGAAGGAAGACCCGGATTACAGCTTGCGGACCAGCCCGACCATCACGCCGAAGATTTCCAGCGTGCCTTCGGGACGGATGACCGGATAGGCCGGATTCTCGGGCTTCAGGACGAAGCTGCCCGCGTCGAGGTCGAGGCGCTTGAGGGTGAACTGGTTGTCGACGATCGCGACGACGATGTCGCCCTTCTGGGCCGCGGCGCGCTTCTCGACGACGACCAGGTCCCCTTCGAAGATTCCCGCATCGATCATCGAGTCGCCCTTGACCCGGACCAGGACGGTCTGCGACGGGCGCTCGATCAGGTAATCGTCGAGCGTGACCGTGTCGGCCTGCGCGTCGTCGACCGGGTCCGGGAGGCCGGCACGCACGGTCCCCGTCGCGAGCGGCCTCGCGAAGAATCGCTTGGTCGGGGCGAGCCTGCGGTCGGGCGTCGATTCGAGGTAGCCGGCGAGCTTCATCCGGGCGACCAGCGCGGCGACCGACGACTTGGACCGCAGGCCCAGCAGCTGGCCGATCGACGCATACGACGGCAGCGCCCGATGCCGTGCGTAGTAGTCCTGAAGCGTGCCCAGGTAGGAACGATCGTTCGACATTCGTGTAGCATAGGGAACGAACGTTCGGCCGTCAACCCCGTCGC
>DATIQL010000156.1:0-31120 GCA_035470905.1 Casimicrobiaceae bacterium
CCGGTCGCGGCCTGCGCGCGGTTCACCGCCTCCATGCACGACAGGAAGCGGTCGCGCCAGTGCATGAACGGCTGCGAGTTGATGTTCTCGTCGTCCTTGGTGAAATCGAGCCCGCCCTTCAGCGCCTCGTAGACGACGCGACCGTAGTTCTTCCCCGACAGCCCGAGCTTGGGCTTGATCGTCGCCCCCAGCAGCGGGCGCCCGAACTTGTCGAGGCGCTCGCGCTCGACGACGATGCCCGTGGGCGGCCCGTCGAAGGTCTTCACGTAGGCGACCGGGATGCGCATGTCCTCGAGCCGCAGCGCCTTGATCGGCTTGAAGCCGAACACGTTGCCGATGATCGACGCCGTCAGGTTGGCGATCGATCCGGGCTCGAACAGGTCGAGGTCGTAGGCGATCCACGCGAAATACTGCCCGGGCGTGCCCGGGACGGGATCGACCCGGTAGGCCTTGGCGCGATACTGCTCGCAGGAGGTCAGCCGGTCGGTCCACACCACTGTCCAGGTCGCGGTCGACGATTCGCCCGCGACCGCGGCGGCCGCCTCCTCCGGGTCGACTCCTTCCTGGGGCGTGATCCGGAACAGCGCCAGGACATCGGTGTCCCTGGGCACGTAATCGGGCTCCCAGTAGCCCATCTGCGCGTACTTCAGCACGCCCGCCTTGTAGCGCGCGGCCGCGTCCTTGATCGTCTTGCCTTCTGCGTGCGTTCCCATCGCAGCTCCTCCACGTCGGATGACGATCGCAGCGTAGAGGTCCTGTTGCATTAGCGCTACTTAAAGTTTCTAATACGTTCGATAAGCTCTCCTGGAAGCGAGGGAATGTTGCGCCGCACAACCCTGCGCCAGCTGCAGATCTTCGAAAGCGCGGCCCGCCACCTCCACTTCGGCCGCGCCGCCGCCGAGATCCATCTGACGCAGCCGGCGGTGTCGCTGCAGATCAAGCAGCTCGAGGAACAGGTCGGATTGCCGCTGTTCGAGCACGTCGGGCGGCGGGTGCAGCTGACGGCCGCCGGCGACGAGGTCGCCCGCTACAGCCGCGCGATCATGCAACTGCTGCGGGAAGCCGACGAGTCGCTGAACGCGCTGAAAGGCACGGGCGGCGGTGAGCTGCACATCGCGGTGGTCAGCACCGCCAAATACTTCGCCCCCAAGCTCCTCGCCGAATTCCGGCGCGTCAATCCGCAGGTCAAGGTCCGGCTTTCGGTCAGCAACCGCGAAGCCGTCGTGCGCGACCTCGCCGAGAACCGCATCGACCTCGCGCTGATGGGTCAGCCGCCGCGAGGCATCGATACCATCGCCGTCGCCTACGCCAGGCATCCGCTGGCGATCATCGCCGCGCCCGACCACCCGCTTGCGCGCAAGCGGCGCATCGAGCTGAAGCAGCTCGCCGGCGACACGTTCATCATCCGCGAGCGCGGGTCCGGAACGCGCACCTCGACCGAGCGCGTGTTCGCCGAGCGCGGCTTCCATCCGGCCGAGACGATCGAGATGAGCTCGAACGAAACGATCAAGCAGGCGGTGATGGCGGGGATGGGCGTGAGCTTCCTGTCGCTGCACACGGTCGTGCTCGAGGTCGCGACCGGGCGCATCGTCGTCCTCAAGGTCGTCGGCACGCCGGTCATGCGCGCCTGGCACGTCGTTCATCGCGAGAAGAAACGGCTGTCGCCGGCGGCACAGGCGTTCAAGGCATTTCTGCTGGAAGGCGGCGAGGCGCTGCTCGGCAGGGCGCTCGCCTGAACCGGCGCCGCTTCGGTCCCGCCGACCCACCGCCCGTGTTAAAAAGGCGGCTTTGCGATGGAGTGGAAGCATGACGATGCGAAACCCGATGCGCTGGGTCGGCTTGGGCATCGCCCTCCTGACGGGCGTGGTTTCGGCACAGGCACAGACGCTGCAGAAGATCGTGTTCTCGACCGACTGGCTTGCCGAAGCCGAGCACGGCGGGTTCTACCAGGCGGTGGCCGACGGGACGTACCGCAAGTACGGCCTCGACGTGACGATCCGCATGGGCGGCCCGCAGGTCAACGGCCTGCAGTTGCTCGCCGCGGGCCAGATCGACATCGCGATGGCCGATGCCCTGCAGGTGCTGTCGGCGGTCGAGCAGGACGTGCCCGTCGTCGCGATCGCGGCGACCTTCCAGAAGAATCCGACGGTGATCATTGCGCATCCCGGGGTCATGCGCCTCGAGGACCTCAAGGGCAAGCCGATCGCGATCGGCGCCGCGAGCAACACGACGTTCTGGCCGTGGCTGCGCCAGCGCTTCGGATTCACCGACGCCCAGAAGCGGCCCTATGGCTTTTCGGTACAGCCATTCCTGGCCGAGGCGGCGCTTTCCCAGCAGGGATTCGTGACCTCCGAGCCCTACTCGATCGAAAAAGGCGGCGTCCGCCCGGTCGTGTTCCTCCTTGCGGACCGCGGCTATCCACCCTACTCGGAGACCCTGGTCGTGACGCGATCGACCCTCGCGAGCAAGCGTGACGTCCTCGAACGCTTCATCCGCGCGTCGGCCGAGGGGTGGAAGGCTTACCTTGTGCATCCCGCTGCCGGCAATGCGCTGATCCGCAAGGCGAACCCGGAGATGTCCGACGATCTGCTCGCCTACGGACTGCGCAAATTGAACGAGTACGGCATCGTCGTCAATGCGGACGCGCACAAGTTCGGCCTGCTGACGATGACCGACAGGCGCTGGCGGGCGACCATCGACTTCCTGCGCGACGCGGGCCTCGCCAGGCCGAACGTCGACTACCACCACGCGTACACGCTCGAACTCGTCAAGGCCGTGCGCGTGGTGCCGTGAGCACCGACGGTGGCGATGCCCGGCCCGTGGACCCGGTGGCGGAAGAGCCCCTGGTCGAGCTCGACGGGGTCTCGCGGACGTACGCCAACGGCACCCGTGCGCTCGCCGACGTCGACCTCGAAATCCGGCGCGGCGAGTTCCTGACGCTCGTCGGCCCCTCCGGTTGCGGCAAATCGACGCTGCTCAACCTGATCGCGGGCCTCGCGCGGCCGTCGTCCGGCCGCATCGTCTGGCGCGACGCAAGGGATTCCGGCGCGGCCGGCGCCCCGCGCCGCGGCGGGCGGCCCGGCGTGGCCCATGGGCCCCCCCGCAGGCTGCGCCCGCGCCTGGGTTTCGTCTTCCAGTCGCCGACGCTGATGCCCTGGGCGAAGATCTCGACGAACGTCCGCCTGCCGCTCGACCTCGCGGGCGCCCCGCGCCGCGCCGCAGACCGCGCGGTGGCCGATGCGCTGCAGCGCGTGAACCTCGCGGGCTTCGCCGATCACCTTCCGCGGGAGTTGTCGGGTGGCATGCAGATGCGGGCTTCGATCGCCCGGGCGCTGGTCACCGGGCCCGAGCTGCTGCTGATGGACGAGCCTTTCGGCGCGCTCGACGAATTCACCCGGCAGCGCCTCGACGGCGAGTTGCTGTCGCTCTGGTCCGCGCAACGCTTCACCGTGGTCTTCGTGACCCACAGCATCCACGAGGCGGTGTTCCTGTCGACGCGAGTCGCGGTGATGGCCGCGCGCCCCGGCCGCATCCTCGACGCCTGGGACATCGCCGAGCCGTACCCGCGCGACGACGCATTCCGCGTGTCGACCGGGTTTGCGGCGCAGGCCCACCGCCTTTCCTCGCGCGTCGCGGACGCCGGGGCAGGCGCGCTGCCCGACGACATCGGCAGCGCCGATGCGGCGCCCGCCACGGCAAGCCCCGGCGCCAGGCCCGGCCGCGTGTCCCGATGAACGCCGCAACCATGCGCGCCCGCCTCCTGCGCGTGCTCGCCCCGCTGCTCGTCGCGATCGTCATGCTTGCGGCCTGGCAGGCGCTGGTCACGCTCAAGCACCTGCCCGCCTACCTCGTCCCGTCGCCGCTGCTGGTCATCCATACCCTCTATGCCGACCGGGCGCTGCTGTTCGCCTCGCTCGCCGTGACCCTCGGAGTCGCGCTGACCGCACTTGCGGTCGCCGTCGTGGCCGGGGTCGCGATCGCGCTGGTGTTCGCGCAAAGCCGCTGGATCGAAATGAGCCTCTTTCCGTACGCGATCCTGCTGCAGGTGACACCGATCGTGTCGATCGACCCGCTGATCATCATCTGGGTGCACGACACCCGCGTCGCGCTGGTCCTCTGTGCAGTCGTCGTCGCGATCTTCCCGATCATCTCGAACACGACGCTCGGGCTGCGCAGCGTCGACCGCGGCCTTGCGAACCTGTTCCGTCTGTCACGCGCGACGCGCTGGCAGACGCTGTGGCGGCTGCAGGTGCCGAGCGCATTGCCGTATTTCTTCGGCGGGCTGCGGATCGCGAGCGGGCTGGCGCTAATCGGCGCGGTGGTCGCCGAGTTCGTCGCCGGGACCGGTGGCGAGGGGGCGGGCCTCGCCTACCAGATCCTGCTCGCCGGCATCCAGCTCAACATCCCGAGGCTGTTCGCGGCGCTGCTGCTGATCGCTGCAGCCGGCGTCGCGATGTTCACCGCGACGGTCGGCCTGTCCCGCCTGGCGCTCGCGCGCTGGCACGAAAGCGAGCTGCCGAAGGACGAGTAGCGAACCCGGCTGCGGAGTGCAGGGGGACCGGCGGTACACTCGCGCGATGAACGGCAGGCGATGGGATGTCTTCTGCCGCGTCGTCGACAACTACGGCGACGCCGGCGTCGCCTGGCGCCTCGCGCGCCAGCTCGCATCCGAACACGCGCTCGACGTGACGATGTGGATCGACCGCGTGGCCACGCTCGCGCGCTTCGAGCCGACGCTCGATCCGATGGCCCGAACCCAGCGCCACCGCGGCGTGACCGTCCGCGTGCTGGACGAGACTGCCGGCGCGGACGGACTGCCCGAGGTGGTGGTCGAGGCCTTCGGATGCGGCCTCCCGGCGGGCTACCTCGATGCGATGGCGGCGAGTGCGGGTCCTCCGCTCTGGTTCAACCTGGAATACCTGTCGGCGGAACCGTGGGTCGACGCCGTGCACGCACTGGCCTCGCCGCTGCCGCAGCGGGCCCTGACACGCTATTTCTGGTTTCCCGGCTTCACGCCCCGCACCGGCGGACTGATCCGCGAGGCGGGCCTGCTCGAGGCGCGCGATCGCTACCTGCGCGAGCGCCCGCCTCGCGCCAGGTCCGGCAGCGACCGGTCCGCGGCGCTCGGCGTCGCCCTCTTCTGCTATCCGAACCGGGCGCTCCCGGCGTTGTTCGACGCATGGGCCGAGGGCGACGAGGCGATCGCGTGCACGGTGCCCGAAGGCGTCGCAACGGCGGCGCTCGACGCCTGGCTGCACGGGGATGTCCCGCATGCGGGCCAGTCGGTGACCCACGGGCGGCTCACCCTCTCGATCCGCCCGTTCTCCACCCAGGAGGACTTCGACCGCCTGCTCTGGAGCTCGGACGTCAACTTCGTTCGCGGCGAGGATTCGTTCGTCCGCGCCCAATGGGCGGCTCGCCCCCTGATCTGGCAGCCCTACCCCCAGGACGAGAATGCGCACGTGCTGAAACTCGAGGCTTTCCTCGATCGCTACACCGCCGACTTGCCCGAACCGGGGCTGACCGCCCTCTGCACGTTCTGGCGCGCATTCAATGCCGAGGATGGCGCCGCGACAGCCACCGCCTGGCCGACGTTCCTGGCCTCCTCCCGAGCGCTTTGCCGGCACGGGCGGCATTGGGCCGCCCACCTCGCGACCCTTCCCGATCTTGCGGCCGGCCTTGTTGAATTTTGGCGCAGCAGGCTATAATTATCGGTTTACCAACTTTGCAACGTCATTCGCCGGCCCTCCGGCGGAGCACCCAGGAATCGACATGAAAATCGCCCAGGAAGTGCGCGCCGGCAACGTGATCATGATCGGCAGCAACCCGATGGTCGTGCAGAAGGCCGAGTTCACCAAGTCCGGCCGCAACGCATCGGTGGTCAAGATGAAGCTCAAGAACCTGCTGTCTGGCGGCGGCACCGAGACTGTCTACCGCGCCGACGAGAAGTTCGACGTCATCCAGCTCGAGCGCAAGGAAGTCACGTATTCGTACTTCGCCGACCCGATGTACGTGTTCATGGACCAGGAATTCAACCAGTACGACGTCGAGAAGGAGAACATGGAGTCCGCTCTTCCCTACCTCGAGGACGGACTGCCCTGCGAGCTCACGTTCTACGAAGGCAAGGCGATCTCGGTCGAGCTGCCGACGTCGGTCGTGCGCGAGGTCTCCTACACCGAGCCGGCGGTCAAGGGCGACACGTCGGGCAAGGTGATGAAGCCTGCCAAGATCGCCAGCGGCTTCGAGGTCCCGGTCCCGCTGTTCGTCAACACCGGCGACAAGATCGAAATCGACACCCGCACCGGGGAATACCGCCGCCGCGTCTGATCGGACGGGGCGCACGCGGGCGCCCTCGCTCTCCGGCTTTCGACAGCCGGACCCCGGCTCGGGGTGGCTAGTGCAGGACCGCGCCGTCGCGTTCCTGCGCGGCGAGCAGCAGTTCCTTCAATCGATCGAAGAACGCCACGATCGGGGATACGTCCGGCCGGCGTTCGTGGCAGAACGAATTTCCCAGCCGGGCCGATCCCTCGACAGCCGCAGGAAGCTCGTCGGGGGAGATTGCCGCCGTCGGAGGCTGCAGCGGATAGTCGAACCCCGAGCGTCGGTCGAACTCCCATCGCGCGGCATGCTCGAGCCACGCCTGCAGGGCCGGCAAGGTGCCCGGCAGATGATCGAGCGTCGCGATCAGTGCGCCGAGCATGAGGTCGTCGATGGCGGCAAGCAGTGCTGCGAACTCGAACATGATGCGCCCCCTGTGATCTCCATCTGCCCGGGACGGCCACCAGGCTCGTGGGCCAGGGGCCTCTTGGGCCGGGGCGGCGGTCATCTTATCGCGAAGTCGACCCGCGTTGGCGGCCCCTGGTCGGCGATGCCCTGGGCGCCGACCTTCGGCGCGATGATGAAAACCCGCTCGGGCGCGACGTGCCCGTGCTCGACCAGCCAGGTCTTCACCGCCTGCGCGCGCGCGTTCGCCAGCGCCACCAGCGCCGGATCGTCCACCTTGTAGCTTTCGAGCAGCAACTTCTCCATCTCGGCCTCGGGAATCGTCTTGGCGATGCCCAGGACGTTCCGGGGCTTGTCGGAAAGATTCGTGTCACGGTAGACGGCCGCCAGGTATTTCGGCTGCTCGGCAGCGTCGATGCGTATCTGCTCGAGCGGCGGCGCGGATTCGCCCTGCGCCGCGAGCGCCTTCTGCTTCTGCACGCGCATCGCGGCCTCGAGCCGCGCACGCTTCAATCCCTCGCGATCGACATCCGGCACGACACGGCCCGATGCATCGAGCTTCAATGCCGGGCGGTCGGCGAGCGCCTTGGCGAGCGTTTCGAGCTTGGCCTGCCCCGCCGCCACGAGCTCGGCCTGCCCCGGCGTGAACCCGACGTACGCCAGTTCCTCGCCCCTGCCACCGGCAATCGATCCGAGGAGCGCGAATGGGGCCGTCACCGCCTTGGTGACCAGGTTCACGAATATCTGCACGAGGACGCGCCAGACCGAGAACTTTGGATCGTCGAGCGTCCCCTGGATCGGCAGGTTGAGGTTGATGACGCCATTGCGGTCCTTGAGCAGCGCGACGGCGAGCAGCACCGGCAGCCTGGTCGCCGTCGGGCTGTCGACGCGCTCGCCGAAGGTCAGCTGGTCGAGCCGCAGCTGATTGGTCGCGGCGAGCTTGCGATCGTCGATCCTGTAGTGGACCTCCATCGAAAGCTTGCCCTTGGTGATGCCGTAGCCGGCATACTTGATCGAATACGGCGTCAGCGGCGGCAGCTCGATGTCGGTCGCCTTCGCAGTCAGGTCGAGCTGCAGCTGGGGTGCGAACGGATTGATCGTGCCGCGGATGTCGACGGGCGCCGTGTCCTGGACGCGCCCGGAGAGATCCACGTCGCCCGCCTGCGATGCGGACAGCGCCGAAACGCTGCCTGCGACCTCGGACAGGTGCGTCGAGTAGTTCGGCTTCACGAAGAAATCCGAAAACTCGACGTCGCCGTTCGCAACTTCGATGCGGCCGACAGAAACCGGCAGCGCTTTCGCTTCCGCCGGCGCCGGCGGAAGCGTCCTGGTGCTCGCGCCCGGGCTCGTCGATGCAGGCGTCGCGGCTGCCGCCTGCACCGCGGCCGACTTCGGTGCCAGCAGCTGCTGCAGGTTGAGCGTCCCGTCGGCATTGACGATGATCCGGGCATAGAAGCTGTCCATCGCGACTGCACCCAGACCGACCTGCAGCGGCTGCGACTTCACGTCGACGCCCTTGAGGGCGAGCGTCTTCCAGCGCATCAGTGGCTGCGACTCGGGCCGGTCGAGCGAGTCGAAATCGCTGACGGTGACATCGCCGGCATACGTCGCCCGCGGTGCGCCGCTATCGGCAACCGCGTAGGTCAGGCGTCCCTTCGCGGCGACGGCACCGCCGGCGACGACGATGCTGGTCTGCGACTCGAAATAGGGCCGGAAGGGCACGAGATCGATGCCGGTCGCGTCGACGCGCCAGTCGAAGTTGGCCGGCTGCATGCCGAGCGCGCCGGCGATGCGGATGCGTCCTGCCTTGCCGATGCGAACGAATGCGTCGACCCTGGCCTTCGCACCCTTGGCGTTGCTGAAGCCATCGATCGCGATCCGCTCGTCGGGGATGCGCAGCCTCACCGGGATGTCGGGGACGCGATCCTCGACGTCGGCCACGACCCCCTCGAGGAGTGCCTTGCGGGCAAGCAGCGTCCACCCCCCGGCGGTGTCTCCGCCCGCCGCCATCGGGAGTCCCGCCGCAGGCGTCGCATCGGCAGTGCGCAGCAGGCGCTCGAAATTGATGACGCCGTCCGCCTGCCTGAGGATGCGAAGCGATCCCCCCTGCCACGCGACGCTGTCGATCGTCACGCTGCGCTTGTCCAGATCGAACGCGATCCCGGTCAGGTCGGCGTGCACCAGCCGCCACAGCGGATCGCGCTCCCCGCGGATCGCGGCGTCCACGTCCGTCAGCCCGGCCACGCCCCTGGTGAGCACGAACTGCAGCGATGCTCCCGCCACCGCAGCATCGAAGTCGCCGGTGAGGTCGAGCGTGCCCCGGCGCACGTCGAGGTTGAGCGCCGACGCATAGTACGGATAGAGCTTTCCCAGCGGAAGCTTGACCACCGAGACATTCCCTCGCACCGACCGGGCGGCGAGATTCGCTTCCGCGCGCAAGTCGAATTGCGCGCCACCCCCCGATTCGAAGGCGACCGCGATCGTGCCTGGCGGCCCTCTGGATGCGAGCTTTCTGCCCTCGAACCTTAGGTTCGACAGCGTGTCGCTGAACGCAGGCGTCACCGCGGCATCGGCGACGTGCACGACGCCACCGCCGACGTGTGCCTCGGCGATGTCGAACGCCCAGGTTCCGGATGCAACCGGTGCGGGCCTCGCCGCCCGCGTTGCCGGCGCGCCGGCGCCCGCAGGCGCGGTCGTGGATGCAGGCGCGGTCGTGGATGCAGGCGCGGTCGTGGATGCAGGCGCGGCCGTGGACGCAGCGCGCGGCGTGCTGCGCGGCGCAGCGCCCGCGTGATCGGCGAGGAGCCGCCCGAGCTCCAGCGAGCCATCGGCGCTTCGCCGCAGGTCGATTTCCGGTGCGTCGACCGACACTCGATCGAGGGAAATCGTCTCCGCGAGCGCATCGATGCTGCCGATCGTCGCCTCGATCGCCTTCGCCGAGACGAGCGGCGACCCGTCGCTGCGACGAAGCGCAAAGCCGTCGACCCGCGCGGTGCCCGCGAGCGTCACCGTGCTCGGCACGCCCCTGTCGGTGACGAACGCAAGCTTGAGCCGCGTCGTCAGCGCGCCGCCGGTGAGTCTCAATCCCCGCGGCAGCCCCCCGTACCCGGCGTACTCGGGCAGACGCAGCGCGTCGAAATCGATGTCGAGCGTCGCTTCCTCGCGATCGGCGAACGGCGACGTCGACGATCCCTCGAGCGCGAACTTGGCGCCGTCGATCACGCCCGCCAGCCTCGGCGTGACGAGGATCTTCGCGTCGTGCGGAATGCTCGACAGGAACGGGATGCCGACCCCGATGCCGGTTATCGAGCTCCGGTGCTGCCTGACCCGGTCGTCGAGCGCGACGGAACCGTCGTCGACCTCGATGTTGTCGATCGCAAACACCGGCGTGGGACCGCTGGAAGGTGCGAGCGCGCGGTCGATCAGGTCCTGGATGTTCCAGCGACCGTCGGCATTGCGGACGAGGTCGACCTGCGGCTGCACCAGCTTGAGGGCGTCGAGCACAGGCGCGAGATGCCACAGCGACGCGATCGACAGGTCGACATCGAGGGTCGAGAACCTGAGCAGCGTGCGCGAGGAATCGCGGTCGGCGAGCGTGAAGCCGGAGAGCTTCGCGTGCAGCGTGAAAGGATTGAATGCCAGCCTGTCGATCGTCGCCCGGCGGCCGAGCTCGGAGCCCGCAAGCGCGACGAGCTTCGACTTGGCGACCGGCGGGACCACGAGAAATCCCAGCGCCGCCACGATCGCCGCGAGGGCAGCGATCGCGACGAGCGCACGGCGCAGCCTTCGCCGCCACGCCGGCTCGGGGGGAGCTGGGGAGATTGGCATGCGCAAGGGTCAGCGCGAGCTCGAGCGATCGAGGCCATTGTAGGACAGAAACGCCGCGATGCGCAGCCGGCCCGGTAAACTCGGCGGCGGCGTGCGTCCGCGACGGGCGCAGGCCGGCATGATCGGTGAAACCTTGGACAGTCTCGACTCGTACGCACGATTGCAGCTGTGGCAGATGGCGACGCTGGCCATCGGCCTCGTCGCGCTGGCAGCGCTCGAATCCTGGCTTCCGCGGCATCCCCGACGCGCGACCCGCGCACGGATCCTGCACTTCGCCCGCAACGCCGGTCTCTGGCTCGTGACCTCGGCCGCGATGAGCCTCGTGTTCGGCAGCACGCTGCTGTACGCGGCGTACTGGCTCGAGGTCCACCGGATCGGCGTGCTCAGCTTCGTGGCAACGCCGTTGTGGCTTCAGGTGGCGGCCGGATTCGTGGCGCTCGACCTCGCCGACTACGTGTTCCACCGGATGAGCCACGAGATCCGCTGGCTCTGGCTGCTGCATGCCGTACACCATTCCGACGCGGACGTGGACGTCAGCACCAACCTGCGCGCGCATCCGCTGCACATCGTTGCCACCAGCCTGAGCAAGCTGATCGTGCTCGCCGCGATCGGGATTCCGCTCTGGGTCTGGCTGCTGCGCGAGCTCGTGACGATGCCGATCACGCAGCTCCAGCACGCTGCAGTGCGCCTGCCGCGCCGGCTGGAGGCACTGCTGGGCTACGTGATCGTCACCCCGGCGATGCACCAGCTGCACCATTCGCCGCGGGCGGCCCTCAACAACACCAACTTCGGTGGCATGCTGTCCTGGTGGGACCGCCTGTTCGGCACCTACACGCCGCCTTTCGGGGCACCGCCGACGGGGTTCGGCCTCGACGCGCTGCGCGAGCGCAAATGGCAGACGGTATGGGGGATGTGCGCGACGCCATTCGCCGCGCGGAACATCGATCCGCTCTGAACGCCGGTCAGCGGCGGCGCCGCAGCCAGTAGAACGAGGCGAGCATCAGCAACAGCGCCAGCGCCGTGAGCGCCTCGCGGCCCAGCGTCGGAATGGCCGCCCGGACTGCACCCAGACCGCTCATCAACATGAACTGGCGCACGACCCCATCGCAGACGAATGCAATGACGCCGACGGCCGCGGTCACCGAGCACTGGACCGACAGCGCGCCGCTGCGGGGACCGACCGCTGCGGGGGTGAAGGCAAGCTGCACGTCGCAGGTCTGCCCGTCGGCAAGCAGGGTGCCGGCGGGGCAGGTGCTGCCGGTGACCTGGAACTCGCCGCTGTTCGACGCCACGCTCTGGATCTGGATCACCGTGCCCAGCGGCACCGGCGGGGGAACCGCGACCAGGTGCGCGGTGATGGTCTCGGTCTGCGGCGCGCCGGCAGTCCCGACGGGCTGGGTGCCGAAGTCCATCGTGCCGACCACCGCCGGCGTCGGTGACCCGGTCAGGGTCCCGGTGACCGTCGTCTGCGCGACCGCGGCGCCGGCGACGATCATGGCGACAACGAACAGCGCTGCCTGCGATCCCCTCATGCTCCCGCTCCCTCGGCAATGGCCGTGCCGGCGAGTAGACGGGATATGCGCCGCGATTGTCAAGGACAACCGCCAGGTGCAAGGCTCAGGCGAGGTAGTCGTGGACGACCGTCCCCAGCCCGAGGGTCAGGTCGGAGACGGCGTGCAGTCCCGCGACGACCTCGAGCACCGGCAGCTGCGCCACCGGCGCGAGCGCATGGTGGAACAGCTCGAGGGCCGCGGGGCCGCTCCATGCGCCCTTCACCGTCACGTCCTCGCAGAAATAGCGAACCAGCTCGCAGATTCGTGCCGTGCCGTCGACATGGGGCACGATCTTCAGCAGGAAGTTCGGCGCGGCGATGGCCGCCTTGATCGGCGCGATGTCGAGCGTGCGGTGCTTGTAGCCCATGGTCGCGATCGCAACCTCGATGCTGCCGTAGGCGAGCCGGCCGACCAGCGTGTCCTTCTCGACCTTCAACGAAGGGGAGGCGAGCTTCTTGGGAAATCCCCACAGCTCGCGCCCGCCGGCGATCGGCGCCTCGTCGTCGAGGTACATCGCGTGGACGTACCCGCCGGCCTGCCCCTGGAAACGCACCGGAATCACCTGGCCCGACTCGGTGTAATCGCCGAACCCCGTCGAATCGGGCATCCGGATGAACTCGTACCTGACGAGCGGCTCGGCGATCTCGAGGGGTTCCGGCACGATCGCGCGGAGCGCATCCGGATCGCTGCGGTAGGTGACGATGAAGAAATCGCGATCGACGAAGCGATACGGTCCGGGCGGATAGGCAGGATTGGTGAGGGGCATCGCGAACGCGCGACGCCGGACGTCTTCGATGTTCATCGGACGAGTCCTTCCGCGACGCCGGACGCGGCCGACGGCGTCGATGATCGTTTGCACGCGATGAACCGCTGCAGGCGCGCCGGTCCGGGATCGCGGGACGACGCAAGGGCGCCGCAGAAGGAACGACAGCCGGACGTCCGGGGAATTCCCGCACCGCGCCGGGGTCTGTCCGGTACCCTTCCGGGCAAAGGCGCGAAGACTCGTCTGGCGCCCGCAGGCGAGGCTCCCTGGTGAACCCGACGCTGCAGATTGGACCGCTGGCCCTGCCGATGACACCGCTGCTGTTCCTGGCGGCGTCTGCGCTCGGCCTCTTCGCCGGCAAGCGGATCGGCGCGCGATCCGGCATCGACGCGGAACCTGCGGTCCTGGGCCTGCTGCTGATCGGGCTCGTCGCCGCACGCGCAGGCTTCGTCGTGGAGTGGCGCGAGGCCTACCTGCGACACCCCCTCGATATCCTCGATATCCGCGACGGCGGCTACGAGCCCATCGTGGGCATCGCCGCGGCCTGCCTCTACGCACTGCTTCGCGTGCAGCGCCAGCGC
Source organism: Casimicrobiaceae bacterium (assembly GCA_035470905.1). Lineage (GTDB taxonomy): Bacteria > Pseudomonadota > Gammaproteobacteria > Burkholderiales > Casimicrobiaceae > VBCG01. The sequence continues at coordinate 13,449 of DATIQL010000156.1, forward strand.
ACACTGCGCAATCCGCTGGCCGGCGCGGCGCTGACGACGCTCGCCACGTGGGCCGGCGGAATGCTGGCGATCGGAGCTTTGTCGGCGAATGCCATCACGCTCCCGCCGCTACGCCTGTACACGGTCGACGGGCGCGAGGTCAGCCTGTCGGCCTTTGCCGGGAAGCCGACGGTCGTGAACCTGTGGGCGTCCTGGTGCCCGCCGTGTCGGCGCGAGATGCCGGTCCTCCAACGCGCCCAGGCGGCACACCACGACATCGATTTCGTATTCATCAACCAGGGCGAGGCACGCGAACATGTCCTTCGCTACCTGCAGGACCAGGAGCTCGGCCTGCGCAACGTCCTGCTCGATGCGAGCGGCTCGGCGGGCGCGGCCTTCGATCGGCAGGCGCTGCCGGCCACGCTCTTCTTCGACGCGCGTGGCCATCTGGTGTCGGAGCGCAGCGGCGCGCTGTCGGAGGCCACGCTCGCCGCGAGTCTCGCGGCCCTGGGCAGCACGGCGGGTGCCGTCAGGTGACCAGATGCTGCGGGCGACCGGCCTCCCAGCCCTCGATGTTGTCGATCAACTGGTCGGCGAGGAACTGCATCGCGCCGTCGGAGGCCCAGGCCACGTGCGGGGTCAGGATGAAGTTGGGCAGCCGCAGGTCGAGCAGCGGGTTCCCCTCCTTCGGCGGCTCGCGGGTGAGGACGTCGAAACCCGCGCCGGCGATCCAGCCTTCCTTCAGCGCGGTGATCAGCGCAGCCTCGTCGACGAGCCCGCCGCGGCTGGTGTTGATCAGGATCGCGTTCCGCTTCATCCGGCGCAGCTCGGCGGTCCCGATCATGCCCCGGGTCCCGGCGGTCATCGGACAGTGCAGCGACAGAACGTCGCTCTGCTCGAGCACCGTCGAAAGGGGCGTGAACTCGATGCCCTCGGTCTTGGGCGGCGCGTGATCGGCGAACAGGACGTTCATGCCGAAGCCGCGCGCGATGTTCGCCGTCCCCTGGCCGATGCTTCCTTCGCCGACGATGCCGATCGTCGATCCCGCAAGGTCGCCGATCGGGAAATCGAAGAAACAGAACGTGTCCACCTGCTGCCAGCGCCCCGCCTCGACCGCCTGGCGATAGGCGAACAGGTTGCGCCGCAGCGCCAGGACCATTGCGAACACGTGCTCGGGGACGGTGTTCACCGCGTAGTTGCGGATGTTGGTGACCGCGATGCCGCGCGCCCGGCAGGCGGCGACGTCGATCACGTCGTAGCCCGTCGCCGCGACTGCGATCATCTTCAGGTCGGGCAGCCGCTCGAGATCGGAGGCGCGCAGCGGGATCTTGTTGGTGATCGCGATCGTCGCGCCCTGAAGACGCGCGACCACGTCGCTGCCGGCGGTCGTCGCGTGCTCGGCCCATTCGTGGGCAAAGCGCGGCCGGCGCACATTGGCGCGCAGCGACGAACGATCGAGGAAGACGACTTTGTGCATGGCTGCGGCCCGGTGGATTGCCCAGACCGGATGATAACGGGGAACCCCGGGCGCCTGGCCGCTGTCGAGGCTTGGCCCGCGTCCGGCGGCGGGCGTTGCATTGTCCCGGCCACCAATTCGCAATTCAACGGATGATGCGCTCGCTCGCACTGCTTTGCGTGATCGTGTCGTCGCTGTCCGGAAGCCCGGCCTGGGCGACCGATGCCTCCCCGAAACCGGCGGGGCCGCCGATCACGATCCGCTCGCTCGACGACACGGTGCTCAAGATGGCGCTGGCGAAAGGGGTTTCGCCCGATGACGCCAAGCAGTCGATGAAGCTGCGGGCCAATCTGCTGAACATGCACCTCGTGGCGGAGCTGCCGCTATCGAAGCAGGTGAGCGCCATCACGGGAAAACCCTCCCCCTACGTCACCATCTTCCAGTTCTGCGATGCACTGACTGCGCGCGCGATGCTGGATTACAACCTGGATTTCGCCGCCTACCTGCCGTGCCGGATTGCCCTGGTGGAGGACGGCAAGGGACACGGCTGGCTGGTCATGATGGACCTCGACATGATCGTCAACCTCGCCCACCTCAACCCCGAGCTGAAGGCGAAGGCCATCGCGGTCCGCGACAAGCTGCAAGACATCATGCGTGCCGGCGCCAACGGGGATTTGTGATCACGACGACTCCCGACGGCGCGAGCTGAACCCGCGCGCCGTCTCGTCGCCAATCCCGGCTCCGCCCGCTGCCGGGTTGCCCCGGTGACCTCCGAGGTCGCAACGCCCGTCGAAGTCTCGCTCAGTCGCGATCGGGCCCATGCCGTCCCGAGCCGCGTTCCTGCTTGGGTCCCCTGCCCTGCGCAGGCGGCGGCGCAAGTCCCCCTCGCCCTCGCTGCGCCTCGTAGCGCTGCCGCACTGCCGGATCCTGCGGGCTGTAGCGATAGTGCCGGGATTCCAGCGCCTGCTGCTGATTCGCGGACGGATACCGGGATCCCGAATATTGCCGCTGGTACTTCGGCAGCGGGGCCGGCGCAGGGGCGAAGTGGCGATCCCGGCCATCCCACCCGTGACGCTCGCGCTCCCAGGCGTTGCCCCAATGCTCGCCCCAGCGCGGCGGCGCGCTCGCTGCCCATCCATGAAAATACGCGGGAGGATGCCGGTAGTAACGCACCGGAACTCGCAGTATGACCAGCGGCACGGCGTAGGGACTCACCAGATCCCATGGCCCGTTGTACCAGGTACTCGCGTACCAGTTGTCGTACTGGTAGAGCCAATACATTCCATCGTAGAAGAAGTAGTTCGAATTGAGCCTCGGCGCATAGTAGACGGGGTAGCCGGGGACGGGAACCAGCTGGGGATACACGGGCACGTTGATCCCCAGGCTCACCCCCGGGACCCCGATGGCGATGCTCACCTGGGCAGGCGCCGACGTGCTCGCGCAAAGCAGCATCGAAAGCGCGACGAGTGCTGTACGCATCCTGTGTCCTCCCGCTGAGTTGCGCCGATTCCGCAACGACCGGCTCGTCGCAGATGCTAACCGGGCGACCGCGATCCTTGCCACCCGATGAATGCCCGACCGCGCGTAGGATCAAGCCTACGCCAGCTCGCTGCCGACGCCAGAGGGAAAAAGAAGGCCGCTCGAGGCGGCCGTCAAAGGAGAGATTGGTGGAGGTGGCGAGAATCGAACTCGCGTCCGGAAGACCTCTACAGTCGGGACTACATGCTTAGTCACGTCGTTTGGATCTCGTTCCCCTGCCGCCGGCGGACAGGCTGCAGGGAAACCAGTCACCTTGCTTTAGCGCTACACCCAAGTGACCCGGATGGGCGCGATCGCTCTAAATGTCCCCGCTGCGACTTCCGGTGTTACCCGGTTGCCGCCCGGGCTGAGCGCCGCCCGGTGCGAGGTCCGGCGGGATTAAGCCGCCAGAGCGTACGTTTCGTCGTTCGCAGTTAAGTTTGCGATTGCTCGGGTTTAACGAGGACAAGCGCCTCGGCATGCCCCGCGCTGCTTCGATACCCCCGTCGAAACCAGTACACCCCCGGTAACGATGCGGGCCGCCGGTTCACTGCCGGTCAGCGCTGGAATTCACATGATACCAGCCGCGTCCAGCCGCCATTCGAACCGGCATGCGGACGCCCCGGTGCCACGTTTCCAATATGGGGGGCCCTCGCGACCGATCAAGTGCTCGCGCCGGAGGGCGGCGCCGGGATGCCTGCAGGCATGGGGATGCTCCTGCAGGCGATTCCGGCCACCGCCCCTTGTCCGGCATCCATGGCCGGTCTAGCCGCACAGCCGGCCCCGGCCCGCAAAAAAAAGACGCCGCTTTGGGGGCGGCGTCGAGGTCCCCTCGCTTGGGCACGAGGGGGAGGGAGACGATGTGAGGGTCAGCTCGGCTGGCGCCTCAGGGTTCGCGTTGCCGGTTCGACTCCTGGCCCGGAACGTCGAGCGGCCTGGGCACCAACGCACCCAGCAGCGTGAACACGACGAACAGCACGACGTTTCCGAAAAAGAGCACCTGCGCCAGTGCGAACGTCGCTGCGTCGGACACCGCCACGCCGAACAGGCCGCTGGCGACGGCGAGCAGCAGGAACACGAAACCCCACTTCAGCATTGCGTTGGCCGGTACGAACCGTTCAGGAATCTGGGTTGCAGACAACGGTTGGAATTTAGACGGATGGGGGACGCGGGCCTATCGGCGCTTCGCCGATCCTGATGTCGGACAAACACCGACGCTCGCGGGCCTGCGGGGGTCGCTCCGGTGCCGCGGTGGCAGGGGGTATAGTTGTGGTCCACGACCTGCACCCCCGCTTCCGGGGCTCTCCTTCCCGCAGCGATGAAGCGCCTGCTCCCCCTTCGTGTCCTGGTCCCGCTCGTCCTCGGCGTGGTCGTCTCGCTCGCCATCCTGGGGTTCGCCGAGATCGGCTACCAACGGCTCGAATTCGCCAACCGGGCGATGTCGACGGCGCTCGAAATGGAAACGGTCGTCAACGAAACCCTCGCGCTGATCGTCGACGCCGAATCGAGCCAGCGCGGATACCTGCTGACCGGCGACCCTTCGTACCTCAAGCCCTACCAGGCCGCACTGCCGAAAATCGAGAAAGCCTCGTCCCGCCTGCGTGACCTGGTGAACCAGAACGGCACGACGTCGATGATCGATCACGCCGGTCGCCTCAACCAGCTGATCGGGGAGAAGCTGAACGATCTCGAATCGACGCTGGCGCTCAACGACCGCAACGGGCGCGAGGCGGCATTCCAGCTGATCGACACCGGCGTCGGGCAGAAGCTGATGGAGCAGATCCGCGGCGAGGCGCAAGGCATCCTCGACGAGCTACGGCTGTCGGCCCGGCGCGGCGGCATGCGCTGGACGCGCGACATCGAATTCGGCCGCGTCGGGATGCTGACGATGACGGCGTTCACGATTGCCCTGCTCTTCGTCGTTATGGCGCTCGCGAGGCGCGAGATCGCAGCCCGCGAGGCGAAGCGCCGGATGCTGGTCGAGGAGCAGCACCGGCTCGAGCGCGAGGTCGCGACGCGCACCGAGGAGCTGTCGGAACTCTCGACGTACCTGCAGGTAGTGCGCGAGGAGGAGAAATCGAGGCTCGCGCGCGATATCCACGACGAGCTCGGCGGCATCCTGGTCGGCGCGAAGATGGACGTCGCCTGGGCGTCGCAGCGCTGCAGGACGGCACTGCCCGAAGCTGCGAGCAAGCTCGAGCGCGCGCTGACCATCCTCGACGAGGGCGTCGAGATGAAGCGGCGCATCATCGAGGAGCTGCGCCCGACGCTGCTGGACAACCTCGGGCTCGCACCGGCCCTCGACTGGCAGGTCAGGCAGACCTGCGAGCGCGCGGGCCTCGACTGCGACCTCAATCTCGGCGACCCCAGCCTGCCGCCCGACGTCTCGATCGCGCTCTTCCGGATCGTGCAGGAGGCGCTGACCAACATCGTCAAGTACGCCAACGCGCGCCATGTCGAAGTCGAGGTGCTGCGCGACGACGAGGGCGTCTCGCTGATCGTCCAGGACGATGGCCGGGGATTGCCTGCCGGTGCGGCGACCGACCGCCTGTCGCACGGCATCATCGGCATGCGCCAGCGGGTGCGCGCGTTCAACGGAGACTTCCGGATCGGCAGCCGCCCCGGCGCCGGGACGACGATCGAGGTATTCATTCCGCTCGCGCCGGACAGCGCTGCGCAGACGGCCGAGACGGATGCAGGCACGGGCATTCGCGCGGCAGCCGCGTCGGCAACCGGCTAGCGTCCGCGCCTCAGTGCACTCCTGACCTGCGCTCCGCGACGAGGTGATCGAGCACCTCGCGCACACGGTGGTATTCGCGCGCCTTGTCGAAGAAGTAGTCGGCGCCCAGCGCCAGGCTCTTCGCCCGGTACTGCGGAAAGGCGTAGTTGGTGAGGACGATCACCTTGACATCGGGAGGACGCCGCGAGATCAGCGCGCGCAGCACACCCAGCCCGGTGCCATGGCGCAGCTGCAGATCCAGAACCATCGCGTCCCAGGGCGCCGCGCCGAGCATGCCGATCGCCGCCTGCTCGCTGTCGGCCTGGCCGACGATCTCGATCCGGCCGGGCTCGGCGATCGATTCGGCGAGGCGCTCGCGGATCAGCGGCGAATCCTCGACGAGCAGCACGCGCAGCGGTGGCTCGGCTGGCGAGGTCATGCGCGCATGCGCCCCGGCCGCCGGTGCCGCGCCGCCCTCCGCCGGCCCCGTCCCGGACGTTCCCACGGCGTACCTGGATTCCCCCGCCTGGGCCGGCCCCGGACGCGAGCCCGCGTGCCTGCGGTCCATCACTCGATCAGCCCGTTCTTGATGGCGTAGTAGGTGAGGTCGGCATTCGATTTCATCCCCATCTTCTCGAGAATCCGCGTGCGGTACGTGCTGACCGTCTTCACCGACAGGTGCAGCTCCTCTGCGATCTTCGACACCGGTGTGCCGGAAGCCAACTTGCAGAAGATCTGGAACTCGCGTTGCGACAGCTCGGCGTGCAGCGGCCGCTCGGAGTCGCCGGCGACGCCCTCCGCGAGGGTCTGCGCAAGCGACGGGCTCACGTATTTTCGTCCCTGCACGACGGTGCGGATCGCGCCGACGAGCTGGGTCGGCGCCGCTTCCTTGTTCACGTAGCCGGACGCGCCGGCGCGCAGCAGGTTGACCGCATACTGGTCCTCGCCGTACGCGGAAAGCATCAGCACCGGCAGGTTGGGCTTCACGTGCCGCAACATGCGCAGCGTGTCGATGCCATTCTTGTCGGGCATCGAGATGTCGAGCAGGACGACGTCGAAATCGCCCGCGCGGACCGCCGCCACCGTCTCAGAGCCGCTCGCGGCCTCGCCCGCGATCTCCATGTCGGCCTGGTCGGCGATGAACTGGCGCAGTCCCGCACGAACGATGGCGTGATCGTCCGCAATCAGTATCCGGATCATCGGGCTTCCGCTGGCGTGCGAACCCCCGGATTCTAGCCTAGAGGGTGGCGAGTCCAGCATCGCTTTCGGCGTGGTATGCGGTGAGGCGGTTGTACAGCGTTTTCAGGCTCACGCCCAGCATCTCCGCGGCGCGCCGCTTGTTGCCGCGGCAATGATCGAGGGTCGCGAAGATCGCCTGCCGCTCCATTTCGGCGAGCGACATGCCGACGGGCAGGCGCAGGAAGCGACCGTCGGTCGGCGGGGGCGCGAGCTTCCCGACGTCGAGCTCGACGTCCTCCTCGGCGAGGATGAATCCGCGATGCACGGCGTTCTTGAGCTCGCGCACATTGCCGGGCCAGTGATAGCTGCGGATCGTCGCCAGCGCCGCGCGCGAGAAGGCCTTGGATGTGCCCGCCTCGGCATTGAGCCCCTGCAGGAAATGCGCAGCGAGGACCTCCGCGTCGTCGTCGCGCGCGCGCAGCGGCGGCAGCACGATCGGGAACACGGCGAGGCGGTACATCAGGTCCTCGCGCAGGCACCCGTCGCGGACTGCATCGCGCGGGTCGCGATTGGATGCGGCAAGCACGCGCACGTCGGCGTGGAGCTCGCCGTCGCCGCCAACGCGGCTGTAGCAGCCGGTCTCGAGCACCCGCAGCAGGCGAGCCTGCATTTCTACGGGCATTTCGGTGATTTCGTCGAGAAACAGCGTTCCGCCCTCGGCGCGCTCGAAGCAGCCGTGATGCTGGCGATCGGCGCCGGTGAACGCGCCGCGCTCGTGGCCGAAGAGCTCGGCCTCGATCAGGTTCTCGGGAATGGCGCCGCAGTTGATCGCGACGAACGGCCGCCCGGCGCGCGGGCTGCGCTCGTGGATCGTCCGCGCGACCAACTCCTTGCCGCAACCGGATTCGCCGGTGATGAAGACGGTTGCCTCGGTCGGAGCGACCCTTTCGATCAGCCGGTACACATCTTGCATCGATGACGAGCCACCATGGAGCCGGCCGAACCGCCCCAGCGGGGAGACCGACGCAATCGACGCCGCGCGCGCGGCGGCCCCGATCGGCAACACGACGACGGTGTCGGAATTTGCGGCATGGGTCGGCATTGCATCATCGGGCATTCGAGGCCTCGTCGCGGACGGGTGGGCGGTTCCTGAATCCTAGGGAAAAGCCCCTGCATTCCGTATCGGAGCCCAGCCTATGCGCGTGTCGAGGTTTGTCCTACACCGGACGATCTGGGCTAGAGTACTTCCGAATTCACCTGCGGATAGGCGCGATGACCCCTGCACCCCTGATTCCGATGATCCTTTCCGGCGGCGCCGGAACCCGCCTGTGGCCGCTGTCGCGCGAAGCCGCGCCCAAGCCCTTCATGCAGCTTCCGGACGGCGAGACGCTGCTCGCCAAGACGGCAGTCCGCGCGCTGGCGCTCCCCGGCGTCGAGGCACTCCTGACGGTGACCAACCGCGACTACTACTTCCACACCAAGGACACCTACGCCGGCGTGCAGCAGCCGTCCGGTCCACCCGCGACCTACCTGCTCGAGCCCTTTGGCCGCAACACGGCGCCGGCGATCGCCCTCGCCGCCCTGTGCGCCAGGGCCCGCGGCTTCGGCGAGGCCGTCCTGCTCGTCATGCCCTCGGATCACCTGATCCGCGACCAGCAGGCGTTCGCCGCCGCCGTCGAGCGCGCCAGGACCCTTGCCGCCGGCGGCGCGCTGGTCACGTTCGGCATCACCCCGACCCATCCCGAGACCGGCTTCGACTACATCGAGTGCGGCGAGTCGATGGTGGCGGCCGAAGGTGCGGCGCCTGCCGCGTTCCGCGCCCGGCGCTTCGTCGAAAAGCCGCCGCTCGAGCGTGCGCGCGAATACCTCGCCGCCGGGCACTATGTCTGGAACTCGGGGATGTTCGCGTTCACGGCCAACGCGATCCTCGATGCGCTGTCGCGTCATGCGCCGGGCGTCCTCGCCGCGGCACGCCCGGTCGCGCAGGCGCTGCCGGGCCTTGCCAGCAGCTCGATGCTCGAAATCGACGCGGCCCTCTTCGCCGCGGTTCCCGACATCTCGATCGATTATGCAGTCATGGAGCGCGCGGCCGAAGCCGGCGAGGTCGCCGTCGTCCGCGGCGCCTTCGACTGGAGCGACGTCGGGTCGTGGCAGGCCGTCGCAGCGCTCACCGACGCGGACGCTGACGGCAACCGCGGCCAGGGCGAACGGGTCGCGATCGCAACGCGCGGAACCTACGTGCACGCCCCGGACCGCGTCGTCGCCACCGTTGGCGTCGAGAACCTGGTCATCATCGACACCCCCGACGCGGTGCTGGTCGCGCATCGCGATCACCTGCAGAAGGTGAAGGAGGTCGTCGGCGAGCTGAAAGCGCGCGGCCACGAATCCTACCGGCTGCACCGCACCGTCAGCAGGCCCTGGGGCACCTACACGACCCTCGAGGAGGCGCCCGGCTTCAAGATCAAGCGCATCGAAGTGCGGCCCGGCGCCGCGCTGTCGCTGCAACTGCATCACCGGCGCAGCGAGCACTGGGTCGTGGTGCGGGGGATCGCGCACGTCACCAACGGCGAGCGTGAATTCGACGTGCACCCGAACCAGTCGACCTACATCCCGGTGGAGACCCGCCACCGGCTCGAGAACCGCGGCAGCGAGCCGCTGGCGATCATCGAGGTGCAGTGCGGCGACTACCTCGGCGAGGACGACATCGTCCGCTTCGACGATCGCTACGGCCGCACGCCCGCCGAGGGGACCGCGACCGCGCGCTAGTCGGTTCCGGCCGCGACCACCCTGCCCGTCCTGCTGGTCGCGTAGATGCCGCCCAGGATCAGCGCGATGCCGGCGACGTGGTACGGCGCGAGCCGCTCGCCCAGCGCCGCCCAGGCGAGCACGACGCCGAACACCGGCATCAGGTGCACGAACAGGCCAGCGACGCTCGCGCCCAGTCGCTCGACGCCGCGGCTCCAGAACACGTAGGCGAGCACCGACGAGAACAGCGCGATGCCGGCGATCGCGATCAGTGTCGTCGAGGTCCATACCATCGGGTGGCCCGACGCGGACTCGATCAGGTACAGCGGGAACACCGCCGCGTCGCCGACGCAGGCGATCACGAACAGGAACGACAGCATCCGCAGGCCGGGCGGGCGCCAGCGCAGCCCGATCGTGTACAGCGACCACATCGCCATCGACAGCACGATCAGCAGATCGCCGCCGTTCAGGCGGAATGCGAGCAGCGCGGTGAGCGAGCCGCGCGACAGGATGGTCAGCACGCCGGAAAGCGAGATCAGGACGCCGGCCAGGCCGACCGGCGACAGGCGCTCGCGCAACAGCAGCCAGGAGAACGCGACGATCATCACCGGGATGAACGAGTTGAGGATCACGCCGTTCACGGCCGTCGTGTAGTGCAATCCGAGATAGGCAAGTGCGTTGTGGGTGCCGACACCGACGACACCGAGGCCCGCGAGCGCCTTCCAATGGCGCCGGATCAGGGGCAGGTCCCGCCGCAGCGACGGCAGCGCGAACGGCGCGAGGATGACGATGGCGAACAGCCAGCGATAGAACGTCATCGCCAGCGGCGGAACGTCGTCGGCGAGCCCGCGTCCGACGATCCAGTTGATCGACCAGAAGAGCGGCGCCAGGGTCAGCAGCGCAATCGAGGATCCGCGCCCCTCGCGCGCAGCATTGGTGGCAGCCATGCGCAAATTATCTCACGCAGGGCACCGCGTATAATTCGGGCAGACGACCGAATCACCGCTTCCCATTCGCATGCCGACGGCCTCGACCGATGCTGCGACGGCCGCCACCGCGACCCGCGCCGCGACCCATCCGGCAGCAAGGGCAGCCAGCGAACCCGCCGCATCCGCTCCGATCGCAAATCCCTTTGCGATGCTGCCCGCCCTCGTCCCCTCGCTGCCCGACGGCGGGAGACGCCTGGCGCTGCCGGCGCTCGCGGGTTCCGCCGACGCGGTCGCGCTCGCGCAGGCCGCGCTCGCCGCGAGCGACGGGCGCCGAATCCTCGCGATCGTCTGCGCCGACGCGCACGCTGCCGCAAGGCTCGCCGAGGAAATCGCGTGGTTCGCGCCGCAGCTCAAGGTCAGCGTGTTCCCCGACTGGGAAACGCTCCCCTACGATCATTTCTCGCCGCACCAGGACCTGGTATCCGAGCGGCTCGCGACGCTCTATCGCGTCACCCGCGGCGAGTGCGACGTCGTGCTCGTCGCCGCGCAGACGGCGCTCTACCGGCTGCCGCCGCTGTCGTTCCTCGCCGCCCACACGTTCTTCCTGACCCAGGGGGAGACGCTCGACGTCGAGGCGTTGCGATCGCAGCTCGCGCTCGCGGGTTACACGCACGTGACGCAGGTGGTCTCGCCCGGGGAATTCTCGATCCGCGGCGGGCTGATCGACCTGTTCCCGATGGGCTCGGCGCTGCCCTACCGCCTCGACCTCTTCGGCGACGACATCGAGAGCATCAAGACCTTCGACGTCGATTCGCAGCGAACCCTCTACCCGATGCGGGAAGTGCGGCTGCTGCCGGCGCGTGAATTCCCGCTGGACGATGCCGGGCGCACGCGTTTCCGCGGCCGCTTCCGCGAGGTCTTCGAGGGCGATCCATCGCGGTCGGTCCTGTACAAGGACATCTCGGGCGGGATCGTCCCTGCCGGAATCGAGTATTACCTGCCGCTGTTCTTCGATGCGACGGCGACGTTCGCCGACTACCTGCCGCGCGATGCGGTGATCGCGACCCACGGCGACGTCCAGGCCGCCGTCGAGCGGTTCTGGCAGGACACCGAGTCGCGCTACCGCCTGCTCCATGGCGACAAGGCGCGGCCGCTCCTGCCACCGCCGCAGCTCTTCCTGCCGCAGGACGAGTTCAACGGCGTCCTCAAGCCATTCGCGCGCATCGCCGTGGTCCCGGCGGATGCGCAGTCGGCGCTGCCACCCGATGCCCCCACGCGGCGCCTGCCTGCGGTGCAGGTCGACCGGCGTGCCGACGACCCGCTCGCGGCGCTGAAAGGCGTCGTCGCGATCCTCGACGGCCGCATGCTGATCGCCGCGGAGAGCCCCGGCCGCCGCGAGACGATGCAGCAGTACTTCGCCGAATACGGGATGCATCCTGCAGTCGTCGACTCGTTCGCGGAATTCGTCGCCGGCGACGCCCGGCTGGCGCTCGTCGTCTCGCCGCTGCAGGCCGGATTTGCATGGCCCGCGGCCGGGCTCGCGTTCGTCACCGAGGCGGAGCTCTATGCCAACGTCGTGCGACGCGGCAAGCGCGAAGGCGCGCGCCGGACCAACGTCGACGCGATGGTGCGCGACCTGTCCGAGATGCGCATCGGCGACCCCGTCGTCCACGAGGAACATGGCATAGGCCGCTACCTGGGACTGGTCACGCTGGACGTCGGCGACGGTGCAACCGAGTTCCTCGAGCTCAAGTACGCGAACGACGCCAAGCTCTACGTCCCGGTGTCGAACCTGCATGTGATCAGCCGTTACAGCGGAGCGTCCCCCGATGCCGCACCGCTGCACGAGCTCGGCAGCGGGCAGTGGGAGAAGGCCAAGCGCAAGGCGGCCCAACAGGCGCACGACACCGCCGCGGAATTGCTGAACCTCTACGCGCAGCGCGCCGCGCGCCAGGGGCACGTGTTCTCGTTCAAGCCGCACGATTACGATGCGTTCGCCGAAGGCTTCGGCTTCGAGGAGACCGCCGACCAGAAGGCGGCGATCGAAGCGGTCATCGCCGACCTGACCTCGGGCCAGCCGATGGATCGGCTGGTCTGCGGCGACGTGGGTTTCGGCAAGACCGAGGTCGCGCTGCGCGCGGCGTTCATCGCCCTGGCAGACGGCAGGCAGGTCGCCGTGCTGGTGCCGACCACGCTCCTCGCCGAGCAGCACTTCCAGGTGTTCTCGGACCGCTTCGCCGACTGGCCGGTCAAGCTCGCCGAGCTGTCGCGCTTCCGTTCGGGCAAGGAAGTGAAGGGCGCCCTCGAAGGGCTGGCAGCCGGCAGCATCGATCTCGTCATCGGCACGCACAAGCTGATCCAGTCCGACGTCAAGTTCAAGGACCTGGGCCTCGTCATCATCGACGAGGAGCATCGATTCGGCGTGCGCCAGAAGGAGCAGCTCAAGAGGCTGCGCGCCGAGGTCGACGTGCTGACGCTGACGGCGACACCGATTCCGCGCACGCTCGCCATGTCGCTCGAGGGCATCCGCGATTTCTCGGTCATCGCGACCGCCCCGCAGCGCCGGCTCGCGATCAAGACCTTCGTCGCGACGTTCTCGACCGGCATCGTCCGCGAAGCGGCGCTGCGCGAATTGAGGCGCGGCGGCCAGATCTACTTCCTGCACAACGACATCGACACCATCCGCACGACGGCCGAGCGCCTTGCCGCGCTGCTTCCAGAGGCGCGCATCGCGGTGGCGCACGGCCAGATGGCCGAGCGCGAGCTCGAGCACGTGATGCGCGATTTCTACGCACAGCGGGTGAACCTGCTGGTCTGCTCGACGATCATCGAGACCGGCATCGACGTGCCGACCGCCAACACGATCATCATCGACCGGGCCGACCGCTTCGGTCTCGCCCAGCTGCATCAGCTGCGCGGCCGCGTCGGGCGCTCGCACCACCAGGCATATGCCTACCTGCTGACACCCCCGCAGGAAGCGCTGACGCCGCTGGCGAAGAAGCGCCTCGAGGCGATCCAGATGATGGAAGACCTGGGCTCCGGCTTCTTCCTCGCGATGCACGACCTCGAGATCCGCGGCGCCGGCGAAGTGCTGGGCGACGAGCAGTCCGGGGAAATGCAGCAGATCGGATTCCAGCTCTACGCCGACATGCTGAAGGCCGCCGTCGCGGCGCTCAAGGCGGGCAAGGAGCCCGACCTCTCGCAACCCCTGGGGGTGACGACCGAGATCAACCTGCACGTCGCCGCCCGCCTGCCGCAGGAATACTGCAGCGACATCCACGAGCGCCTGGTCCTGTACAAGCGCCTCGCGAGCTGCGAGTCGGTTGCCGACCTCGACCTGCTGCGCGAGGAGCTCGTCGACCGCTTCGGCCCCACGCCCGAGCCGGCGCAGGCGCTGGTGGCCTGCCATCGCCTGCGGCTGGCCGCGCGCCCGCTGGGCGTGGTCAAGGTCGACGCCGGGCCCGAGCGGACGACGCTGCACTTCGTCAAGGATCCGCCTTTCGACACCGGCAAGCTGATCCTGCTGGTCCAGAAGGACGGTCGCATCCGCTTCGCCGGGCCGGACCGGATCCGCATCGAGCGTGCCGCACCCACGCTGTCCGACCGCGTCGCGCTGGTACGCGACTTCCTGGCCCGGCTGGGTTGATGGCCGCATCCCTTCCTCCCCAGGTCCACGTCTTCGTCCGCGACTGGCTGTCGGCCAATCATGTCGTGCTGAAGGGCCGCGACGGCTGCATCGTCGTCGACTCGGGCTATGTCAAGCACGTGCCGCTGATGCTGGCGCTCGTCGCGTCGCGGATGGGACTGGACGGCAGGCCGCTCTCGAAGCTCGTCAACACGCACTGCCACTCCGACCACATGGGCGGCAACGCGGCACTCGCGCGCGCCTATGCGTGCCCGATCGCGGTCCCCGAAGGCGAGGCGCCGGCAGTCGCCGCGTGGGACCAGCGCGCGCTGCTGCTCGACTACGCAGGCCAGCGTGCCGACCGCTTCGGCGCGGACGAGGTGCTGCGACCGGGGACAACCTACGCCTGGGGCGATCTCGAATGGCACGCGATCGCGGCGCCCGGGCATGACATGGGCGCGCTCGTGTTCTACAACGATGAGCACCGGATCCTGATCTCTGGCGATGCGCTCTGGCAGAACGGCTTTGGCTTCGTGATGCCCGGCGAGTTCGATCCTGCGGCGCTTCCGGCCACGCGCGCGACGCTGGAGACGATCGCCGAGCTCGACGTGCGCTGCGTCATCCCCGGCCACGGCGAGCCTTTCGGCGATTTCCACGGCGCGATCGAGCGCGCGCTGCGTCGCACTGCGGCTTTCGAGGCCGATGCGCAGCGGATGGCGAGCCATGCGCTCAAGGTGATCCTCGTCTTTTCGCTGCTCGACCGGGAGCGCATGGCAGTCGCGGATCTGCCGGGTTACGTCGCGCAGGTCGGCATCTTCCGGGACTTCAACGCGCACTACTTCCGGCTGTCGCCGGCGGATCTCGCGGAGCGGCTGGTGGCCGACCTCGTCAAGGTCGGCGCGGTGAAGCGCAGCGACGACGTCCTGGCCCCCGCGTAGGACGGCGCTGCCACCCGCTACTGGCGGTAGGCCTCGAAGGGAATCCTGAGCTTCACCTCGTCGGCAGGCGAGAACGGCAGGTTTGCGGTCATCCCCCATTCCGAGCGCTTGATGGTCGCGGTCGCATCGCCACCGCACATCGGCTTGTGGTTGAACGGCTGGGGTCCGCACGCGAGATCGGTGATCGCCAGGTTCACCGGCCGCGTGGCGCCGACCATCGTCAACTCGCCATCGATGCCGGAAACGCGGTCGCCATCGAAGACCACCTTCGACGACTTGAAGGTGATGGTGGGAAATTTCTCGACGTCGAAGAACCGGTCACCCTTGACGATCGCATCGAGCCTCGAGTCGTGGGTCCGGATCGATGCAGCCTCGATCGTGACGTCGACGCTGCCTGTTCTCGCAGCGCGGTCGAGGGCGATCCTGCCGGTCAGCTTCTGGAAGCTTCCCCATTGTGTCGACATGCCGAGATGGCGTGTCTCGAACACCGGTTGCGAATGAACCGGGTCGAGCACATAGGTTTCCTCGTTCGCGGCAGCGGGAAGCGCGACGACCGCCAGAATGGCCGTCGCGGATGCGGCGATGACGATGCGGACATGCATGTCGCGGCCCCCTTTGGGTCGATCGGTCCCCCGTCGGCGCGGCGCGAGACGCTCACGCCGGCGGCGGCAGCACCATCCGGATCCTGACGATGACATCGTTCGCCACGGTCCCGGTGTCGGCCCATTCACCCTCGCCGATCCGATAGTCCAGGCGCTTGAGCGAGAAGCGCCCCTCCGCAATCCGGTTGCCCCCCGGATCCCGGGTCACGACGATCGGAACCACGAAGTCGTGGCTGATGCCCTTGAGCGACAGCCTGCCGGCGACATCGTATCTGTCGCCGCCGCGGCTCACGATCGATGTCGACGTGAAATGCGCGATCGGGTATTTCGACGTGTCGAACCACAGCGGACCCCGGGCCTCGGCTTCCGAATCGTCGCTGGCGAGATCGACACTGGCGAGGTCGACGTCGATCTGCGCCCGCGAGGTCGTGAGCGACGCAGGCTCGAACACCACGTCGGCGCGCCATTTCCGGAATCGCCCGTCGAAATGGACGCCCATCTGGGTCGTGGTGAACGCAATCTCGCTCCTGTCCACGAGGACGCCCGCGCCGAAGGCGGAGCCCGCCGGAACGAGCATCGCGCCGAGGTACAGCAGACAGCTTCCGATTCGCCGGATGTTCACCGAACGGATGCTCCCTTGCGTCGCTTGAGGATCGGCAGCATGCGCCAGAGTGCCGCGTCGCGGTCGCCGAAGTGGTGCTTGAGCGCCGCCGCCACATGGACACAGACCAGCAGGACCAGCAGCGAGTTCAATGCGAGATGCACGATCCTGAGCATGTCCCCCAGTGCCCGGTCGCGCGGCACCAGGTTCGGCAGCGGGACCAGGCCGAGGTAGACGACCTGCACGCCGGTCGCGGAGCTGTACAGCCAGCCCGAGACCGGCACCGCGAACATCAGCGCATAGAGCAGTGCGTGCGATGTCGCGGCGGCGCGCCGCTGCCAGGCCGGCATGGCGACCGGGGGTGGCGGCGACCGGATCGCGCGCCACCCGAGCCGGATGCCGGTGAGCAGGAAGACCGTGATGCCGATCGACTTGTGCCACAGGTACCAGTGCAGCTTTCGCGGCGAGATCGCAAGCGGAACCATCGACAGGCCGAGCGTCAGGTTGGCCACGATCAGCGCCGCCGTCAGCCAGTGGATCGCAATCGCCGTGCCGCTGTAGCGTTGTTCCATGTTCGCGACCTTTCACGGCCGAGATTGGTCCGGGCGATGCGCCGTGGGTCACCCGCCCCGTCCGAGCGCGATCACGTAGGTCCTGACGCCATCGAGCAGCATCTGCACGGCGAGCGCGGTCAGCACCAGTCCCATCAGGCGCTCGACGGCGATCATCCCCCGCTCGCCCAGCGCCCGCTGCAGCCGGTAGGCGGCCAGAAGGACCACCGTCGTGATCGCCATCGCGATCGTCAGCGCGACGATCCACGCGAGGCGATGCGAAGGATCGCGCGAGACCATCAGCATAACCGTCGCAAGCGCCGAGGGGCCGGCGATGGCCGGAATGGCCAGCGGCACGACGAAAGGCTCGGCGCCGGGCGGATCGCCGAACACACCCTCCGGATGGTGGAAGACCATGCGCAGCGCGATCAGGAACAGGATGATGCCGCCCGCGATCGCGAGCGACACCTCGGAGAGCTGCATCCATTGCAGGAACGTGCGCCCGCCCAGCATGAACACCAGCAGGATCACGAAGGCGGCCGCGCATTCGCGCAACACGACGCGGACCCGCCGCTCGGGTCTGACGTTCGAAAGCGCCGCGATCACGATCGGCACGTTGCCGAACGGGTCGACGACCAGCAGCAGCAGGACCGCTGCGGAAAAGATCTCGGCGATGGGCATGGCGGTCAGTCTCCCTTGGCGACGCCTTCGCGGCGCGGGTCGGCGCCCCCGGTCCATCCGGTGGCAGTGTGCACGATCGCCTTCACCCCCGAGGGGTCGACGATGATGCGCGTCGCATGCCCGATCGCTCGCAGCCTGGGTTCCAGTGC
>DATIQL010000157.1:0-3352 GCA_035470905.1 Casimicrobiaceae bacterium
CCCAGTCCAGGGCGGAGAGGATGTAAAAATGGACGATGTGGTCATGCACCGCATGAGCCCCCATCATCAGGTTGCGAATATACTGGGCGTTAAGGGGCACTTCCATCTTCAGGGCGTTCTCGATTGACCTCGCCGAGGTCAAGGCATGTACCGTAGTTCAGACTCCGCAGATTCTTTGTGCAAAGGTAGGAGCATCCCTGGGGTCCCGGCCCTTGAGGATGATTTCGATACCCCGCCACATCTGGCCCGACGACCAGGCATTGGTGACCTTGCCGCCGTCGATTTCACAATCAATGTATCCCCACTGCTTGAACGAGGCTTCCCAGAATTTCCGGCCGTAGCCGGTCGACCCGCGGTAGTTCATCTGCAGCACCGCGTAGCCGCGACTGGCGAGGAACTGCACTTCGGGGTTGAAGCCCCAGCCGTCGCGGGCCCACGGTCCGCCGTGCGGATTGACGACGACCGGGACTTTCCTGGGCGCGACGCCGTTGGGCAGCGTCAGATAGCCATGGACGGTCAGCCCGTCGCGCGTCCTGTAGGCGACGGGTTTCATCGCCGCCATCCTCGCCTCGGGCAGCCACGGCGTGACGTCCCCGAGGTTGGTCAGGGTGTCCGCTTTCCGGTCGTAGATGTAGCGCTACCCCTGGGTGCGATCGCTCACCGCCGCGATGATCATCCTCGACTCGTCGTCGGTCGTCGACTGGACGATGAGCTCGTAGCCCGGAAGCTTCTTCTCCAGGCTCTCGAACAACGCCTTGGCATCCGGATCGAGGTAATGGCGCTCGTCCTTCCAGGTCTGGTAGACGACATACGAGGCGCGCTTGCGCTCGCGCGACCAGACCAGGCCGCCGACGTCGACGTCATCGCGCCCGTAGACGACCTGCGCCTCCCTGGCGGTCGCAGGGTCGACGAGCACGATCGCGACCTTGTCGCGACCGATGTTCGACGCCACGTAGAGCTTCTTGTTGTCCGCCGTGAAGAACTGCGGCGCGAACTGGTCGCGAAAGCTCGTCGTCAGCACCGGCTTGAACTTGCCGTTGCCGGATTCCCGATAGAGATAGGTGTTGTTGACGCCATCGGTCGCGATCGCGTAGCGGATCCGTCCTTCATGGTCGGCGCCCCAGGCCGTGATGTCGCCCGGGTTTTCCGCGACCAGGGTCAGCCTGCCGGTGGAAAGCTCGAGGTCGTAGACGTCGAAGACTTCCTTGACGCGCTTGTTGAGCCCGATCAGCAGTCGATCCGGAAACTCGGGCAGCGCGTCGACGATCTGCGCCTTGACGCCGGGGAACGGCGTCACGTCCTTCGGTGCCCCGCCATGGCGGTCGACGACGACGACGTGGTCGTTCTCGTCGCCGCCGATGTCCTTCAGGTAGACGACGCGGTCCGGACCCTTCCAGAAATAGTCGGCGATGTCGCGGTCCTTCTCCGCGGTGATGCGGACCGGTTCCGCGGTGCTGCCCACCGGCTGCACGTAGATGTTCATCCGCCGCTCCCACGGCTGCATGAACGACAGCGTCTTGCCGTCCGCGGATATCCGGTAGAAAGCGCGATCGGGATGGCGAAAGAAATCGCGCATCGGGATGGGGTCTCCGCCTTGCGCAAGCGCGGCGGGAACGGCGAGACCCAGCGTCAGAATGCCGGCAAACGGAAACCAGGTTTTCATCGATGCGTCCTCGATTTCGGAAATGGCGCCGATTCGATGCGCGGAGAGCCAGAGGCGGATTCTAGACGAGCAGCGATATGCGCTCTTCGTCCAGCGGTCGGAAGCCCAGGCGCTCGTAGAAGCGCCAGGCACCCGCGTTGGCGCGATGGCAGGCGGTGTCGATGCGGGTGACCCCCATGCCGCGCAGGTGCTCTGCCAGCGCGCCGAGCATCGCGCTGCCCACGCCCTGGCCCTGCCAGCGCGGATCGATGGTGACGTCGTCCAGCTTGGCGACCAGCGAGCCGCGCGAGGTCGAGATCGCGTAGCAGGCGACGCAGGCGCCGACGATGTCCCCCCCGGCGCTGTGCGCGAGCCAGACGAAGCCGATCTCGGGTCGCGCGAGGAACAGGTCGAGCGCGCGCTCCAGCGCCGGCAGACCGCCGTCGCCATAGCTCGCGGCCGACGCGAGGTAGTGCGCATCCTCGGCGAGGAACATCGCGAGCAGGCGCCTGGCCGCATCGCGCGACGCGGCGGCCATCGGCATGCACTCGATGCGGCCGGACGCGGACGGCACGCCGATGGTCAACGCGACGGCTCCGCGGGCACGCAAAGCGGCTGCAAGGCGCCGCGGATCGAGTCGGGCACGGCGACCGGTCGGCGGGTCCTGCGGTCGACCCACACATGGACGAAGCGCCCGGTCGCCGCCGCATCGTCGTCGCCGGCGCGGAACAGGGCGATCTCGTACGCGACGGACGAGTTGCCGAGGCGGACGACGCGCAGCCCCGCTGCAATCGTCTCCGGAAACGTCAGCGACTTGTGGAACCTGCACGCCGTCTCGACGACGATTCCGATTGCCGCGCCGGCGAGGATGTCCAGATGCCCGGCTCCGATCAGGTGGGCATTCACGGCGGTGTCGAAATACGAGTAGTAGACGACGTTGTTGACGTGACCGTAGATGTCGTTGTCCATCCACCGCGTCGGTATCGCGACGAAATGCGGATACGCCTTGCGAAAGGCGGGCGCGAGCGGGGACGTCACGGCGTCGTCATGCCATCATCGGGCGCTGCGCTCGTCGATCAGCTCGATCCAGTGCCTGACCGGAACCGCGGCCCCCGATTGCAGGTGCGTCATGCAGCCGATGTTCGCGGTCGCGACGAGCTCCGGTCCATGCGCCTGCAGCGCCTGCAGCTTGTTGGCCTTGAGCTGGCGCGAAATCTCCGGCTGCAGCACCGAATAGGTCCCGGCCGAGCCGCAGCAAAGATGCGCATCGGCGACCGGCTGCAGCGCATAGCCGGCGTCGCCCAGCAGGCGTTCGACTGCGCCAACGATCTGCATGCCATGCTGCAGCGTGCAGGGCGGATGAAAGACGATCCTCTGCGCCGTCTCGGGTTGCGCGAGCAACGGCTGCAGCTTCGCCCATTCGGCCGCGACGGTCTCCACCGGATCGCGCGCGAGCGCTGCGACTGTCTCCGCCTTCTGCGCATACGCGGGATCCTGCGCCAGCAGGTGGCCGTAATCGCGGACCATGACCCCGCAACCGCTGGCGGTCACCACAATCGCCTCGACCCCCCGTTCGACGTGCGGCCACCAGGCATCGATGTTCCGCCGCGCGAGCTCGCGTGCCTCGTCGGCGTCCCTTGACACCCCTCGGGTGCACCGCTACCCTTTTTGCGCGTAACTTTTGGATTTCAGCCGATTCTGTACGGATTC
>DATIQL010000158.1:0-3103 GCA_035470905.1 Casimicrobiaceae bacterium
CTCCCGCTCCGTGGGAGAGGGAGGATGGCCGCGCACCCGGACCCTCTCCCGCACGCGGGAGAGGGTGCGAGGCGCGCCAGCGCCGAGCGGGTGAGGGTGCCGAGCGCAAGCGAGGCGGGTGAGGGCGTCTAGTCTTCGTCGCGACGAAGCGCCTTGACCGTCAGATGCCACGCCAGCCGATGCGGCGGCATCTTGAGCCAGTGCCCACGCACATAGAGCGCGCGACGGGCCCAGCGCGTGGACGCCCGTGCCGCCGTCGGATCCAGCGCGGGACCGAGCAGTGAATCCATCAGCTTGCGGACCGGCATGGGCGGCGCATGACGCGCCGACGCGTCGATGATCTCCGGCGGGATGGGGGTTCGATGGATCCGCGATGTCCATCGCAGCGCATAGTAGAGCGGCCTGCCGAGATCGAGGTCGGCCGAACGCGACAGCAGCTCCGGCCAGAATGCGTCGTCCGCGCCGAAATGCCGCAGCAGCACATCGAAATCGACGAGGTCGCGCGGACCATGACCGAACTCCTCGTCCTGGAACAGGTGGGTCGCGCAATGCACGACCATATCCGTGGGTGCGAGCACGGCGAATCCCGGGTGCCCGGATAGAAGAAGCGCGTCGCGCAGCAACAGTGCCGAGTCCGGGTGCACGCGCGAGGTCTCGGGTGCGATCGCATGATGCACGTCGAGGACCGTCTGCCGCTTGACGTGTTGCATCGGCGGCAGCTCGTGCATCCATTCCCGGTAGTAGCGCTGGTCGTAGGGGTGATGATGCGTCGTCACGAATCCCGATTGCATCAGCGCGGACTCGACCTCGACCAGCCTGTCCTTGGGCACCATGATGTCGACGTCCGAGAACAGGCGTCCCCGCGCGGCAGGAAGATCGGCCTGGAGATAGGCCGCGCCTTTCAGCAGGACGATCGGTACGCCCAGCGGCCCCAGCACCCGGGCGAGCTCGCGAATCTCACGGCGTACCGCGCGCTGCTGCGCTTGCGACTGGATCCGTGCTGCGACGAGGTGCGCGCGCGGAGCAGCGGGCACCGCGTCGAGCAGGCCGCGCTCGGCGAGCCGCGACGCGAGGGTGCCGAGAAGGTTTGCCTCGCGCGCGCGCCGCACGAGTTCCTCCCAATGCCTGTACTGCCCGGACGCGAGGGTGTCGACGTTGCCCAGGGCCCCGGCCAGAAGCTCGGGCGCGCGCTGATTCATGCCGACCCCGCGAGCGTCTCGAAGGCGCGCGTGGCTTCCTCGAGATCGCCGCCGTACTGGAACTCGAGGCAGTCGCTCGCTTCGACGAACGCAGCGAGAGCCTCGAATCCGCGCCGGCCGTGCATGCTGTAGTTGAACGCGCTCTCGACCAGCTGCATGAACGCGGAACCCCGCGAAAGGGGCGAGAGCACCATCGCGTCCCCGGGGTGATATCGCGGCAGCACGATCCAGCCCGGCGACGCGCGCTCCGCGGAGCGACGCACGCTGTCTGCGGGTGCCCGCAGGTGCGCGACCGATCCCTTGAGCGTCTCATGGACGACCGGGCTCATCGCCGCTTCGGGCCAGAAGTCGCGGATGAGCGCGATCGATGCGTTCTTGAGGCTCACGGGCCGTGGCAGCGGCACGACCTGCCCGCTGTCGACGTCGATCAGTGCGAGCTCGTCCGAGAACAGCCGCCACCCGCGCGCGACGAGGGCCGCGCACAGCGTGCTCTTTCCCGATCCCGGGGGCGCCGGCAGCACGAGTGCGCGACCTGCGCGCTCCAGCACCGCGGCATGAAGGATCAGGTATTGGTGGCAATGCGTCGCCACGCACCAGTTGAGCCCCCATTCGAGCAGCGGAAACGCCTGCTCCGCCGGCAGCGGCTTGAAGGGTGGCGCGTTTTCGAACCTGAACGTGGCAGTCGGCCGGATCCAGCGCCTGAGTGCGCCCGACGGCCCGACCGAGACATGGAAGTCTGCGAATTCGTCGTCGCCGGTTGCTTGGTGTTCCGCGTAATGCAGCGCCAGCGCTGAATGGATCGCGTCGAACGGCGATCGGATTTCGGCGACGATCGGGCCGATGCGGATTCGAAGTCCCGTGCGCCCGAGACGGCGGCGCAACTCGGCTCGTGGAAGTTCGCCGACGATCAAGCGGTGTCGCAGGCGACCAGCTCGAGCCGCGAAAGCTCTTCCAGCGCCTCTTCGACGAGCGGGGCGAGGATGTCGGATTCGCGGATGTCCACGGCAGCGGCGACAGACTCGATCAGTTGCGGCAATTCGAAACCCGCAGGATTGTGCAGGAACGCCAGCAGCACCGCACCGCCCAGCGGCGCGAGATGGTGCGTGTGGCCCGTGCTGTCATTGTAGACTACGATCTCGTCGCTCCACTCGCGCACGACGATCGCCTCGGGCGCGACGGCGCGCCACGGGAGTGCGTGAGTCATGGCGGCGCGGTGAACGAGATGCTGAGCCCGGGGAACGGGATCAGTACATCGTCGATTGCAGATAGGTGATGACCTGCGTCGCGCCCCAGCGGATGCCCGCAGTCGGCTCGAAATAGCCTTTGATCAGCACGTCGTTCCACATCGCTCGCACGGTCGCTTCACCGAGGAACGGCGTGCGTCCGGCCGCCGCGTTCAGCAATGCCGCCGCGACGTACATGCCGAGCGTCGCGTAGCCCGCTCCCCCGGCGCGTTGCTTGAGCACGTCGAGCATCGTGTGGCTGCCGAAGACCGTGCCCTGGAAACCCGTCGTCGACGAATGGAAGAGCGTGGCGGTCTGGGTGTTCGTCGCCGAATACCCCGTCTGGCCCCACGGTGAACCCTGCCCCTGGGGCGATGTTGCAGTGTAGGGGCTCGGCCAGTTCGAGCTCTGCGAGATCCACCGCGTCGGGGAGTAGCCGGTGCTGGTGTTGGTTCCCACGCAGCCCGGATGCAGGCTCGTGCCCGCGGCGAGCGACGCCGAAACGGACACATTGCCGCAGTTCGTCTGGCCCAGCACCGGCCGGCTCAGCACCGTCATCAGCACCGGGCCGGCTGCGAGGCCGCCGCGCAGCAGCCGGCGCCGCTCGTCGGACGACGGTGCGCATTCGGGCGCAGGCCCGCTTTCGGACGCAGGCGGTTCAGGGAGCGCAGTCATTCACCA
>DATIQL010000159.1:0-67787 GCA_035470905.1 Casimicrobiaceae bacterium
CAAGAGGGCCGCGCTAAAGCGCGCCCCTTAATTTAACGTTTTGGCGTCCAAACGGAGGCAAGCAATGACACGAGTTCGCGTTGACGGCTTCACCATCTCGCTAGACGGATACGGAGCAGGTCCGAATCAGGACATCAACAATCCGCTCGGCGTGGGCGGGACAGATTTGCACCAGTGGTTAGTCCCGACACGCACGTTCCAACGGGCCCTATTTGGCGCTGACGGCGGCACAACGGGGATCGATGACGACTTCGCTGCGCGGGGCTTCAAGAATGTTGGCGCCTGGATTCTGGGAAGAAACATGTTCGGACCGATTCGCGGTTCCTGGCCCGACATGAACTGGAAAGGCTGGTGGGGGGACAACCCACCCTATCACGTTCCAACTTTCATCTTGACTCATCACGCGCCCATCCAGATGGAAGGCGGAACGACATTCTACTTCGTCACGGGCGGTATTCACGAGGCGCTTGACCGGGCGCGCGACGCAGCCAACGGAATGGATGTGCGCATTGGCGGCGGACCGAACACTATCCAGCAATATCTTCGTGCGGGGCTCATCGATGAGCTGCACGTCGCTATCTCGCCGGTCCTGCTGGGCGCGGGAGAGCGACTGTTCGAAGGGATTGACGCGCGCGCTCTGGGATACGAATGTGTTCAGTTCGTTGCGACGGAGAAAGCCACCCACGTTGTACTGCGGCGCCAAGGGCGCAATGACGCCTAACCCATCGGTCGCGGCGAGGCCCAACGGCATGCGCCTGCGGGGCGCCAAGGTTTATCCTGCACTTCGCGCGCCCACACCGTTGGTCCCGCTTCACCTCGAACGTTAGGCAACGCCCGCCCCTTTCATGCAACTCGTTCGGCCGTCTGAGCGCCACTTGCCGAGCTACATCGCGGCGCTGGAGCGCGGGTGGTCCGCGGACAATCTGCGCCCCGAAGCAGCGCAAGAAGAGCTTGCCCGTGTCCGGGCTGACGCCCAGGCGTTCATCGCCAGCATGGAGGATCGCCAAGCCAAGGGCCCGCCGCTCACTCTTCCGGACGGCTCCGTCGTCAATCGGCTTCCGGGCTTTCGGCGCTGGCTGTGGGACGGAGAGTTCTGCGGAAGCATCGGCTTCCGGTGGCAGGAAGGAACAACGGAACTGCCGCCACACTGCCTCGGCCATATCGGCTATGCGGTCGTTCCCTGGAAGCAGAGGCTTGGCTACGCCAAAGCGGCGCTGGCGCAGCTGCTACCAGAAGCCAAGTCCGTTGGACTGCCGTTCGTGGAGCTCACCACAGATCCAGAGAACCTGGCGTCCCAGCGTGTCATCTTGGCCAACGCCGGCATTCTGGTAGAGCACTTCACCAAGCCACCGCAGTTTGGCGGCAAGCCAGGGCTGCGGTTTCGCATCGCGCTGGCGTAGAGTAGACGCTGGGCGCCATTTAGTACCCTCAATACGCCGAACGCATGTCTTTGTCTGTGCTCAACGGAGGGACCATGAGATTTAGTGCCACCCTACTGGCTTTGACGCTTGGAGTGTTTTGGGGCGCGGCGATCCTCATCGTTGCCGTGGCAAATCTGATCTGGCCAAGCTACGGTCGCGCTTTCCTCGACTTGGCCGCCTCCCTCTACCCTGGGTACCATCCTGGCTCTGGCCTGGTTTCGGTTATCACAGCCACGCTTTACGGTCTGGTAGATGGCGCAGTCGGTGGCGCTGTATTTGCCTGGTTATACAACTTCGTGGCACGCCGCCTCGGTGCAGCCTAACCTCTAGTCCAACCGGGCCGTGCCCCGCGGGCGTCCTTCTGCTCCCGCGGGTGCGGCCCGTTGACGCAGACGGTAGGTCTCTCTCCGGATGACCCCGCATCCCGCGTCATCGCAATTGGTTGGCTTGCCCGCGTGGCTGTTGGCTGCGTTGGCCGCAGGTGCAGTGGGGGCCGTCGCCTCCGATGATGCGGCATCGTTCTACGCACAGTTGAGCAAGCGGTCCGGGGCGCCGCCGGCTTGGGTGTTCGATCCCGTGTGGTCGGCGCTGTACGCGCAAATGGGGTTGGCGCGGGGCATGGATCCTCGATCGACCTAACTTCGATTCGAGCGGACGCGATGAAGCGCGCCGCTCAACATCGCATTGGGTGTCTCGTCGGCCAGGAGTTGCATGAGTACCAACCTGTCCCAGCTGCCAGCCGACCTGCCGAGGCCCGTTGACGACGGTGCCGCTGCGCATCTCGCGGGAGAGCTGCTGCCGCGCATTGCACTCCCGAGCACGGACGGTACAACCGTCAACCTGGCTGATCTGGCCGGCCGATGGGTGATCTACATATATCCAATGACTGGGCGCCCCGACGTTGCCTTGCCTGACGGGTGGGATGGCATCCCTGGGGCACGAGGATGCACCCCTCAATCTTGCAGCTTTCGCGACCACTACAAGGAGCTCCAAGAGCTCGGAACTGGCGTATTCGGCCTCAGCGCCCAGGGCACGGACTATCAGCGTGAGGCCCGTGACCGTCTGCATCTGCCGTTTCAGTTGCTGAGCGATAGCTCGCTCCAATTGAAGAGTACGTTACGGTTGCCAACGTTTACCACCGCCGGCATGGAGTTGTTCAAGCGCCTCACGCTCATCGCCGGGCACGGGAAGATCAGGAAAGTCTTCTATCCGGTGTTTCCGCCCGATCGCAATGCCGATGAGGTCCTGGCATGGCTGCGAAAAGACTCCCAACCCGGCGCTCCAGGGGGCGCGCCGCACGCGGCGCGGCCTTGAGCTTTCCCATCAGGCGTCGCAGGCACCAATCCAGGCCCATTCAGCGCACATGAACATCCGAAGCGCTGCTTGCTCCTGCGGGCGACTCACGGCAACCGTCGCTGGAGAGCCGGTCAGAGTCTCCGTCTGTCATTGCCTTGCATGCCAGCAAAGAACCGGCAGCGTCTTCGGCGCCCAGGCGCGGTTCGCAGCAGAACAGGTTTCCTTCAGCGGCAAGGCAAGCGAGTACATCCGCGTGGGCGACGAAGGTTCACACGCACGGTTCCGCTTCTGCCCAAACTGCGGGTCCACGGTGTACTACACCGTCGAAGAACTGCCCGGCGTAGTGGTCATACCGGTCGGGGCTTTCGCCGAACCGACCTTTCCCGAGCCGACGTTCTCGGTGTACGAGGAGCGCATGCACCGGTGGGTCGGTCTTCCCGCAGGCATCGAGCATATGCCGTAATGCTGCGGGCGCCTGCGCGGCTCGAACGTTAGCCTTCGGAAAATCCATGCTCGATGTCGCTTCGCCCCGTCGAGTCGCAATCCCCGCCGGTGCGCTCATGGACATCGAGGTCGCAGCGTACGCAGCCTTGTCGTACCGGTGAAATCGTCGGCTCTCGCCGGCGGGCGGGAATTGTCATGGCGGCGACTCCTGCCACAACGCACACCAGACCGATCACGCCGGTCGACGACAGGCTTTCCCCGAGAAAGAGAACGCCGATCGCCACGCCGAAAGGCACCCGCAAGTAGGCCTGAGCAGTGGTCCCAACTGGCCCGAGTGTCTGGACCAGTCGGAAGTAGATCAAGAACGCGAGCGCCGTGGAGAAAACCGAGAGGCCAAGCAACGCGAGGATCGACTGCCATGAAGGAGCCAAGGCCCAAGGTTGGTCGACCACGAGGCTGACGGGACCGAGGACGGCTGCACCGCAAATCATCGACCCCGCCGCCGGCATGATCGGCTCCAGGCCCTTGAAGTTCTTTCCGAAGATCGCCGCACCGGCATAGCATGCCGTCGCCGCGACAATTGCGAGCTGTGCCCGGACCTCTTGGCCGAAGCCGCCGAGCGCCTGAACGCCGACAACGAGACAAACGCCGGCAAGGCCGGCAACTACGCCAAAGAGTTTCCGGCCCGTAACGGGTTCATGGCGGGCGAAAACTGCGGTGAACAAGAAGGCGAAGATCGGCGAAGTGGAGTTGAGGACCGTCGCCAGGGCTGCATCGGTGGTCTGCTGAGCCCATGCGATGAGCGTGAAAGGAATCACACTGTTGAGACACGCCTGAAAGAAGAACCGTCGCCACGTGGCCGCGTCGCTCGGGAGCGCAAGCCCTCGCCACAAGATCACGAGGGCCAATGCCGCGCCTGCGATCATCGTCCGCGCCGCGATCAGCGTCACGGGCGGGATGGTCTCAACCCCGACCTTGATGAAGCTGTATGAGGCTCCCCACAGCGCAGCGAGAGCCAGCAGCAGCGCGAGTTCCGTCGGTAGATTCACTTCTTTCGCTGACATGGATCCCGATCTGCGGGGAGGAGCCCGAATGGCGATGCTATCGCGGGTCCGTTCGCAGATGGTTCGGTGTCGGCCGAATCGTGGCCGGACGCGGCACAACCATGCCTGACCCCTCGGTCGAGCGGAGAGGATCTCCGGGCTCTCGGCGGAGTCACGATCAATCCCGGCGGACTTTCGGCCGGCCCAGCGCTGGCCGGGCCGGCAATCGCGGACTCGCGGTCAATTCGTGGGGACTCCCGGCAGGGTGCGCCGGCGCGGTTTTCGACACCATTCGCCGGCACACCCTCACTTGAAACGGACCAACCAACCATGGGCACCGAACCATCCGACACCGAAGCCGTCGTCCAGGCCCACCTGAAGGCGTTCGTCCGGCAGATGGGCGTCGAGGGCGAGGTCGCGTACATCACCTGGAGCGTCGGTGACTACGCGCCGCTCGGCATGGACACTTTCGTCGTGCGCAATGGAAAGATCGTGTCACAGACCTTCGCGATGCATCCGCCGGCGGCGGCATAGCTTCGTCGCCGAGGCGGCCTCGATCCCGGACCAAGGACCCCGCAATGACTGCAATCCTGACCTTTCTGTACGGCCTGATCGCATATGCCGTGGGTGTTGGCGCCCTGGCCTATTTCATTGGCTTCTGCGGCGACGTGCTCGTGCCGAAGTCGGTGGACAGCGGTACTGCAGGGACTCTGGCCGAAGCAGTGTGCATGGATGTGCTCCTGCTGAGCCTCTTCGCCCTGCAGCACAGCGCGATGGCGCGCCCGGCCTTCAAGCGCTGGTGGACGCGGATCGTCCCGCAGTCAGTGGAGCGAAGCACGTACCTGCTCGCGACCAGCGTCGTGCTCGGTGTTCTCATCTGGCAATGGCGGCCGATCCCGGCGCCGATCGTCTGGCGGATCGAAAATGGCGATGCCGTGCGGCTTCTGTGGACGGTGTTCGGCCTCGGATGGACGATGACGCTGGTCAGCACGTTCCTCATCAATCACTTCGAACTCTTCGGGCTGCAGCAGGTCTTCGCGCGCCTGACCGGACGCACGATTCCTGCGCCGGAGTTCAGGACGCCGCTCTTCTACCGGTACGTGCGCCACCCACTCTATCTCGGCATTCTGCTCAGCCTCTGGTCGGTGCCTGTGATGACGGCAGGACACCTGCTGTTGTCGACCGGGCTCAGTGGCTATATCGTCCTCGGTATCTGGTTCGAGGAGCGCGACCTCGTCGCGGCGTTCGGCGAGCGCTACCACCGCTATCGTGCGGAAGTCGGCATGCTGCTGCCGCGCCGGAGCCGGTGATGATCCGTACCCCGGTGCGAGGCGACGGGTTCGCATCGCCCGGGACTGGGCGCGCAGGCGCCGCGCTCGGCCTGGCCGTCGGCCGCCTCGGAAGGGGCCGTCGTGCTTGAATTGAGACCAGCCTGCGAGCACTGCAACAAACCGCTGCCCCCCGATTCAGTCGAAGCGCGCATCTGCAGCTACGAGTGCACATTCTGTGCCGCTTGCGTCGACGCAGTACTGGGCAACGTGTGCCCAAATTGAGGCGGTGGCTTCGCGCCGAGGCCCATCCGGCCGTCGAGGAACTGGAAAGGCGACAACTATCTCGGCAAGGACCCGGCGACCACCAGGGTCAGGCACAGGCCCGTCGACCTGCAAGCCCATGCAGTGTTCGCGGCTGAAATCCGGTCGATTCCGCCCGGGCAGCGGTGACTGTGCTGCAGTTCGTCCTGCTCGATCTGACGATGGCGCTGCTCGACGCCGTCTACGAGTTCCTGCTTGCGTGGCTTGCTTGCAGCGCTGGTCCGGCCTGAAGATACAAGCGCCGGGGCTGCGCACCTGTCCCAGCGCCTGCGGCCCGCAGGCTTCGTCGGCCTGGCGCCCTTGCTCGATCTCGTGGCAGCAGCCAGTGCGAACCTCGGGAATGGAGCCGTCCACGCCTTCCTGGGTGGCGCGCCCACCACGGTGCCCGAGCGCTACCGCGTCGCCGCCGGCCGCGCTGCTTCCGCTGGGCGTCCGCCAATGGATACTGCATGGCGACGCAGATGACGCCGTTCCTCCGGCGCCGAGCAAATCGTACGTCGCCCAGGGGGCCGCATGAAGCGCGGCGTTGAGCATCGCTTTTGCAATGCGTCAGGCCACCAGAGGAAAAGGGGCTTCATATGCAGATGTCGTCAATCCCCTTCGGCACCACCGATTGGGCGAAGGTCGAGAGTACGGAACACAAGGGCGAGCGTGGCTCCGCCTGGTGGCGCACCCGGCAGTTCGGCGATGTTCGCGTCCGCATGGTCGAGTACTCGGCTGGTTACGAGGCAGATCATTGGTGCGCCAAGGGCCACATTCTTCTTTGTATCGACGGCGAGCTTCACACGGAGCTGCAAGACGGTCGCCTCTTCACACTTCGCCCGGGCATGAGCTATCAGGTTGCCGACAATGCGGAACCGCATCGCTCGTACACAAAGATCGGTGCGAAGCTGTTCATCGTTGACTAGTGCCGCAGCCTGGTCCTTCGTTCCACCCAATTCGCGGCAGCGGACCTCCACCGGCTTGGCTCGCGAGCCGCTGCGGGTCTATGCTCCGTCTCGCGGGCCGGGCCGGTTCCGGCCCGCTCAGCTCAAGCGTTAGGCGGCGGACGGCCTTTGGACTCCCGTTCGCAAGCAGATTGGCTTCTACTCCAGCGTCGTACACGGACGAAATCACCGGCCCCTTCCATCGAGCGGACAGCCACCGGCAAGTCGGCGCCTGCCACCCATGTCAAGCGTTAGAAGTCCGAGTCCGACACCGCGAAGCAACATCAAGGTCTAATCGAACGGAGGACCTGCATGACCGAACAGCAGCCCGCATTCGACGCAGCGAAGTACAAGAACGCGCAGCGAGAGCAATGGAACAAGGACGGCGCGGCATGGCGACGCTGGAATCCCACTCTGGATCGTTGGTATGGCGAAGTCACCCGCCGGATGCTCGACCTCGCCCGGATTCACCCAGGTCAGCGCATCCTGGACATCGCCGCGGGCGCAGGCGAACCGGCTGTCGGTGCCGCCGAACGAGTTGGCCCTGATGGTTACGTGCTGGCGACCGACATCTCCGAAGGAATCGTCGAGCTTGCGCACCAGGTCGCCCGTGAACGGGGACTCAAGCAGATCGAGACCCGCGCCATGGACGGCGAGAAATTGGATCTCCCCGACGCTTCCTTCGATGCGGTGCTGTGTCGGCTTGGGCTGATGTACATGCCGCACCCCGTGACAGCGCTGCGCGAGTGGCGCCGTGCCCTGAGAGCGGGCGGCCGAGTCGCCGTCGTCGTATTTTCCACCCCCGATCGAAACAGTTGGGGTGCCGCGCCGGCTTCCATCATCCGCCGGCGCGCGCAACTTCCGCCCCCCGTTCCGGGACAACCCGGACCATTCAGCCTCGGCGGCCCCGGAGTGCTCGAAGGCGTCTTCCGTCAAGCCGGATTTGCCAATCCCGAAGTTCACGCCGTGCCGGTGCCCCATCGAATGGCCAGTGCCGCGGAGTACGTGCGGGTCGCCCGAGAAGCCTTCGGCGCATTCAATGCCATGATGGCTCACCTGTCCCCTCAGGAACGCGAGTCCGTGTGGAACGAAGTGGAAGACTCAATGCGTAGTTTCGAATCGCCCGGTGGGTTCGACGTGCCGGGTGAGTGCCTCGTCGGTGCGGCCACGAAATGATCGTATGCAGACTGCCGACCATCCGTTGAAGCCGACCCGTTGTCTGGAGGAGATGCAGCATGGACCGATTCACGGGCGGTTGCCTGTGCGGCAACATCCGAATCGTGGCTTCGGGAGTCCCATACCGGGTCGGCATTTGCCACTGTCTCGACTGCCGCAAGCATCATGGGGCCCTTTTTAACGCTTCCGCGGTGTTCCCTCGGGATGCAGTGACGATCGATGGCGAAACACGCGATTACGCCGGGCGGTTCTTCTGTCCCCGCTGCGGCTCGTCCGTTTTCGCACGCACCGCAGACGAAATCGAAGTGAATCTAGGATCCCTGGATGCACCTGACCAACTGATGCCAACCTACGAAAGCTGGACCGTCCGGCGCGAGGCCTGGTTGCCGCCGTTTCCGCTCGCGAGACGATACGACCACGATCGTGACGCCACGAGCCGCTTTGAGGAGTAGGTCGCACCAACCTCCGCGCCCTTCCCCACCTTGATCCTCGCGAACCCATGAGCACAGTCCGCCCTGGGAACCAACCCACTCTCGTGGTCGTAGACTGTCGCGATGAAGTGGTTAAGGTACCCCGGACGCAACAACGGTACCGCGGGCACTGAAGAGGTGAATTTTGCGGCTGCCTCCGGCGAGCCCTGACCCGACGCTCATCGCACAGCGAGCGGGGCTGCGGCCCAATGCCTCGGTGGAGGCGAGGCCCAACGGCAAACCACCGGACCCGCCTCGCCTCGAACGCCAGGCGTCGCACGGCGCCCGCGGAGCTTCCGAGTCGAGAGGTCACGCATCATGTACGCGATCAAGACCGAGATCGGTGACACGACAGCCGAGACCTGGACCTTTGGCCGGCAGAAGACCATGTATGGAGGGAAACGCATCGGCAAGGGCGACACCATCTTCGTCTTCGCCAGCGAGAACGAAGGTGGCCGCGGCCTCATAGCCAGTGGCGTGGTCACCTCAGCCGAGGCCATCCCGCGAAAGGAAGGCGTCGAGCGACAAACACCTTTGGTGAGCGTCGCAGTCAAGCGCACTGCCTCGGCGAAGCACCGACTTGGACGAGCCGAACTCAGGCCTTTCAAGGACTGGAACGATGAGCGCCCCGAGACTGAATTGAACTTCAAGTTCTATCGCCAGGCGACGAACAAGATCGTGGGCATATCCGAGGAAACTGGCACATTCCTTCAGAGCTTCTTCTAGGTCTTCGATCTCTCCACGCCACCAGCGACGCCCAACGCCGCGGTCGAGGCGAGGCCCACGGGCGAGCCACCCGGCCCGCCGGGCGCAGTGGTGTATCTTGTCCCCGTCGCGCCAGGCATCCCACCGGCGGCCCCGCTTCATCTCCAACGTCAGGCGTCATGAACGTCCTCGCGATCTCCGGCAGCCTAAGGGCAGCGTCCATCAACTCAGCGTTCTGCCGAGCCGCAGCGCGTCTCGCACCCGAAGGACTCGTGGTCACGGTCTTTGGGAGCCTCGGCGAGCTGCCCCTCTTCAACCCCGACCTGGAAATCGACCCCCCTCGCCAGGTTTCCGCCTTTCGGGCAACCGTCGACCGCTCGGACGCACTTCTCATCGCGAGCCCAGAATACGCGCATGGCCTGTCCGGAGTCATGAAGAATGCGCTCGATTGGCTCGTGAGCTTTGAAGGGTTC
Organism: Casimicrobiaceae bacterium; assembly: GCA_035470905.1. Lineage (GTDB taxonomy): Bacteria > Pseudomonadota > Gammaproteobacteria > Burkholderiales > Casimicrobiaceae > VBCG01. Next base: position 9,547 of record DATIQL010000159.1, read on the forward strand.
GTCGCCAAGCCCGTCGCTGTCGTCAACACGTCCTCCCGGGCGCGCCACGCCTACGAGTCTCTGCAAGAAGTGTTGAAGACCATGTCCGCCACGCTCCTGCCCGAGCCCTCGGTATCTCTGCCGCTGTTGGGAAACTGCACGTCTGAAGAAGAGATGCTCAAATCGCCTGCGGTCTCCTCGCAGATCAAGTGCGCACTGGATGCACTTGCTCGCCGGCTGACGCAATTGGGTGAGTCAGGGCCGAGCTTTCCGGTCGGACCGCAATGACGCCCAACCCCTCGGTCGAGGCGAGCTCAAACGGCGGGCCACCGCGCCCACCGAGCGGTCTAGTCTGTCAGCCGCCCGCCGTGCGGGCGCTTTCAGCTCCTGCGCTCCTGCTCGGTCCACGCGCAAGATTGCGCGGGTGGATTCACGTAAACGGTCACGAATGGAGAACGAATATGGTCCCCAGGAACACGATCTGTCTTTGGTATGACGGCACCGCCTTGGACGCCGCGACGTTCTACGCCGGGACGTTCCCGGACAGCGCGGTGGGAACGGTCCTTCGCGCGCCCGGCGACTATCCCGCGGGCAAGCAGGGCGATGTCTTGACGGTCGAGTTCACCGTGATCGGCATCCCCTGTCTCGGCCTGAACGGCGGCCCGGCGTTCAAGCACAGCGAGGCCTTTTCGTTCCAGGTTGCGACCGACGACCAAGCCGAAACCGACCGCTTGTGGAATGCGATCGTAGGCAACGGCGGTCAGGAGAGCGCCTGCGGCTGGTGCAAGGACAAGTGGGGCCTGTCGTGGCAGATCACGCCGCGCGCGCTCACTGCCGCAATCGCCGATCCCGATCGCGCCGCAGCCAGGCGCGCTTTCGAGGCGATGATGCAGATGGGAAAGATCGACATCGCGGGGATCGAGGCGGCCCGGCGCGGCTGACGCTTCCATCGAGCTGACATCTTCCGGCAGGCTTCGCTTGCCTGCTGGCGCAGCTCATGTCAAACGCTAGGGTGCACAGCTCGCTCTGCCTCGTTCCCTCCCCAGGTCCCACATCCTCGCTTGCATGCTTCACCACATCTCGCTCGGCGTCACCGACATTGAACGAGCCGCAGCCTTCTACGATGCGGCGCTCGAGCCTCTCGGCTATGTCCGAGTCTGGAGTGACCTTCGACCCGGAGAGCAAGGACAGGCTGTCGGCTACGGATCGCTCGGTGGCGGTGACAGGCTTGCCCTGAGGCAGGTCCGAGGAGCGAGCCTCGGCGCCATGCCAGGGTTTCACGTAGCCTTCGAAGCGCCCTCGAGGCCCGCAGTCGCGGGGTTCCACGCAGCTGCGCTGAGCGCCGGTGCGATCGACAATGGCCCGCCCGGGCTGCGAGAGCACTACGGTCCGAGCTACTTCGCCGCATTCGTCATCGACCCGGATGGTTATCGCCTTGAAGCAGTGTGCAAGACTGCGGCCTGAGCCCTCGGTCGAGGCGACCCGCCACGGCGTGAGACGCCTCGGCGGTCACGGTGCTCGTTGTCCGCTGCGGGGCCCCATGCCATTGCGGGCGCCCCACCTCGAAGAATGGGGCACATGGTCACCGACCCGCTGAGGTCCGCAATCCGCGAGCTGGAGGAGCGCCTCATGCAGACGCACGTGCGCAACACCCGGGCGTTCGGCGCACCGCTCTTCGCCGACGATTTCGTGGAATTCGGAACCTCCGGTCGCTCTTACGACAAAGAGGCGGTCTTATCGGCTCTCGCGGCCGATACTTCAGCGCCGGTTACCGCCAACGTTATGCCCGTTCCCAACCGAAGGGAGATGATGCAATGACTCAAGAGACGCTCTACGCCCGTCTGGGGAGGCTATGACGCCATTGCCGCCGTCGTTGGCGACTTTTTGCCACGCCTGCAACAGGATCCACTACTGGCTCACTTCTGGCATCGTCGGCCAGTTGACAGCCTGCAACGGTCAAAGCAGCTCCTGATTGACTTTCCATGCTCGAACGCAGGCGGCCCGGTGTACTACACCGGACGGGACATGAAAACGTCCCACAAGGGCATGAGGCTCGGCGAAGCAGATTGGTCGGCATTCATGAAACACCTCCACGCCGCCTTGGGTACGTTCAAGGTCCAAGAGCCTGAACGTGACGAGCTGGTGGCATTCGTACAAAGCACGAAAGACGACATGGTCGAGGCATAGAGGGCCTCTCGGCACAAGCCTGCGCTCAACCGGGCCTGCGTGAGACACCACGCGGGCCGGCCAGCCCCACGCCGGGCGCACGAGAAACGGAGCGGCAATGCACCCGATAGAACTTCTGATCAGCAAGGCGGATACCGCGATAAACCAAGAAGATTTCGAGACCCTGCTCGACATCTATTCCGATGACGCTGTCCTTGTGGTCAAGCCGGGAATGAATGCCGTGGGAAAGGAGCAGATCAAGAAGGCATTTGAAGCAATCGCGGCTCACTTCGAGCACAGTCTCGAGGTGAAGCAGGCCGGGATGGCAATCCTGGAAACCGGAGATACTGCGTTGGTGCTGGCCAGGACCGTTGTCTCGGCAAAGAACCTCCCGCCTGCAGAACGGAAGGCCACCTATGTTTTCAAGAGAAGCAGCGAAAATCGGTGGGTATGCGCGATCGATAATTCCTACGGACACAGTCTGCTCGAAGCAGATGCCTAACCACGCAATCGACTCGGACGCGCAAAGATGCTTGGCAGCGTCTGCCTTGACCCACCGGATTCCGCCGCCAGTCCGTGCGATGAGACGGGAGCCTTCCGCGAAGCCAACCGGCCTGGCGTTGGCGTTCTCGCCTCGGTGTGTCACTGGCGCGCAAGGAGGCCGAGCAGCTCCTCCCCCTCGGAGCAACGGCCCCAGGTCACTACGTCTTCGGCATCTCATTCCTCGGAGCCCCGGGCCCGGTCGGCTATCTCTGGCTTGCGTCAATGCAGCGCGGCAGCACCAAAGTGGCGTATATCTACCAGGTAGTGATCAGGCCCGAGCATCGCCGACACGCGTATGCTCGCGAGGCGTTGCGGCAAGCCGAAGCGCTCGCCGCAGAAGCCGGGCACGCTGCCATGGCGCTGAATGTGTTCGCCCCCAACACGCCCGCCCAGGCGCTCTACCGCTCCCTGGGCTACGCCGTCACGAAATGGCCGGACTGGCTGGCTAGGAGAACAGCCCGATGCTCGAGCTCGCAACGCTGATCTCGCGCCACGCACGCTATCGCCCCGATGCTGCGGCGGTCGTGTTCGGGAGGGAACGCCTCACCTACGCGCAATTCGGCGCGCGCGTCGCGCGCTCGGCCAACATGTTGCGCTCGCTCGGCATCGGCAAGGGTGACAAGGTCGCCACGGTACTCGGCAACTCGCGCGAGGCGCTCGAGCTCGTATGGGCAGTGCCGGCCGTGGGCGCCGCGCTGGTGCCGCTCTCGCCCCTTCTGATGCCTGCGGGCCTCGCGAGCCTGCTGCGCGACTCCGAGGCCCGCTGCCTCGTGAGCCAGCGCTCCATGCTGCCGACACTGGACGCGATCCGCGCCGACCTCGCGCCACTCCTCCCCGGGCGAGTTCTGCTGATCGACGGCGCCTCGGGCGATTTCGGCGACTACGGCGCGCTCACTGCGGCCCGGGCCGACACGTTCGTTCCGGAGCACTGCGGCCCCGACGATCTTTTCAACATCATGTACACGAGCGGAACGACCGGGCTGCCGAAGGGCATCATGCACAGCCACCACGTGCGCTCGATGTACTGCCTGCTGATGGCCTCGGCGTACCGGATGACGCCCGAGTCGCGCACGCTGCACGCCGGGGCCATCGTCTTCAACGGCGCGTACGTGACGATGATGCCGACGTTCTACCTCGGCGCGACCTACGTGCTGTTGCCGCAGTTCGACGCCGACGCGACGATCGCGGCGATCGAACGCGAGCGAATCACCCACATCATGCTCGTGCCGACGCAGATCATAGCGATTCTGGCATCGAAGCAATACCGGCCGGAGCGCCTTGCGTCGCTGGAGTGCATCGTGTCGCTCGGCGCGCCCCTTCTGCAGGAGCACAAGGACCGCCTGAACGCCGACCTGCCGCACCGGTTCTACGAGCTCTACGGCTGCACCGAGGGCTTCGTCACCATCCTCGACCGCGACGAAGCGGCGCACAAGTCGGGTTCCGTCGGCCGCCCGACCCAGCATTTCGAGCTGAAGATCGTCGATGCCGACGGACGCAGCATGCCGCCTCGCGAAATCGGCGAGATCGTCGGGCGTGGTCCGATCACGATGCAGGGCTACTACAAACGCCCAGACCTCACCGCGCAGGCGATCCGCGACGGCTGGATCTTCACCGGCGACGTGGGCTACGTCGACGAGGATGGCTTCCTCTACCTGGTGGACCGCAAGAAGGACATGATCGACTCGGGCGGGATGAAGGTGTACCCGAAGGACGTCGAGGAGGTCGCCGCTCGCCACCCGGCGATCCGCGAGGTCGCGGTGTTCGGCGTGCCGCACGACAAGTGGGGCGAGACGCCGCTGGCGGCGGTGATCCTGCGCGAAGGCGCGGCCGCGACCGCTGCGGAGCTTCGCGACTGGATCAACGAACGTGTAGCCGCCCGCTACCAGCGCGTTTCAGAGGTCGTTATCATGAAGGACTTCCCGCGCAGCGCGGCAGGCAAGACACTGAAGCGCGAGATGCGCGAGCCGTACTGGGTCACGCGCGAGAAAAGGGTCTAGCTCGTTCAGATGGTCGCCGGCGCGCGGATGTGGGCGCCAGGCATCGCCTGCAGCACCAGAGGTCCTCGCATGAACGCGATGCACGTCTCGGACTCGTGGGAGCGTGGAAGCCCGTACGAAAGATACGTTGGTCGGTGGAGCCGCCAGGTTGCGCCGAAGTTCCTCGCCTGGCTGCAAGTGCCGGAAGCACGGCGATGGCTCGACGTCGGCTGCGGTACCGGCGCCCTGTGCGCGGCCATCGCTGATGGTTGCGCACCCTCATCGTTGATCGGCGTTGACCCGTCCGAGGGCTTCCTGAAGTCAGCGGCCGCAAATCTCGGTGGCCGGGCGGTTCTTCACCGTGGAAGCGCTTCTTCGATCCCGCTCCCCGACGCGTCTGTCGACGTCGTCGTATCGGGGTTGGTATTGAATTTCGCCCCTGACGTGAGCGCTGCCCTCTCGGAAATGTCCAGAGTGACAGCCGACAGGGGAACCATCGCGGCCTACGTCTGGGACTACGCAGGAAAGATGGAACTCATGCGCTACTTCTGGGACGCTGCGGTCGAGGTCGATCCACGCGCCGCCGAGCTCGACGAAGGTCTGCGCTTCCCATTGTGCCGGCAGGACGCGCTGATTGCAGCCTTTCGAAGCGCCGGCCTTCAGGCGGTCGATTCGGCTGCAGTCGACATCGTCACGACGTTTGCAGACTTCGACGAATACTGGTCCCCGTTCCTCGGCGGGCAAGGTCCGGCGCCCGCGTATGCGATGTCGCTCCCGGAAGACGCGAGATCCCGGCTGCGCGAGCGCATTCGACATCGCCTTCCCTGCCAGTCCGACGGATCGATCCGACTCCTGGCCCGCGCCTGGTCGGTTCGCGGCTCGCTGGCAAGTTGAAGCGCTGCCGTGGAAAGATCACGACACTTGAATGCGTTGTCTGAAGGCATGCTGGAAGAGCCAGGAAGCTTTGGGAGGAGAACATGAAGAAGTCGGGGTCGATGGAGGTCCCGTCGGCATCCGAGCTGATCGACCAGAGAATCGCCGCGCTCGGGGACTGGCGGGGGGACACCCTGAGCAGAATGCGCAAGCTCATCAAGGAGGCAGAACCGGACGTCGTCGAGGAGTGGAAATGGATGGGCACTCCCGTGTGGTCGCGTGGCGGGATCATCTGCACTGGCGAGTCTTACAGGTCGATCGTGAAGCTGACCTTCGCCAAGGGGGCTTCGTTGCAGGACCCGGCCAAGCTCTTCAACTCGAGCCTCGACGGGAATGCAAGGCGCGCGATCGACATCCATGAAGGGGAGGAAGTCGACGCGGGCGCGTTCAAGGCGCTCATCCGTGCCGCGGTCGCCCTCAATGCGTCCGTCGGAAAGGCAGAGCCAAGGCTCAACCCGTCGGTCAGGCGAACGTCCCGCAAGCGGACCGCCGCTTAGGTCGAACGTCGGTCGTGGCAGGCCTATCCCGCCCCGGCCTTGCGCCAGGCTGCAGGCGGCATGCCGAACTCGCGTTTGAAGGCCCTGCTGAAAGCGGCTTCCGACTCGTAACCGCTGCGCTCGGCCACACGCGCAATGGCGTCCCGGCCCGAGCGCAGCGCCTGCGCCGCGAGCGCCAGGCGCCAGCGCATCAGGTACTGGATGGGCGGCTCGCCCACCAAGGCCGCGAAGCGCTCGGCTAGCGCGGAGCGGGATAGCGCCGCCTCGCGCGCCAGCTCATCCACGGTCCACGGCCGGCCCGGCTCGCCGTGCAGGAGGGCCAGCGCGCGGCCAACGTGCGCGTCCCGCACGCCCGCCAGCCAGCCCCTGCCCCCCGGCGGCAGGCTCTCGGCGTACCGGCGCAGCGCCTCTACGAACAGGAGCTCCGCCAGCTTGGCGAGCGTGGATGCGCCGCCAGGCCGCGCCGCCGCGGATTCGCGGACGCCCACCCGCAGCAGCTCGCGCACCAGCGCCGATGCCTGCCCGTCGCCGATCGGGATGCGCAGGACGCGCGGCAGCGCCTCCAGGAGCGGTCGGCACATGCTGCGGCTGCAGGCGAGGTATCCGCACACGAAACGCGTGACGACGCCTCCCCCGCCGTGGCGTATGGGCAGGAACTCGGGGTCGCCGCCCGCTCTCACCGCGGCCTTGATCAGGCTTTCCCCTTCGAGCGGCGCAAGGTGGAGGTCGCTGCCCATCAGGTGCCGGTCGTCCTGCGGGAACAGCACCAGATCGCCGGCGGCCACGTCGAGAACGTCCCCGCCATCGGCCAGCCGCACCTTGCAGGCGCCTTCGGTGAGGAAGTGAAAGTACACGACGTGCTCGGCTCCGGCCAGCCGCTCGCGGATGCTCGTCCGGCCGTGCTTTCCCAGGAAGCTCCAGGGTGCGGTGAACTCCGCGTCGAGATAGACCGCGCCTTCGAGGCGCACCGCCTTGAGCACGTCCGAGAGGGCATCCATGGGGTTTCGGGCAAAAAGCGCGGAGGACCGGCCAACACGCGAGGCCCGGCGCCACGGATAGTAGCAACCGCCTGCGGCACCGTTCCATTCGCGCCGCTTCGCAAGTCTTCCATCCACAGCCAACCGAAAGGATCAGCAGCATGCAAGCCGTCAGCGAACTCTACTCCAACGATCACCCGCACAACGCAAAGGCCTACAAGGGCAGCTGTTTCTGCGGCGCAGTCCAGCTCACCGTCAGCGGCGAACCGGCTGCGATGGGCTATTGCCACTGCGAGTCCTGCCGCAGCTGGTCAGCGGGGCCCGTCAACGCCTTCACCTTGTGGAAGCCCGAAGCGGTGCGCATCACGCGGGGGGCCGAGAACATCGGCACCTACAACAAGACGCCGCTCAGCTCTCGCAAGTGGTGCAAGACCTGCGGCGGCCACCTCTTCACCGAGCACCCCGGGATGGGGCTCATCGACGTGTACGCGGCGACCATTCCGGACTTCCCGTACCAGCCCGGCGTCCATGTCAACTATCAGGAGACGAAGCTGCGCATCAAGGACGGGCTGCCCAAGATGAAGGACGTGCCCGCGGACATGGGCGGCTCGGGCGTCGTCGTGGCGGAATAGCGCGTTCGGCCGTTCGGGCCGCGCGCCGCGCTTGGCGCCGGGAAAGCGGTGGCATAGACTGCACGCGGCCCGACGTCGGACTTCGGTGGGGACCGGCACGCTCGAACTGCGGCGGCGGGAAACCTTCGCTCCATGGCGGCACGAAGATCTCACCTCACCCTCCGGAGGGCAATACGATGGCAAAAGGCTACTGGATCGTTCGCGTCGACATCCGGGACATGGACGCGTACAAGGCGTACATCGCCGCCAACGCTGATCCATTCAAGAAATACGGAGCAAAGTTCCTCGTGCGCGGCGGAAAGTACGTGAACCCCGAAGGCACCAGCCGTGAGCGCAACGCCGTGATCGAGTTCCCCAGCTACGAAAGTGCGGTGGAGTGCTGGCACTCGCCGGAGTACCAGGCGGCGCTTCGGCTTCGAGAGCCGGTATCCACGGCCGATCTGGTCATCGTGGAGGGCTACGACGGTCCGCAGCCTGGTTAGCGTGGCGCTCGAGCGGGTTTGCGCCCTCCGGCACCCGGCATTCCCACGAAGACGCGCCGCCTCACCTCGAGCGTCAGCCACCCACTCCACGCCCCATGATTTCCATCCGTGAGATCGATCATCTGGTCCTGCGCGTGATCGACCTCGATCGCATGCTTCGCTTCTACTGCGGAGTGCTCGGGTGCACGATCGAACGACGCCAGGACTCCATTGGGCTGGTTCAACTTCGCGCCGGACGCTCTCTGGTCGACCTTGTGCCAGTGAATGGTCGCCTCGGGAAGGCCGGTGGTGCGCCACCCGCCAAGGAAGGACGGAACCTCGATCATTTCTGCTTTCGCATCGAGCCGTTCGATGAAGCAGCCATCCGAAGCCAGCTCCGAGCGCACCAGGTGGAAGCTGGGCCGCTGGAATCCCGGAACGGAGCCGAAGGAGAAGGTCCGTCGATCTACATCTCGGACCCGGAGGGCAATGTCGTGGAGCTCAAGGGGCCGCCGAATGGCTGACCCCGCGTCGGAGGACGTGCCGCCGGCGCAAACGTCAGGCCACGCGTGAGAGCGCTTCGGACGCCGCTCTGTGATCTCGAGCCGCAGGTCGCCGCGCACGCACATGAGATGTTCGTCGTTCTCGGTGACCCGGCCATCTACGAGTTCGAGAACGCTCCACCTGAATCGGAAGCTTGGCTGGCGGAGCGCTACGCCCGGTTGGAGTCTCGTTGCTCGGTGGACGGAACGGAACGCTGGTTGAACTGGGTTGTTCGTCTGCGCACGGGCGAACTCTGTGGCTACGTCCAGGCGACGGTCCTGCCGTCTGGCGAAGCCTATGTTGCATACGAGCTCGCGAGCCGCCACTGGCGGCGGGGCCTCGGTAGCTGCGCCGTACGGGCGGTGCTGGCCGAACTCGCCTCCGGCTACGCCGTGCACACCTATCTCGCCGTGCTCAAGACCTGCAACTTTCGCTCGCTTGCGATGCTTCGGCATCTCGGCTTCACCGAGGCCCCCGAGGCTCGGGTTGGCGCATCCAGCATCGAGCCTGACGAGCTTCTCATGCACCTGCGCGCGCCAGGCAGTCGGAACGTGGCCTGACCCCTCGGTCCGGGCTCTGCCCGACGCCTTGGCGGCGTTCGCTACGCACCATGCGCTCCGCCCCGAACTCATGGCAAGATTCACATCCAGTCCTCGGAATCCTCCGTGCGCCGGGCCGCAGGCGGCCGCCCCGGGCTTTCGGTCAACCGGACGCGCCGGCTGCCTCCGGCATCAGGCGTCACCACACGTGGACCTCGACCAACCAGCATCGAAAGGCTGAACCGTCATGCCCACCAACACCGTCCGACTCCACCGCGTGTTTCGAGCGCCCCCGGAAAGGGTCTATCGCGCGTTCCTCGACGCTGACGCAATGGCCAAGTGGCTTCCGCCGAACGGCTTCACCGGAAAGGTCCATCACCTGGACACCAGGGTCGGCGGCACCTACAGGATGTCGTTCACGAACTTCACTACCGGCAACAGCCACTCCTTCGGCGGCGAGTACCTAGAATTGGTGCCGCACGAGCGCATCCGTCACACGGACAGGTTCGACGACCCCAACCTGCCCGGAACGCTGCAGGTCACCGTGTCCTTCGCGAAGGTGTCCTGCGGGACCGAGCTGAGCGTAGTGCAGGAAGGGATACCCGACGTCATTCCCGTCGAAGCGTGCTATCTCGGCTGGCAAGAGTCGCTCGCACTGCTCGCCAAGCTGGTGGAGGCCGAAATTCCGGGTTGACAGGCGCCACCCGACCCGTCGCTCGAGCCGACCCGCAGCGCCAGGACCGCTCCACGGCCGGACGGTCGTTGTCCGCTCCGATGCCCATGTCCTTGCGGGCGGCCCAGTTCCAGCGTTGGATTCCCGGGAATACACTTCTCCATCCATGAGCTCGACTACCCTCCTCCTCTCGCTGTTCAGATACAAGGCCTGGGCCAACGAGGCGTTGTTCGCCGAACTGGAGAAGCTCGATCCGGACGCCCACAAGTCCGAGCGCCACACTGTCATTCGCCTGCTCAACCATATCCACGTCGTCGATCGAATTTTTGCCGCCCATCTGGGAGGCACCGCGCATTCCTACGCGGCGACCAACACGCCGGAGACGCCGGGCCTCCAGGAGCTGCGGGGCGCGGTGGCGGAGACGGACCGTTGGTACGTGCAGTACATCGAGAGATTGGCTCCCGCGCACCTGCACGAGACGGTCTCGTTCACGTTCACCGACGGGGCCAACGGCCGCATGTCGCGCGAGGAGATGCTGGCCCACGTCGCAACGCACGGCAGCTATCACCGGGGCGCGGTGGGACGCATAATGGCTCAGCTGTCGGTGGCGCCTCCGCGCGACATATTCACTGCCTATCTGCACCAGGCGGAGCCGGAGCGCCGTGAGCGAAACTAGCCTCTCCACCGACAGGACCTTGCCCGGCAGGCCGGGTCGAGACTGTCATGTCCAACGTTGGGTGTCACAGGAGGCATGGCGTCAGGAGAAGCACCGGTCATATCATCTTTCGTAGAGCTCGAGGAGATCAACCATGATGGTCGCCCGTTGGAGCATCGATGCGAAGTTCGGATACAAGCAGGATGTGATCGACCTGATGCAGCGTTGGTTACGGGACATTGCGCCGCAGGTCGGAATCAGTGCGGACAAGACGCGGTTGCTTACCGGCTCGATCGGCGCGCTGGAGGCAACCATCCAGTCGGAACATCTCGTCAAGGACCTCAGCGAGCTCGACCAGGTTTGGGCGAAACTGGCCACGATTCCAGCGCACAAGCAATGGAGCAAGGATCTCGAGCCCCATGTGGTTTCCGGAACAAGCCGCTGGGAGATCTTCCGCGTCGTGTGACTGCGAGGTGAACATTTGCCTGCTGGGACGACCGTAGCCCGCATCCGCGGCTTTCGCCGCTGGATGTGGGACTCCGGGTCCGTGGGGAGCATCGGCTTCCGGCCAGAAAGGAGCATCTCGTCGTGAAATCACCCGAAGACGCAAAGCCGGAGAGCTGGCACCGCTTCTTTGGATCAACCGCGAACAACGCAGCTTGGGGCCTGGCGGAGCTGCCGGCCGACCGGGTCAGTCGAGGGGATCTGCTCGACGCTGCTCATGCCGCCGCATGGCACTGGCAGCAGATCGGCACCGAGCTCAATCGCATGCGTGCGGCCATGCTTCTCGCCGAGGCACACGCAAAGGCCGGCCTTGGAACCACCGCCCTGGCCTATGCGGAAGAAATGCGCTCTTATTTCCTCGCAACGCCCGGCACGCCTGACTGGGAGGTTGCTTTCACGCACGTCGTGCACGCCCACGCGGCGAGTGCGGCTGGTGCACGGGACCTGCACGCTCGCTCCTACGCGCAAGCGGTTCGAGCGGTCGCAGCCATCGCCGACGAGGGGGACCGGAGCGTGGTCCGGCGCGTCTTCCGGCACGTACCTTCCCCGTGAGGCAGGCGCCGTGGCATGACGGGACGCAGGCCGCAGCCATGACGCTCGTAGTCCACCCTCTCACGCCAGGTCGCTGGGACGATCTCGAGACGCTCTTCAATGCGAAAGGGTGCTCCGTCGCACGCGGCTGCTGGTGCATGTACTACCGCATCAGCGGCAAGGGCGCTTACACGCGTCCAGGCGACGACCAGCGCTCTCGCAGCAAGGAGGCGCTCAAGGCTCTCGCCGCGCACGACCCTCCGCCGGGCCTGCTTGGCTATCGAGGCAGGATCCCCGTCGGTTGGATTTCCCTGGGGCCCAGGGAAGACTACGCGAAGCTCGCGAAGTCGCCGACCATGAAACCGGTCGATGCCCGGCACGTCTGGTCCATAGTCTGCTTCGTCGTACCGTCGGAGTACCGCAAGCAGGGCGTCGCGAGGGAGCTCCTCGCCGGCGCGGTCGATTACGCCAAAAAGCGCGGCGTTCGACTGCTGGAAGCGTACCCGGTCGACAAACGCCAACCTTCCGCCCCGGAAGCACCATGGTTCGGCTCCAAGACCATGTTCGACGAGGCGGGCTTCACGGAGGTTGCCCGACGCAAGGCTGCCCGACCGGTTGTCCGCCTGAAGTTGATCCCCGGCTAGCGCGCAGGCCCCCGGCATGCTGCCTCGCGTCTCGAGCAACGCAACGCTGCGCCCCGCCACGCGGGCAGATGCGTCGCGGGTCGCGGGCCTCCTGATCGACACGCGGGCCGCGTTCATGCCCTACGCGGCTTCCGCGCATCCCGACGAAGCGCTTCGCGCGTGGGTTGCCAGCCACCTGGTCCCGTCAGGCGGCGTCACGGTCGCCGAGGTGCAAGGCAAGGTCGTCGGCGCCATGGCTACCGAGCGAGACGGTGCTGCCTCCTGGGTGACCCAAATGGCCGTCGATCCCGCTCTCGTTGGCCAAGGCATCGGCTCCTTGCTCCTCGCCCATGCGATGCGCACATTGGCGCTGCCCGTCCGCCTGTACACCTTCCAAGCCAATTTCGGCGCACGGCGGTTCTATGAAAGGCATGGGTTCGCCGCAATCGAGTTCACCGATGGCCAATCCAATGAAGAGAAATGCCCCGACGTCCTGTACGAGCTCCGCACTCCGGGAGATCGGGGCTGAGCCTTCCACCGAGGGCCCGCCGATCGGCAATTCACTTCGGCCGTCGCGAATCCGCCGTGAATCGGTGAGGAGGCGCTGTCGCCTGGCAGCGTGGTCGGCCGGTCTGGCCCTGGTCAGCGCGATGTCCCTCGCCCCCACGCCTGCTGTCGCCACCGATTTCGGTGCGCAATACGCCGGGAGTGCTCCGATCTATCTGTTCCGGGATGGCACCGGCAACGCGTATGCGTTGCAGCTTCCCGGGCCCGGCGACTCGACGCTGGGCAAGCACTACGTGACGTCGGGCGAGTTCTCGGCGTTGGGGGCGCTCGGAGCAACGATTGCGTACCTGCCCGAGCATCCCGACGCCGCGATCGGCCCCTGCACATCCGCCGACTTCCCGCGCGCTTTCAACATCGCTTTGATCGACGGGATCGTGTTCGGCAACGTCGCGAAGTGCGATCCGGGCGGCCGGCCTTCGTGGGCATCCAGCCAGACGGTCGAGTTCGTGCTGTTCACTTTCGGCTACCGGGCCCAGGCGGCGCACACGGTCGTGATCCCCTGGTTCAAGAACGCGCTGCACGGGCATGGAATCTATTTCGGGGACACCAGCGCGGTTCCTTGCGCCGACGGCCGGGACTCCAAGTTCAACACCAGGATCGAAGGCTGGTCGCAATGGTCCGGATTCGGGTTGCCGACCAATCCCTACTGGACGAGCACCGGGCCGCTCGAGACCGCAACCTGCGGGACCCCCATGACGGACGGCTGGTCACCGAGCTCGGGAATCGTGACCACCGCCTACAAGGTGCGCGTCCGCGCGACCGCGGACCAATGGGTGCGCTATGAAGTGCGACGATGGGACGGTTCTGCATGGGTCGTGCATACCGCCCCATTCGTCCGGGACATGCGCTACACGGACTGGCCCGACGGGCCGGGCAGCTTCGACCCCGCCGCCAACGGGCTCATGATCGGCTCCACCGGACCGCTGGGCCCGGCCTCGGGGTCGCGGTGGATGATTGGAATTCGGGAACTGTCGACGGCGTGGGCAGGCGGATGGGAAAGCGCAGCGAAATCAAGCGCCGTGGAGTTCTACAATGCAGCCCTCGACCATTACTTCATGACCGCGGATTCCAGCGAGATCGGCGATCTCGACCACGGCGTACATGCCGGGTGGACGCGCACCGGTTACACTTTCGCCGTAGGCACGCAGGACCACCCCTACGCGGACCCGGTTTGCAGGTTCTATGGCTTGCCGAGCGCAGGCCTGGACTCCCACTTCTACTCCGCCAATTCAGGGGAATGCGAAGAAGTGAAAGCTCGATTCGGCAATGCATGGGCACTCGAATCGGCGGACGTGTTCGCAGTGGCGTTGCCGGACACGGTTACCGGAGAGTGTCCTCCGCACACCGAACCCGTGTACCGGCTCTGGAACACCCGAAAGGACAGCAACCATCGATACGTGACCGATCTGTCGGTGCGGGAGAGCATGCTGCAACGGGGGTTCGTCGCGGAAGGTTACGGAGTGCATGGTGTCGCGATGTGCTCGCCGCTGCAATAGAGCACGCGAACGACCTTGATCCGCACCGTGACGACAGCAGGGATCGGGATCCATCCGCTCGCGCCCGTTCGAAGGGGCGCCTTCCTCGCGTTGTTCGACGGCGAGGCATTGGCTGCCTCACGGAGGCTGGACATCCCGGCTGCCAGGCTGTCTACTGCGCCACGTCCCCCTCGGCGTCCCTTTGGGTCGGCGACGTCCTGGCGGTTCACGGCAAATGCCACTGCCGCACCGATCACCAGGACCGTCGCCGCCAACGGGCTCCGCCAGGACGATTCGAACCTCCCTCCATCGATCCAACATCGGGTTTGACGACGGCGGCAATGGGCAAGGGTCGACTCGAAGCATTCAGCGATGGCGTGCTGGCCATCATCATCACCATCATGGTGCTGGAGCTGAAGGTTCCCCATGGCGCCGATTTCGCCGCATTGACTCCGTTGATGCCGAACTTTCTGAGCTATGTCCTGAGCTTCATCTACGTCGGCATCTACTGGAACAATCACCATCACCTGCTGCACGCCGCTCAGCGAGTGTCCGGCGGGATTCTCTGGGCCAATCTGAATCTGCTCTTCTGGCTGTCGCTGTTCCCGTTCGCCACGGGCTGGATGGGCGAGAACCACTTTGCACCGCTGCCCTCGGCAGCGTACGGGTTCGTGCTTCTGATGGCGGCACTTGCGTACCTCGTGCTGCAGCAGTGCATCATCGCCGCCGAAGGCTCGAGTTCCGTCCTGAAGCGCGCCGTCGGAACCGATTGGAAGGGAAAGCTGTCCCCGGTCCTCTATGTCGCGGCCATCGGCGCGTCGTTCTGGGCGCACTGGATTGCACAGATCATCTACGTTTCGGTAGCCCTGCTGTGGCTTGTGCCGGATCGACGAATCGAACGGGCCATCAGCGCAACCGGAGGCTGACATCCCGTGCCACGCGAACGCTTCGGGCAGCACGCGAAATCCGCCCCGCGCCCCCGGCGAACCCCTCCGCCCTGCTTCAATCGATCGAGCGAGTCGCGCATGGCTTGGAGATCGTTCAATCGCCCTGCTCGAATGTCCTCGGCCGCCCGCTCGCAGCCCTGGCGCACCTGCTGTCCGTCCTGTCGAAGCAGCCGGAGTCCGAACGCCTGGAGGGGGGCGACATCGTGACCACGGGGACGATCACCGCCGCCTATCCGATCCGCAGCGGCGAAGCATGGAAGACGGAGCTTCGGGGCATCGCGTTACCCGGCCCGACCGTCACGTTTACCGATTGAATCGGTCCTTGATGGCACTCGCCGTGGCCATGATCCCTTGCCGCCGCTGACCGAAGCGATGCTCTACGACCCTGCAAGGCACGAGCCGCTCCGCCCGGTCCCATGGGACGAGAGCCGGGTCCGGGCAGCCGTCGAGCGCATCGTCGTGGACACCGAGTCGCGTTTTTCCGAAGACGGGTATTGGCCCGCGCACCCCCTCGACCGAGGAGGCGGGGACGACGTCCACCCTGTCGAGACGCCCCTCTACCACGGCGCCTGCGGCGTCATCTGGGCCCTGCACTACCTCCAAGACATCGGGGCCGCCAGCTTGTCGCGAAGCTACGCCGCCGAATTCGAACGACTCCTGGCGCGCAACCGCACCTGGCTCGGCGAATCTGCGGAGCGAGAGCGCGCGTCATTCCTGATGGGTGACACGCCCATTCGGATGATGGCCTACGGCAGCGAGCCGACCGAGTCCCTCGAAAGCACTCTCGATGCCCTGATCGCCGGCAACGTCGACCACCCTGCCCGCGAGCTCATGTGGGGCTCTCCGGGGACCCTGCTCGCCGCGCTGTTCCTGCACGAGCGGACGGGAAAGGAGCGTTGGTCGGCCCTGTTTCGGCTGACCGCCGCCAGGCTCTGGACCCAGCTCGAGTGGTCGCCTCAACATCGATGCTCGCATTGGGCGCAGGACCTGTATGGCCGGCGGTCGACCTATCTCGGCGCAGTGCATGGATTCGTCGCCACGGCCTTGCCGCTGATCCGGGGCCGGCACCTCCTGAGTGCCGAGGAGTGGAATGCGTGGGAGGGTTGCATCGTCACCACCGTGCAGCGCACGGCCGATCGTGACCGTGCGCATGCGAACTGGCGCCCGGAGCTCGACGGCGCGAGCGAAGCGCAGAAGAAGCTCCTCCAGTTCTGCCACGGCGCACCCGGATTCGTCATCTGCCTCGCCGGTCTGCCGGGCACCGCGCTCGACGACTTGCTGCTTGCCGCGGGCGAGACCATCTGGTCGGCCGGACCCCTGACCAAAGGCGCCAATCTGTGTCACGGCACCGCAGGCAACGGATATGCGTTTCTGAAGCTGTATCAGCGAACCCAAGATTCCGTGTGGCTGGAGCGCGCGCGCTCCTTCGCGATGCACGGCATCGCTCAATCGCAGGAGGATGCCTTGCGCCATGGGCAATTGCGGTACTCGCTGTGGACCGGCGATCCCGGTTTCGCGATCTATCTCTGCGACTGCCTGCGCGCCGAAGCCCGGTTCCCGACGCTGGATGTCTTCCATGCCTTCCCCGTCCCCATCGAGGCCCAGCCTCCTGAACTGCCCTCTCCTCTCCCCGGAGGTCACCATGCAGGATCCTGTTGACGCCCTCATCCTCGACCTGCTCGAATGGGTCGGACAGCGGCCCAAGCCGTACCGCGAAGTCATGGAAATCTGGCGCACGTCGTGCCCACGCCTGCCAGTTTGGGAAGAAGCGAATTCGCGCGGGTACATCGCACGTCATCACGAGCCGGGGAAGGAATCCCGGGTGTCAGTGAGCGAGGCCGGGGCGGCGCACCTGGCGCTGCACCGACCGACCCATTGGTCCCCGGTCGACCCGCCATAGACCACGCTCGCTCCCAATGCGAAAGGACCATGCGCCGGAAGCCGGTGCGGGCGTCGTTCGAGGGATGGCGACACCTCCAAAGCGCGCCGCTCGGTCGGCCCGTCAGGCGGCATTCAAAGCTTGCGCCAGCGGCGTGGAGGTATGCTCCGTCTTCGGAAATTTCTTGCTGTGGCAGAAGGGACCCGATCAACGAAACCCGCAAGGAGGAATTTCATGAACAGATTCCACGCAATGATGTCGACGAGTGTGGCACTGCTGATTCTTGGATTGACTCTGCCGCCGCGCGACGCGTTCGGGCAGCACCAGGCGTTGAAAGACAGGATTGTCGGCACCTGGACATACGTGTCGGTTGATGTCGTCGGCGCGGATGGCAGCCGGGTCCCGATGTATGGTCCCAATCCCTCCGGCGTTGCGATGTTCGACCGCAACGGGCGGTACATGCTACTCACGGCGCGGCGTGGTCAGTCGAAATTCGCTTCGAACAATCGCCTGCAGGGCACTCCGGACGAGAACAAGGCCGTCGTGCACGACAACATCGCCCACTTCGGCCGGTACACGGTCGATGAAGCCGATGGCACGATCACCTTTCACATCGAGACCAGCACGTTTCCAAACTGGAACGGGACCGAGCAGAAACGACCATTCACCCTCAGAGGGGACGAGTTGCGATGGGTAACACCCGGATCCAGTGGTGGAACGGCCGAGGTGGTACTGAAGCGGGCGAGCTAGCATCCGGTCTCGCCGAATGGATCGGCCAGCCATGAACGTTCGCCAGCTCAGAGATCTCTGCGGCAGGCTTCCCGGGGCCGACGAAACCTTGTACGGAGAGCCGAGCAATTTTCTCGTCTACTCCGTCGGCGGCAAGCCCTTCGCCTATTTCAAGACCAGCGAGCCGGAAAGGTGGCGCTTCAGCACCCGAGTCACGCCCGACCGGTTCCTCGAATTGACGGATATCCCCGGCATAAAGCCAGCGAGATACAGGGGACGCTTCCATTGGATCACCATCGTCGAAGTGCACCGTTTTCCCGGCGCCTATCTGACCGAGTTGGTCGAGTCGTCATACCGAAGGGCCTTCGGATCCCTGAGCAAGGCCAGACAGATTGCGCTTCGCACAGCTTCCGGCGAAGCCTGACCCCCTTCGCGCCGGGATGAACATTCCCCCGCAGTCACCATCCGATTTGCTCGTGAAGCGGGCAGCGCCCGAGGACCGCCTTGCGCTCCATCGGATGCTCGAGCTGTACCAGCACGACCTGTCGGACATCTGGGACCAGGATCTCGATCTTCACGGAGAGTACGGCTATCCGCTCGATCGGTACTGGCAGGACTCGCGTTGCCATCCGTACGTCTTCCTCGTCGGCGGTCACTACGCCGGCTTCGCTCTCGTGGACCCGCGCGTGCGGATCCCCGGCGATGACTTCTGGATGGATCAGTTCTTCGTGATGAAGAAGTATCGGCGCGCGGGCGCCGGGCGGGCCGCAGCGAACCGGGTCTTCGGCCTGCATCCCGGCAGCTGGCAGGTCGGCCAAATGCCCGGCAACCACGCCGCACAGGCGTTCTGGCGAAGCACGATCCGCGCGTTCTCCGCTGGTCTCTACGAGGAGACGCGCATCACCTCGGGCTGGTGGCAAGGCGTCGTTCAGCGCTTTGCCTCGGACGCGCAGCGCTGACGCACGCTTCTCGATCGGAACGAAAGGGCCGCCGCCGGGAGAGAGTGATGGAACGAGCGCAGAAGAAGAGCTGGAAGACGCTCGCCTTGCCGTTGGTCGCCCTCGCGGGCGGTTTCATTCTGTCCTTCGTCGCCCTGGGAGCATTTTGCTGCTTTCGGCGCCTCCGCGGGATAATGCCGCAGCGGCGCGGTCTCTGGCTCCCGGCGGCTGCTCGTGCAGGACATCCCGCCTTTCCGCAAGGGCATGTGGGAATTCCATCGCACCGTCGAAGGACAGGGCGCCATCGGAGACTGCACGTGTCCACCATCGAGCAGCGAATTGCGGATCTCGGCCTGACGCTCCCGGCGGCGCTGCAACTTCCGCCGGGCGTCGTGCTGCCCTTTCCCTGGGTGCGGACCGTCGGCCGCAGAGCGATCATTTCCGGTCACGGACCGACCAACGTCGATGGCTCGCTCGCGCTGCCGCTCGGCAAGGTCGGGCGCGACGTGTCGCTGGAGCAGGCCCACGCTGCGGCACGGCTGACCGGCTTGGCCATCCTGGCCAGCCTGAAGCGCGAGCTCGGCGAGCTCGACCGAATTGCCGCCTGGACGCGGGTTTTCGGCATGGTCAACTCGGCGCCGGGCTTCAACAGGCAGCCCGCAGTCATCAATGGCTTCACCGACCTCATCGTCGAGATCTTCGGTCCTGCGAAGGGGGCCCATGCACGCAGTGCGGTGGGAATGGCCGAGCTTCCGTTCGACATCCCGGTCGAGATCGAGGGCGAGGTTCAGCTCTTTCCGTGACGACATGAAATTCACCGTCCGCCCCGTCACCGAAGCCGCGGCACCGACTCCCCCTCCCAGCCAACCGCGTGCGGCGGCATCTGGACTCGAACCCTAGGCCGCGGATTCGACACACCGAACCCTCATGCAAATTCGACTCGACGACCTCTCCGGCCCTGAAGTGCGCGCCCTGCTGGAAGAGCACCTCAGCAGCATGGCCCGACTTTCGCCGCCCGAGAGCGTGCATGCGCTGGACATCGACGCCCTGCGCAAGCCGGAGATCACTTTCTGGACCGTGTGGTCGGAGGACCAGCTGCTCGGCTGTGGCGCCCTCAAGCAACTCGACCCCAGGCACGGGGAGGTCAAGTCCATGCGCACTTCCTCTGCCCACCGGCGGAAGGGCGTCGCAAGGACGATGCTGGCCCAGATCGTTGCCGAAGCCCGCAAGCGTTCTTATGTTCGCCTGAGTCTGGAGACGGGCTCCATGGAGGCGTTCGAGCCCGCGCGACGGTTGTATGAGGGTTTCGGCTTCACCTACTGCGCGCCGTTTGCCGACTATGTCGAAGACCCGAACAGCGTCTTCATGACCCGTGCACTCTGAGCAGCCCTCAGTGAGTACCGCCTGAGGTTCCAGGCTGGCATCGGGGCCGCCATGTTCGCAGGTCATATCGGGGCCGGTCTGGCCATCGCTCGAGCCGAGAGGCGAGTGAACGTCGGTGCATTCATTGCAGCGGCGCTCCTGCTCGACTTGCTGCTTTGGTCCTTCGTTCTCCTCGCCTGGTCCGCCATCGCGGGCGGCGCGGTGTTCATCTGGCATGCGCCCCGCCAGGCACTTCGGTGGCGTGCCAGCGCACTCGTCGCTGCGGCGGTCTGGTCGCATTGGCAGGCGGCTCGTTGGCAATCCTCATCGTGGTTTGCGCGCTTGCCGGCTGGCTCGGTAAGCTTCCGCGTGAGCAGCGGGCCTGACCCAAACCGAACGGCCGGCACTTCGCCCGCTTCGGGCGCCGCGAGACCCGACCCGATCGTCCACATCACGTGCCCGGAACTCCCATGAACAGAAGACTCATCAGCTCGGGCTCCACCTTCGAGGAGCAGATCGGCTATTCCCGTGCAGTGGTCGCCGGCGACTGGGTATTCGTCTCCGGCACCACCGGCTTCGACTACGGCACCATGTCCATCCCGGACGGCATCCTCCAGCAGACCGAGCAATGCCTGAAGAACATCGAGTCGGCACTGAGGGAGGCGAACGCAAGTCTCCGGGATGTCGTGCGCGTGACCTACGTCCTGCCCGATGGAAATGAGTTCGAGCAGTGCTGGCCGGTGTTGCGCAAGTATTTCGGCGAGGTACGCCCGGCCGCGATGATGATTTCCGCCGGCCTGGCGGATCCGCGGATGAAGATCGAGATCGAAGTCACGGCGCTGAAACGCCCGTAGGCGTCGAAACGCCTGCTATTGCAGGAATCAAGGGTCACTCCATGCCGACGACGTCGAGCGGTTGGTTCTTCTGGGCAGCGCTGTCTGCCTGCTTCGCCGCACTCACGGCCATCCTTGCCAAGATCGGCATCCAGGGCGTCGATTCCGATTACGCAACCCTCGTCCGGACCGTCATCATCGTGTTCGTTCTTGCGGCCTTCGTCTGGCATGCGGGCAAGTGGAGCGACCCACGTTCGCTGTCGTCGAAAACGATTCTCTTTCTCTCGCTGTCGGCGCTCGCAACGGGCGCGTCCTGGGTCTGCTATTTCCGCGCGCTCAAGATCGGCGAAGCGTCCAAGGTGGCGCCCGTCGACAAGTTCAGCCTCGTGCTGGTCGCGGTCTTTGCGTTCGCCTTCCTCGGCGAGCGTCCTTCCGCCCGGGAGTGGTTCGGCATCGGCCTGGTGGCCAGCGGCGTGCTGGTCCTGGGGCTCGAGCGGTAGCCGCGATGCACGTGATCAGGAGGCCGGTCGACTCCCTTTCCGCGCGGCTTCCGTTCCATCCCGACCGACTGCCGGAACTGCTGCGTGCGCAAGGGTCGCGAGTCTCGAACGCGCCCGCGCGGTAACATCTGGCGCCTGAAAACCCGCACCGATCCAATGCCTCTCCCCGCCGTCACCCGCATCGTGTCGCCGCGCCTGACCCTCCGGCCGGTGGCCGCGTCCGACATCGCAGACCTGCTGGAAGTCAATGGCGATCCGGAGGCGACTCGCTTCCTGCCCTACCCGACGTGGCAGTCCGCCCAGGACGGCGCTGCGTGGCTCTCCCGGATGGAGGCACTCGCGTCCTCGGGCACGGGGCAGCAACTCGTCCTGGTGCGCAATGGCGACTCGAAGGTGATCGGTGGCCTGCTCGTCTTCAGGTACGAGGAGGCGAGCGGGCGCCTGGAGATCGGATACGTCCTGGGACGCAACCACTGGGGCCAGGGCCTGATGCGAGAGGCGATCGCGGCCATGTGCTCACATGCTTTCACGTCGATGAACGTTCGCCGCATCGAAGCCGAGGTCGATCCGGCCAACATCGCTTCGAACCGCCTCCTGCTCGGCATCGGCTTCGTCCTGGAGGGGACCCTGCGCCAGCGCTGGGTCGCCAAAGGGGTCGCCTACGACACCAACATCTATGGCTACCTCGTCGATGATTGGCGCCGGGCGCCATGACTTCGCAAACGCACAGGCAACGGCACCCTGATCCGATGCTCAAAGTCCTGGGCAAGGCCTCCTCGATCAATGTGCGCAAGGTCCTGTGGACCTGCGTGGAGCTGGGCCTGCCCTGCGAACAGGAGCAGTGGGGCTCGGGCTTCCGGTCAACCGAGACTCCCGAATTCAAGGCCCTCAACCCCAACGCAACGGTTCCCGTGCTCGTCGATGGTGACCTGGTGCTGTGGGAATCGAACGCGATCTGCCGTTACCTCGCAGCGCGCGAGCAGCGGTTCGATCTGTTGCCCGACGATCCGGCGCAGCGTGCCGTGGTCGAGCAGTGGATGGATTGGCAGGCAACCGAGCTCAACAACTCCTGGCGCTATGCGTTCATGGGGCTGGTGCGCCAGAGTCCCGCCCATGCGGATCGCGCCGCCATTGCGGCCGGCGTTGCCGGCTGGAACCGTCACATGACCATTCTGGACGCCCAGCTGTCGCGCACCGGCGCCCATGTCACTGGCGACGCATTCACCCTTGCAGACATCGTGCTTGGGCTTTCGACCAACCGGTGGTTCATGACGCCGATGGACCGACCGCGATTGCCGGCCGTGGAGGCGTACCACGAACGGCTCGGCGAACGGCCCGGCTATCGCGCGCACGGTCGCAACGGTACGCCCTAGGCCCGATCGCATTCGACCTTTCGAGGGGATTCCGATGAAGCGCAGCACCGATCGATTTCTCACGACGCACACGGGCAGTCTGCCGCGGCCCGAGGACCTGATCCGGACGATGTACGCCAAGGAGGAAGGCGTGCCGGTCGATGCCGCCGCGCTGTCGCAGCGAATCGCTGCCGCCGTCGACGAAGTCGTGCGCAAGCAGGCGGTGGCGGGCGTCGACGTGGTCAACGACGGCGAGATGAGCAAGCCGAGCTATGCGACCTACATCAAGGATCGCCTGAGCGGATTCGGCGGCACCGGCAACACCTTCGTCTACCAGGACCTGGCCGAATTCCCCAGCCTCGAAAAGCGGGTCTTCGGCGATCCGGGGCGGTCGCGCCGGAAGACGCCTGCGTGCAACGCCGCGATCGGCGTGCGCGATCCGCAGGGGGCGCAGAACGACGTCGACCACCTGAAAGCGGCGCTCGCCTCGGTCGAAGTGCAGGACGCGTTCCTGACGGCCGCGTCGCCCGGCGTGGTATCGCTGTTCTTCCGCAACGACCACTACCCGACCGAGGAAGCGTACCTGTTCGCGATCGCGGACGCGATGCGGCAGGAGTACGAGACCATCGCCAACGCCGGCCTCGTCCTGCAGATCGACTGCCCCGATCTCGGCATGGGCCGGCATATCCAGTACGCCGGCCTCAGCCTGGCCGAATGGCGCAAGAAGGCGCAGCTCCACGTCGAGGCCCTCAATCACGCGGTGGCGAACATCCCACCCGAGCAGTTGCGCATGCACCTGTGCTGGGGCAACTACGAGGGCCCGCATCACTGCGACGTGCCCCTGGCCGACGTCATCGACATCGTGTTCCGTGCGCGGCCCTCGGCCATCGCCCTCGAGGCCGCCAACCCGCGCCACGCACACGAGTGGAAGCTGTTCGAGACCGTGAGGTTGCCGGAGGGCAAGCTCCTCATTCCGGGCGTCATCGAATCGAAGTCGAACTTCATCGAACATCCCGAGCTCATCGCGCAGCGCATCGGCCGGTACGCGCAGCTCGTGGGTCGCGAAAACGTGATCGCCGGCAGCGACTGCGGCTTCGGCACCTGGGTGGGCCAGGCTGCAGTCGACCCCGAGGTCGTGTGGGCGAAGATGGCTGCGATGGCCGAGGGCGCGCGCATCGCGTCACGCGAATTCTGGAAGCACTGAGGTGGCTTCCGCAACCCCAGGCAGCGGCGGCTGCGCGTGAGACACCTCCTCGACGATGTCGCGTGGAATGCCCTCACCGGGCCGCACGCGAAATACGCGACCGGCACGGGCGGCGCACGCCGATACGCTCGGGGCTTCTCGCCGATTGTCGGTTTCGAGAATGGCGAGCACCCCGACTTCGAAGCCTTGACCGGCTGCTGCCGGTCCGGCGAGCAGCTTTACTGCGCCGGCTGGTCGGGAACCGCGCCGGCCGGCTGGCAGGTCGATGAAGAATCGACGATGTTCAGGATGGTCTGGGATGCGGCAATGCCCGCCGCCGACGAAGCTACCGACGCCCGCAGGCTCGGACCGGAGCACGCATCACAGGCCCTCGATCTCGCCACGCTCACCCGTCCGGGTCCTTTTGGGCCGAGGACCATCGAGCTCGGCGAGTATTTCGGTGTCTTCGAAGGGTCGCGGCTGGTGGCCATGGCCGGCGAGCGCATGCACGCGGGCAGCTTCCGGGAAATCAGCGGCGTGTGCACGCATCCCGATTTCCAGGGTCGCGGCTTTGCGCGGCGGCTGATGATCCGGCTGCTGCGCCGCCAGATGCAGCGTCGTGAAACGCCGTTCCTGCACGTCATGCGGGACAACGAGGCGGCCCACCGGCTCTACGAGCGGATGGGCTTTCGCATCTACCGGGAAACCGTCGTTCGCGTCATTGCACGGCCATGAACGATGCAGCGCAGGAGATCTTCGACTCTCCATGAACCTCAATCAGGTCACGCTGCCGGCGCTCGACGTTGCGGAATCCGTCGCGTTCTACCGACGCATGGGTTTCGAGCTCATCGTCGACTCGCCGCATTACGCGCGATTCGCGTGCCCCCAGGGCGGTGCGTCGTTTTCCGTGCATCGCGTGAGTGCGGTGCCGGAGGAATCCGCCGTCGTCGTCTACTTCGAGGACGAGGCGCTCGAGCAGGTCGATGGGGCTCGCCGAAGTGAGCCGGCGCCCGCCGGCCCGAACGACGATCGCCAGGCATCCTGATTTGTTCCACGCTGCCATCTTCGACATGGACGGGCTTCTCATCGACTCCGAGCGCGCGATCATGCGCGCGTGGATCGACGCCGCGCGGGACTGCGGGATCACACTCGAGCCGGAGGCCTACGCCGACGTCGTCGGCCGCGCGGAGCCCGAGTCCAACGCGATCCTCGTCCGTCTTCTGGGTGGGGGCGACGCGTTTCGCGCCGTCCGGTCCCGCGCTGCCGGAGTGCTATCGCGCGAGAACCGTGACCGGGTCTTCCCGTTGAAATCCGGCGTCCGCGAGCTTCTGGTGCTGCTGCGATCCATGGACGTCCTCTGTGCGGTTGCCTCGTCGTCGGCTGCGGCGGAGATCCGCCATCGCCTTGGCGCGGTCGACGTTCTCACGCACTTCGGGGCCGTTGCCGGCGGTGACGAGGTGCCGCGCGGCAAACCCGACCCCGCCGTCTACCAGCTTGCGGCCGCGCGCCTCGGCGTTCCCGCGAGCGCGTGCCTGGCCTTCGAGGACAGCGAGAACGGCGCCAGGGCTGCGCTCGCTGCCGGCGCACAGGTCGTGCTGGTTCCGGATCTCCGATCCCCACCCGACGCCGTGACGCGGAGCAGCGTCAGGGTGCTTGGGACCCTGACCGAAGCGCTCGCCTACGTGCCGGGGTGGTTTGCCGCCGCTCGGGACGCGTGATCGGGATGCCGACATCCATGCGGCCCGCGCCGGAATGACAACGGATCGTCCACACGACGAACGCTTCGACCGACACGCACGACCTGAACCGCGCCCGGAGGATTCGCTACCATGAGAAGACTCGGCATCGGCCTGCTCTACGCAATCGTCGGCTACGTCGTCGTCGCGATTGCCGGCTATTTCCTGACCGATCTGCTGTCGTCCAACGCCCACGACCGGGCTGTCGAGGCCGCGATGACCAGCGCTCTCGTGTGGGGGCCTCTCGGGGCGCTGGTGGCGTTCGCGGTCGGCTTCGTTCGCAGCGGGCGCAAGCCCGGTGGACGGGAGTAGCGAATCGGCCATGGCACGCTTGCGCCCTTTCTGAACCGGAACGTCATTCGCTCATGAATCCCAGCCTGCTGCTCCGCATCCTCCTCGTCACCGCCGTCCTGCTGGCCATTGCGGCCGGCGCCCTCGACACCGTGTTCCCGCAAGCCGTTCCCGCGAGCGGACGCGAGGCATTCCGCGCGCTCCTCGCTTCGCGCGATGCCTCGCACGGCACCGGATTCCTGGCGCTCGCGGCTGCCTACGAGCTCGTGCTTCTCGCGTCGGTCATCGGCATGTTCCGGCTGCGCCGCTGGGGGCTCCAACTCGGCCTCGCCGTGACGGCGCTCACCATGCTCCAGGCCCTGATGCTGGGTCCGCACGCCTACTCGGGCGCGGCGTTCATGCTGAGCTATGCATCCAAGGTTGCCTGGGGAGCGTCCCTGGCGCTCGCGTTCGTCCTGACCCGGCCAGCGGAGCGCAGTGGCGCCTGATCCAGTGCACTCCGTCCTCCTGACCGTCGGACTCTTCGCACTCACGTTCCTGAGCCCCGGGCCCAACCTGCTCGTCGTCGTGCAGGCCAGCCTGCATTCAGGCCGACCTGCGGGCATCGCCGCCGGCCTGGGCGTGGCTGCCGGCGATGCCATCTATGCGGCGCTCGGCCTGCTCGGCATGGCGACGTTGATCGCCCACAGCGGCGAGCTTTTCTCCGTCGCCAAGGTGATCGGCGGCGTCTATCTGCTGTGGCTCGCCTGGCGGCTCATCCGCCGGCACCCGGCGGCCCGTCTCGACGCCGATCTGCCGATGCCGCGGCGCTCGCTGGGCGGTCATTTCCTGCGCGGGCTGACGACCGACCTCGCCAATCCCCAGACCGTGTTGTTCTTCGCCAGCATCTTCGCCGTCACGCTGTCGGCCGACACGCCACCGTGGGCGAAGCTGCTTTCGTGGCTCGGCATCCTCGGCGCGTCGGTGCTGTGGCGCAGCCTGCTGAGCGTGGCGTTCTCGCGCCGGCGCATTCGCGCCGCCTACGGGCGCAGCCAGCGCACGATCGAACGCATCGCCGGTTCGGCCCTCGCAGGCTTCGGCGTGAAGCTGGTGCTGGACGGCCTCTGGCGGCGCTAGCGCCGGTCGGACATTGCAGGGCCTGCGGGTCGATCGCCCCCGCGGCGGGGACACGCGCGCCGGCCCATGCGACGGTCATCCCGTTTCGACGCTGTCTTCCCCACAAATGTCTGGCAACGCACAAACACTCGTGATTACAATGCCTTATACGTAGAAGCTGAGACTTGCGCTTAACGTCTGATGGAGGAGCCGTGACCGCGACCATCATCCGCTTCATCGATTTGCTGCTCGTCGCGCTGCTGGCCGGGACGACATTCGGCATCTGGCTGGGTTTCGATCCGACGGGCTTGTCGGCGGCGGCCTACGTCGAGCAGCAGCAGCACGCGATCCGCGCGCTGAACAGCCTCCTCCCCGCAGCCGGCGCGCTCTGCATCGTCCTGACGCTGGTCCTCGCGATGGCGGCGAAGCGCAACCCTCGCACGCGCTACCTGCTGCTCGCCTCCACGGTCTGCATGGTCGTCGCCGCGGTCGTCACGCGGTTCGGCAATCAGCCGATCAACGCCCAGGTCATCACCTGGGCCGTGCAGGCGCCCCCGGCGAACTGGGCGGAACTCCGCGACTGGTGGTGGCAATGGCACACCGTGCGCACGGTCGCGATGGTGGCTGCGCTGGCGATGCTGATCCTCGCCACGATCACCGATCGCGTATCGTCGCGCTGATGGCAGCGCAGCCGGCCGCTTGCCCGCATTGCCGATTGCCCGCGCCGCGAAAGACCACCATGGAACATGCGCTCACCACCACCGGATTCGAGATCGACGGTCACCGGATTACCCGCAACCTCGGCGTGGTGCGCGGCATCACGGTGCGCTCGCGCTCGATCTTCGGCACCATCGGCGGCTCGCTGCAGACGATCGTCGGCGGCAACATCTCGCTGTTCACCAGCCTATGCGAGAGGACCCGCGCCGAGGCCTTCGACCTGATGCTCACGCATGCCCGGCAGCTCGGCGGCAATGCGGTCATCGGCATCCGCTACGACGCGACCGACGTCATGAACGGCGTCACCGAAGTGCTGTGCTACGGCACCGCAGTCGTCGTCGAGCCGACCGTCTGACGCCGGTGCCCGAGGCTTCGCAACTGCAGACGGCACCCGCATGCCGAGCGAACGTGCCTGACGGCCGCATTCTCCTCCGCTCCGCGACCGAGGCCGACGCACCGGCACTGCTCGCCATCTATGCACCTTACGTCGAGCACACGACGGTCTCGTTCGAGACAACGGTTCCCGGCGTCGACGAGTTCGAGGGCCGGATCCGCAAATATGCCGAGGGCTGGGCCTGGCTCGTCGCCGAACGCGACGGCAAGCTTCTCGGTTACGCCTACGGATCCCCGCATCGCGAACGCGCCGCCTACCGGTGGTCGACCGAGACCTCCGCATATGTCGACCCGGGTGCGCAGCGGCAGGGGCTGGGCCGGACGCTCTATCTGGCGCTGTTCGAGGCGCTGGCGGGTCGCGGCTACTGCAATGCCTACGCCGGCATCGCCTTGCCCAACGACCCCAGCATCGCGCTGCATTGCAGCGTCGGCTTCGAGCCGGTCGGCGTGTTCCGCGCCGCGGGACGCAAGTTCGGCGCCTGGCGCGACATCGCCTGGTACCAGCGCAGGCTGCGCGACGAACCACCGCATGAGTGATCCGAAGGCACTTCGAACCCGCCCGCTGCAGCCGAGCGACCAGGCAATGCTCTGGGACCTGCTGCACATTGCGCTGTGGGATCCACCACCCGCTCCGCTGCGACCCAGGGAGGTGCTCGAGCTGCCGCAGGTGCGGATCTATGCCGAGGCCTGGGGGCGCCCCGGCGACGTGGGAATCGCCGGCGAATTGCCCGGCGTGAACGGGCCGATCGGTGCCTGCTGGATGCGCGTCCTTTCCGACGCCCAGGGCCTGGCCTGGGTCGACGAGCACACGCCGCAACTCGGCATTGCCCTGTTCCCGCCCTTCCAGCACCGCGGGCTGGGACGCCCGCTGATGCTGGCCGCGCTGGCCGCAGCGAAACAAGCCGGCCACCGGCAGGTGTCGCTTACCGTGCATCCGCAAAATCCGGCGATTTCGCTCTATGAAAGCTGCGGGTTTCGCAAGGCCGGATTGCGGAACACCTTCCACCTGATGCTCGCCGGGCTTTGACCGCTCCCCCGGCCTCCCGTGGCCCGGGGTCCGGCGCAACACGGCGGCGTGCGACGCGCGACGGCAACATCGCGTCGCTGCGCATGCTGTCCATGCCTCGGGGTCGACGAATCGTCCACCCCGTCGCCCTGCGGGCGATCCCGTGGCAGGGCATGTTCGCCAGCTGCTGGCCCGCTTTGTGCTAATCGACCGCATGCCGGCGCCCCACTCCGACTCACCCCATCGGACCATCCGAGCCCACCTCGTCGCGCTCGCGCTCGCTGCCGTCATCCCGCTCGCCGCCGCCGCGGGCTATGTCATCGTCGATCGCTATCGGGAATCGCGCCATCAGGCCGAAAACCAGCTGCGCAATCTCGCGACGATCACCGCGAACAACATCGATCGCGAGATCGCGGAAAGCGAACGGCTGCTGACGGTCCTCGCGCAGCGGCCGCTGGTGTCCGCACTGGATCCCGCCCGCTGCGATCCGTTCCTGGCCGAGTTCCTGAAACTGCACCCCGAGTTCGCCAACCTGCTGACCCGGACGCTGCGCGGGGACAGCGTCTGCGCGCTCCTTCCCGACACCTCGGGCGGCGAGGCCGCGGCCGCCTTTCCCTGGTTCCGCGAGGGCGTCCGCCGGGCCCGCTTCACGGCAGGCGACGCCTTCCTCGGCAAATCCAGCGGTCGCTGGGTTTCGGTCCTGACGCAGCCGCTGCGGGGTGCCGGAGGGGCAGTGACCGGCCTGCTCGTGCTGCCGTTGGACCTGCTGAAGCTGCAGGCGCGGATCCTTCCGGCAATTCCCGGGGATGTCGTGGTCTCGGTGGTCGATGCCCACGGGCGGTTCCTGATGCGCTCGGCCGACCCCGAGCAATGGATCGGCAAGCCGGTCGGCAACGCGCAGCTGGCGAACGCCGCGCGCGCCCGCGGCGATGGAATTTACCGGGTGTCGAGCGTGGACGGAGTCGCCCGGGTCATCGCCTACCATTCGGACCCGCGGACCGGGTGGCTGGTCTCGGTGGGCATTCCCGAGGACACGCTGTTCGCGCCGGTACGGGACCGGATCATCCGCGCGATCGTGCTGGTCCTGGGGACGCTGGCGTTCGCGCTGCTTCTGGCGCGCCGCTACGGCAATGCCATCGCAAGGCCGATCACGAGCCTCGAAGCGGCGGCAGAACGGGTGGCCGACGGCGACCTCGCCGCACGCGCCGCCATCGAGGGCCCCGCCGAGCTGACCAAGGTGGCCAGCGAGTTCAACCGGATGCTGGACGTGCGGGAACGCGCCGCGGCGGACCTGCGCACCCGCAATCGCAATCTCGGCATGCTGATCGAGTGCAACCAGGCGCTCGTCCGGGCGACGCAGGAGCAGAAGTTCTTCGATGACATGTGTCGCATCCTCGTCGAGCGCGGAGGCCACGTCCTTGCCTGGATCGGCTATGCCGAGGACGACGAGGCGAAAAGCGTGCGCCCGGCCGCCATGTACGGCGCGACCGGGTACCTCGAGGACCTGAAGGTCTCCTGGGCCGACGATGCGCTGGGCCAGGGGCCGACCGGGATGAGCATCCGTTCCGGTCAGCCCGCCGTGGTTCGCGACACCCTGACCGACGGTCCCTTCGGTCCCTGGCGGGCCCGCGCCGGCCGCTTCGGCATTCGCAGCGCCATCTCGCTCCCGCTGGGCAGCGAGCAGCCCGCGTTCGGAACCCTCTGCATCTATTCGACCGACCCGGCCCGATTCAACGACGAGGAGGTCAGGCTGCTGGTCGAGCTGGCCAACGATCTGACCTATGGCATCGAATCGCTGCGCGCCGAGGCGCGCCGCCGCGAGTCGGAGCGCGCGCAACATGAGAGCGACGAGCGGTTCCGCCAGATCGCGGAGAACATCAGCGAGGTCTTCTGGCTCACCGACCCGGCCAAGGACCGGCTGCTCTATGTGAGCCCGGCCTACGCAGACGTCTGGCAACGCAGCGTCGCCGAGCTCTACCTGCACCCGCACCAATGGCTCGACGCCGTCCACCCGGAGGACCACGACCGGGTGGCCAGCATCACGCAGGGGCCAGCCATCGAGGGCGGCTACGACGAGGAGTACCGGATCCTGCGCCCGGATGGCGCGCTGCGCTGGATTCGCGATCGCGCGTTCCCCGTTCGCGACGCAAGCGGCAGCGTCTACCGCGTCGTCGGCACCGCACAGGACATCACCGA
This sequence comes from Casimicrobiaceae bacterium, assembly GCA_035470905.1. GTDB lineage: Bacteria > Pseudomonadota > Gammaproteobacteria > Burkholderiales > Casimicrobiaceae > VBCG01. The sequence continues at coordinate 40,978 of DATIQL010000159.1, forward strand.
GCGCAAGCTCGCGGAGATGCGCGTCAAGAACCTCAACCGGATCCACGCGGTCCTCAGCCAGATCAACGCGCTGATCGTTCGCGTGCGGGACCGCGGCGAGCTGTTCCGGGAGGCGTGCCGCATCGCCGTCGACGCCGGCCAGCTCCCGATGGCGTGGATCGGCGTCGTCGACAACGAGGCCCGGAGGGTCCGGCCGGTCGCCTGGGATGGCGACATCCGCGATTTCTTCGAGACCGCACCGCTGACCATGACCGAGATCGGGTGTCCGGGTCCCGGTCTCGCGCGACGCGCCGTCCGCAACCTGCAGCCGGTGATCTCGAACGACGCGCAGGACGACCCCCAGATCGTCACCCAGCGCGAGTTCCGCGAACGGGGAATCCATTCGGTCTGCGTCATTCCGCTGACCGTGGGCGGAAACGCGGTCGGTGTCCTCGCTCTCTACTCGGCCGAGCGCGGATTCTTCGACGACGACGAGATGAAGCTCCTGCTGGAGCTTGCGGGTGACATTTCGTTTGCGCTCGAGCACATCGAGAAATCCGAGCGGCTCGATTACGTCGCGTATTACGATGTCCTCACCGGGCTGCCGAACCGAACGCTGTTCCACGAGCGCCTGACGCAGCGCCTCAAGGGCACGGGACCGGAACGACCCCGGCTCGCCCTGGCCCTGCTCGACGTCGAGCGATTCAAGGCCGTCAACGACTCCCTCGGGCGGCAGGCGGGCGACGAGCTGCTGCGGCAGGTCGCGACGCGCCTGATCCAATGCGCCGGGGATTCGAGTCGCGTGGGGCGGCTGGGTGCGGACAGCTTCGCGGTCGTCGTCCCGCTGCCCGGCGAGACCGACGTCCTGGCACGCGAGCTGGACGGGCAGCTGCGCAGCTGCTTCAACGAGCCGTTTTCCATCGGTGGCGCGACGTCGTTGCACGTTTCCGCAAGGACCGGCGTCGCGCTGTATCCGGAGGACGGCGCGGACGCCGAGACCCTGCTGCGAAACGCCGAGGCGGCGCTCAAGAACGCCAAATCCACCGGCGACAAGCTCACGTTCTACGCGCGGCACATGACCGAGATCGCCGCCGAAAAGCTTTCGCTGGAGAACAAGCTGCGACTCGCGCTCGAGCGGGACGAGTTCGTGCTGCATTACCAGCCGAAGGTCGACGTCGCGACTCGCAGGATCATGGGCGTCGAGGCGCTGATGCGCTGGCAAAGTCCGGAGCTGGGGCTCGTGCCCCCCGCGCAGTTCATCCCGCTGCTCGAGGAGACCGGAATGATCCTCGACGTCGGGGCCTGGGCCATCCGCAGGGCGGTCATCGACCACGACCAGTGGCGCAGCGGGGGATTGGATGCCCCGCGCGTCGCGGTGAACGTCTCGCCGATCCAGCTGCGCAAGCCCGATTTCGTCGGAATCGTGCACGCCGCAATCGCACACGGGACGGGGCCCTGCGCGATCGATCTCGAGATCACCGAGAGCCTGATCATGGAGGATGTCGAGGAGAACATCCGGAAGCTCGCCGCGGTCAGGGCAATGGGGATCGGCATTGCGGTCGACGACTTCGGCACCGGCTACTCGTCGCTCAGCTACCTCACCAAGCTCCCCGTGCAGACGCTCAAGATCGACCGCGCGTTCATCAGCGCAATGCTCGACGACCCGAATACGATGCTGCTCGTATCGACGGTGATTTCGCTGGCGCATTCGCTCGGGCTCAAGGTCGTCGCCGAAGGCGTCGATGCGGAGCCGCAGGCCCAGATGCTGCGCCGGCTGAAGTGCGACGAAATGCAGGGCTACCTGATCAGCGAAGCGGTGCCGCCCGAGGAGTTGGCCACCCTGCTCGCCGGGGACGCCATCGCCCTGCCGCTCTCCCGGCGCTGATCGTCGCAGCGCGCCTTTGCGTCGCCGGGGCCGCCCCGAGGTTGCATTCAGGCTGCGGACAGGCTGGGTATAATCCGTCGCGCATCGCCGGCTGCCCAGGCGCGGGTTCCGGCGCTCCCCGCGCAGCCCGCGAGTCTCCAATGCGACACGACACACTTCCCGACGTCCCCCCGTACCCCCGGATCGGCATGGCAACAAGGCGCAGCGATGATTCCGGCGCGTGAAGCGCTGGAGCGCCTGATCGAGGGCAATCGCCGCTTCGCATCGGGCCTGCGGAGCCGCGACCGGCCCACGAGCCCGGCGCGCCGCGACGAGCTCGTCGCCGGCCAGGAGCCTTTCGCGATCATCCTCGGGTGCTCGGATTCGCGCGTGCCTGCGGAGATCGTCTTCGACCAGGGCTTGGGCGACCTGTTCGTCATCCGCGTCGCCGGCAACGTCGTCGCTGCGTCGCAGGTCGGCAGTGTCGAATTCGCCGCCGCCCGCTATGGCACGCGGCTGGTCGTCGTGCTGGGCCACTCGCAATGCGGCGCCATTCTCGCCACGCTCGAAGAGCTCCAGCAGTCGACCGAGAACCGGTCGCGAAATCTGCGCTCGATCGTCGACCGCGTCCGCCCCTCGGTCGAGACCCTGCTGGCGACCGAGCTGCGGCACGACCCCGTTGCGCTGGTGCAGCAGGCCGTCCGGGCGAACATCCGCGCTTCGGCGAATCACCTGCGACACGGATCGGAGATCCTCGAGCAGCTGATCCAGGACAAGGGCCTGATGGTCGTCGGCGCCGAGTATTCGCTCGAGACCGGAGTCGTCGAGTTCTTCGACGGCATTCCCGACGCCGGCTAGTGCCGGTCCGCCGCCGGACGCCAGGTCGGGCGCGCCGTGCAAAGGCCAGCGCCACGCCGCAGGTGCAATCAGCCGGCGAGGAGGTTCAGCGCGGCCGCGGGAAAGGCGACGAGCGCCTGGCTTCCCGGCGCGAGCGCCAGCTGCCGACACTGCGCGGGCGTCACCGAGGCGATCAGCGGAAAGCCGCAATCGCAGTCGACCCGCACCAACGGGCCCCGATTCGCCAGCCGCAGGACCCTCGCGGGCATGGTGATGTCCCCGGCCGATGCCGCCTGCCCCAGCAGCAGCACCGAAAGATCCTCCGCACGCACGCTGACCGACACACGCTGCCCCGCCACGGCTGCACGGCCGTGCAACGGGACCCGGAGCTCCGAGCTGCCCAGGACGACGATCGCCTCCCCGTCAGCGACCGCGCGGACCTCGCCGTCGACGATGTTCTCGACGCCGGTCATCCGCGCGATCCGTGCGCTCCCGGGCGCCGCGAACACGCGCTCTGCGGGGCCGCACTGGACGATCGTCCCGCCATCCACGACCGCGACCTGGTCGGCGAAGGCCATCGCCTCCGCGTAATCGTGGGTCACGTAGAGCGCAGGTACGCCTGCCTCGCGCAGGAACTCCGCCAGCTCGTCGCGCAGCGCATCGCGGGTCGCCGCGTCGAGGGCGGAGAAAGGCTCGTCGAAGAGGAACACCGCGGGGTCCGTCGCAAGCGCCCGCGCCAGTGCGACCCGCTGTTTTTCGCCCCCGCTCAAGTCGGCCGGCCGGCGGTCGGCGATCCGCGCGAGATCGAAGCGCGCGAGCAGCGCAGCGATCCGCCGCTCGCCCTCCGAGCGCGCGACCCGGCCCACACCGCGCGCCTCGGTGGCAAAACGGACGTTCTGCGCGACGCTGAGATGCGGGAAAAGCGCGAAGTTCTGGAACACGTAGCCGACATGTCGCGCTTCGGGAGGCAATGCGGTCACGTCGCGGTCACCGATGCGGACGCGACCCTGCAGCGGGCGATGGAAGCCAGCGATCGTCTCCAGGATCACGCTCTTGCCGGCGCCGTTCGGGCCCAGCAGCACCAGGACCTCGCCCGGCGCGACGGCGAGGGTGAGCTCACGCAGCGCGAAGGCGCCCAGCGCGACCGAGACGCCCTCGACCGCCAGTGCCTGCGCGCTCACCGCCCGAACCCGCGATTGCCGCCGCGGCCATAGGCGAACTGGCGCAGCAGGACGAACAGCAGCAGCACGATCCCGAGAAACAGCACCGCCGCTCCGGTGGCATCGTCGAGACCGAAGCGCAGGAACAGCTCGTAGACCTTGATCGGCGCGGTCATCGGGTAATACGCGAGCAGAGCGACCGTCGCGAACTCGCTGATCGCGCGGGCGAAGGTCAGCGTGATGCCCGCCATCACGCCGCGCCAGGCCAGCGGCAGCGCGATGCGCCTGAACACGCGCCATGGCCCCGCACCGAGGGTGCGCGCGACCTTCTCGAGATGGGGATCGATCGCTTCCTCGAAGCCGATGCGCGACGCATTGACCGCATACGGAAGGCTCACGAACAGCATCCCGACGACGATGCCGGCGAATGTCCCCCAGAAGCGCAACCCGAACCATGCGGCCGCCGGCTCCCCCAGCACGCCTTCGCGTCCGAACGCGAGCAGCAGCGCAATGCCGGCGACGGTATGCGGCACGGTGAGCGGGAGGTCGACCACTGCCTCGACGATGCCCTTTCCGGGAAACGTGCTGCGCGCCAGCACGTACGCGAGCGGCACGCCGAACACCGCGGCGAGCGCCGCGGCGGCCAGCGCCGCGGCAAGGCTCAACGCGATCGCCGCGCGGACGTCGGGCAGCGCCGCGGCGCGGACGAGCCCGGCGAGCCCGGGCGCCGCGACCAGCGACAGCAGCGGCACGACAATGAACGCCAGCACCATGCTCCCGAGCAGCCAGAAGGCAAGGAAGAGGGCCGGACGCCGCATCGCGACTGCCGGGCTCATCCAGCCCGGGAGCGCCGTCGGATCACTGCTCCTTCCACGGCTGCGTCAGCGCAAGGAGCTGCGACGGCATCCTGTCGCCGTGCACGACATAGGCGGGAGAGAGCGTCTTGAAGCCGTTCTGCGCGGAGATCTTCCGTCCTTCGGGCCCGAGGATGAACCTGACGAACTCGATCGCGGCCTGGGCGTGAGGTGCGTTCAGGGGGATTGTCAGTGCGTACACGATGGGCTTGGCGGTCAGCGCCCCGTTCCTGGTGTGCACGACCGATTTCGCGTAGTCGGCCGAGTAGCGCGGATCGCTGAGATCGATCGCGGCCGGCAGCTTCAGGTACTCGAAGTGGTGCTGCAGGGCGTCGGAGCGATAGATCGCAAGATAGTCGATCTGCCCGAGCTGCAGCGCGGAAATGAGGTCGGTCTCGGTGTCGCGGATGTTCGCCTCGGGCGCGTTCTTCAGGATCGCCTCCGCGAGGCCCGGCCGGTGGTAGTGGGTTGCCGCGAGGCCGAGCATCTGCAGCGTCTGGTAGCCCGAAGGATCGGTGTCGGGATTGGAGCGCCCGATCGCGACGCCCGGACGCGCCAGGATGTCGTGCCAGTTGTCGGCCGTTATCTCCTTCGCGAACTTGCTGCTGGGCGTATAGATGAACGTGATCGCATTGCCGACGAACCCTGCGTACCAGTCGGCATACGCCGGCGCCCCGCTCGCGCCGAACATGTACTTCGGAATCACCGTGTAGTCCGCCACGGCGACGATGTCGGCCTGCTGCTTCAGCACGGTCACCTGCTTGACCATCTTGACGCTGCCGCCGAACTGCGGCTGGATCGTGATGTCGGGGTGCGACTTCTCGAATTCGCGCGCCATCTCGGTGAACGGCCGGGCGAGCGTTCCCGCCGCGTAGATCGTCAGCTTGACCGGATCTTGCGTCGCCGCGCTCGCCGCCCCGGCGCCCGTCGCAGCGATCGCAGCCAGTGCCACCGTCGCTCCCGTCATCAAATCCAATGCCTGCACTCGCAAATCCACGTACGCCCTCCTCGATGAAAATGAATGGCTCGCTCAGCCCCGCATGAGATCGGGCCGGGCGGCGCCGACGATCCGTCCGCAGTCGCGCAGGTCGTAGCCGGCAAAGCGCCCCGCCTGGCGTCTCAGCGTCCTGCCCCGCAGCACGCCGAACAGACGTCTGCAGGATGCCGAATCGAGCACCTCGCGCGGCAGCGCGATGTCGTAGCGCTCCTGCGCGAGCGGCACGAAATCCAGGTCCCAGGCCGCTGCGACCGCGCGCAATCCCGGCCCGACATCCGCACGCCCGAGGACGATCGCCTGGGCCACGGCGTTGTGGGTGGCGACCGCGCGCTCCCAGCCCGGGATCGACGGCGGATCGATCGCCGCGTCGCGCAGCGCGCGGGTCAGCAGCATCCGGGTGCCGGCATCGCGCTGCCGGTTCAGGAAGCGCAGGTCGTCGCGCATCAGGTCGCCGACGCCCTTTACGTCCCGGGGATTTCCCCGCGCGACGATCAGGCCGTTCTCGCGCCACGCGAGGTTCACCAGCACCCAGTCGCTCTCCGGAAGCAGGTGCCGCAGGAACGGCGCGTTGTATTCGTTGGCCTCGGCGTCGAACAGGTGCAGCGACGCCGCATCGGCCTCGCGGCGCTGCAACGCCCACAATCCGCCATAGCTGCCGACGACCCGGGTGGCGAAGCCCGACTCGTGCGCAAGCCAGCTCAGCAGCGGATCGTCGCTGCCGGCGATGCGCAGCATGGATTGGCCGGCGTCGCGGCGCGCGGTCTCCGCGGCACGTCGGCCTGGCGGAGTGTCGCCCGTGCATGTCCGGGTCCGGGTCCGGATCCGCGACGACGACGACGCACTGGCCGACTCGGCGAGGCCGAGCGTGGCTTCGGCGGCTTCGCAGCGGCGCCGCAGGGCATCGCAGGCGAGGATCCGGCCGCGGTCGCCGGAATCGATCGCCGCGCGATATGCGCGCTGCGCCTCCTGCAGCCGCGAGACCAAGCGCCCGCGATTGGCGGCGACGACGCTCGCCAGCCGGCCGCCCTGCGCGGCGAGCGTCAGCTTGACCGTCAGCTCGTCGTCGTCCTGCGCCGGATCGGCGAGCCACGCGGCGACGGCCGCGCGGCCCCTGGGCGTCAGGCGGTAGAGCGTGCGGGCCGGCCCCTGCGTGCTCCTTTCGCGGCCGGCGGCGGCGATCAGGCCGTCGCGCAGCGCGCGGTGCAGGACTCGGTAGAGCTGCCCGAAATCGATGCGCCAGAACGGGCGCAGGTCGCGCTCCGCCCTGCTCCGGAGCTCGTAGCCGTGGGCCTGCCCGTGCGCAAGGAGGGCAAGGATCGGGTGGACAGGTTCCATCGTGAGGCGGCTATATGCAATGCATATACTAGCATCGCTGCGCCAGGCTGCGACCAAACCCCGGAGGAGCGGACGATGAATGACAGGCAGGCGGGCAACGCGGGTTCATTTCCCATCGACGGTGGCTGTGCCTGCGGCGCCGTCCGCTACCGGATGACGACGTCGCCGCTGTTCGTGCATTGCTGCCACTGCCGCTGGTGCCAGCGCGAAAGCGGCGCCTCGTTCGCGCTCAATGCGCTGATCGAGGCCGATCGCGTGGTCCTGCTCGAGGGTGAGCCCGAGGTCGTCGACACGCCGTCGAACAGCGGCAAGGGCCAGAAGATCTCGCGCTGTCCGCGATGCCATGTCGCGGTGTGGAGCAACTACGCCGGTGCGGGCGACGCAGTGCGTTTCGTGCGCGTGGGCACCCTCGACGACCCCGACCGGCTGCCCCCCGACATCCACATCTTCACGTCGTCGAAGCAGCCCTGGGTCGTGCTTCCGCCCGGCGTGCGCGCGGTCGCCGAGTTCTACGATATCCCCAGCGAGTGGCCGCCGGAGAGCCTCGAGCGCCGGCGCGCGCTGCGCGCGGCCCGCCCCCCGCAGCCAGCGGACCGGAGCTCGGGCTAGCGCAGGCAGGCCGGCAGGGGCGAGCCGATGCCGCGCCTGACCAGGGCGTCCTCGACGATGCGGGCCTGCGCGGGATCCTGTGGCTCGATCCAGCGGGTCTCGCCTGCGACGAGCGCGGCGATCGGAATGCCGTCGCGGTAGACCACGCGGTTGCCCGCGAGCGCCGGCACCCGGCTCCCGGGAACCGCGATGCCGACGAGGTTCAGGGGATCGGCCCCGCTCACGCACACCAGGGTCCCGGACGGCGGCGCCCGACGGGTGTCGCGCAGCATTGCGACCGCTTCGGGCAGCGCGAATTGCTCGCCGCTCAGGTCGGCAACGAAGCGTCCGCCGCGCAGCTCGCCCTGGGCCTCGAGCCTGCGCAGCACGCGCAGCAGGTCGCGCCACGGCGGGAGCCATGCCGCCTCGCGCTCCAGCAGCCGCCATGCCACGACGCCGTAGCGTCGCAGCAGCACTCGCGCGACGTGCTCGAGCGCATCGGCATCGTTGACCGGCTCGCCGGGCCAGCGCGGCGCGTCGCTGCGTCGCGGTGCCGCGTCATCGGTGGTTCCGCTGCCTGCCTGAAGCGGGGGCTTTCTCGTCAGCGACCAGCGTCCGGCATCCTCGATGCCGAACAGCGCGCCGCGCCGGTGGCGCCTGGCCCCGCCCAAGGGCTTGCGCCGCTCCGACGGCGTCAGCAACGCCCGCAGGCCGGCGAAGCTGTCGGAAGTCACCGCTCCCCGCGCGACCAGCTCGGCAAGCGCATCCTCGACCTGGGTGCGCAGGAGCCGCGTGGCGTCGACGATCTCGTCGTAGAACGATGCGCCATGCAGGCGCAGATGGTCGACGACCACCTGCGCGCGCGCGCTCGGGACGACCGCGTCCGAAGGCGCAGGTGCGACACGTGTCCACTGGGGTGCGACGCGACGGGGAAGCAGCGTCACCGGCGTGGTGCGGATCGGCCCCGATGCACCTGCCCGCGAGCCCGGCGACCCCGCGGCCAGCCGCGCCCAGACGACGCGGCCGGACAGGCAGAGGTCGTCGAGCCAGGTGAAGTCGTAGCCTTCGAGGCGCGCGGGCAGGATCTCCGCTTCCCAAGACCCGGCGGGCGCCTCGAATCCCTGCAATTTCGCGATGACGGCGTCGAGCGCATCGGGGCCCTGCCGCGCCTCGCCCGGATTGACGTGCTGCCAGCGGAACAGGAATCGCAACAGGTCCTGTCCCGAGACCGGCTCGATCTCCTGGCGCAGCCGCTTGATCGTGTAGCGATGGATGCGGGCGAGCAGCGCGCGGTCGCAGGCTTCGTTCGCCGCGGCACCCGGCGTGTAGGCGCCGCGCATCGCCATGCCTTCGGCGACCAGCGCCGCGAGCGCCACCTCCACCTCGGCTTCCGCGATCGCCATGGACGCGGCGAGGGCCTGCGCGGTCACCGGCCCGAGACACTCGAGGCGGCTGCGGACGATCTCGCGGATCGCGTCCTCGCGCGTCCAGCTGCGGCGCGCGAACTCCTCCGGGGCGTCGATCGCAGGCGAGCGCAGTGCGCCGGGATCGACGGCGTCGAACTGCGGCAGGCGCTCGGCCGCGACCCACAGTCCAGGCACCTCCGGCGGCGCCGCTGCCGCGGCAACGGTCGGCGCCGCCACGCGCGGAACCACGCGGGTCGCGCGACGCGCCCGAGCGAGCGCGTCCAGCAGCGCCGGCCAGCCCGGATGGCGGGCGGCCTCGCCGTCGCGGACGAAACCGAGGCCGAGCAGCGCATCGTGCATCTCGTCGGCGTTGACGGCCTCGGGCCAGGCCTCACCGCGCACGCGCTCGATCGCGGCGACATCCAGGCCGCCGAATGCAGTGGCCGTCTCGTCGTCCAGCCAGCGACGATTCAGGACCGCCTGGGTGCGCCGCTCCTCCAGCGGCGCGTCGTCCAGGAAGGCGTAGGGCCGCGCATTCAGGATCTCCATCGCCAGCGGCGACGGGGCGGCGAGGTCGCACGCGACGACGCGAATCGCGCCCGCCGCCATCGCCTGCAGCACGCGTTCCAGTCCCTCGACATCCATCGCCTGGTGCAGGCAATCGTCGATCGTCTGCCGCACCAGCGGGTGATCGGGAATCTCGCGCTCGCCGACGATGTTCTCGGCGCAGGCGATCTGGTCGGGAAAGACCGCGGCGATCAGGTCCTCGGCGCGCATCCGCTGCAGCGGCGCCGCCACCTTGCGCCCGCCGCGAAACCGCGGCAGCGCGAGCGAGATGCCCGCCACCCACCGCCAGCGCGCCGCGAACATCGGCGCCGCGAGCATGGCCTGGACGAGGACCCCGCGCACGGTGCTCGAGTTGAGGTAGCGCGCGACGTCGGCCAGCGGGAAGCTGTGGCTGGTCGACAGCGAAATCACGATCGCGTCCTCGGTGGCCGCTGCCTGCAGCTCGAAGTTGAACTTGACGCAAAACCGCTTGCGCAGCGCAAGTCCCCAGGCGCGGTTGATGCGGCTGCCGAAAGGCGAATGGACGACGAGCTGCATGCCGCCCGATTCGTCGAAGAAGCGCTCGAGCACGATCGCGTCCTGCGTCGGGAGCGTGCCCAGCGCCGCCCTTGCCGAAGCGAGGTAGTCGACGAGCTGATGGGCGGCCGCCGGCACCACGCCGATGGCGCAAAGCCGCGCCACCTGCCGCGCCCGACCCTCGGGCGTGTCGCAGTCCCGCCCGACCTCCGCGCGCAGCCTCGACACTGCCAGCGACAGCTCGTCGCTGCGCCCCGGCGCCTCGCCAAGCCAGAACGGAATGCCCGGCGACTGCCCCTGCGCATCCTCGACGCAAAGCTTGCCCGCCTCGATGCGGCGGATCCGGTAGGACGTGTTGCCCAGCTGGAAGATGTCGCCGGCGAGGCTCTCGACGGCAAAATCCTCGTTGACGGTCCCCACCTTGTGCCCCGCCGGCTCGAGAACCACGTCGTAGTCGGCGGCATCGGGGATCGCGCCACCCGAGGTCAATGCGGTGAGCCTCGCGCCGCGGCGCCCCCGCAGCACGCCGTTGACCGCGTCGCGGTGCAGGTACGCACCGCGATGGCCATTGCGCGTGGTGAAGCCCTCGGCGAGCATCCGCAGTACCTCGAGGTATTCGTCGCGGGTCAGGGTCGCGTAGGGCGACGCCCGGGTCAGGCAGGCGAGGAGCTCGTCTTCGCGCCATTCACGTGCGGCGACTTCGGCGACGATCTGCTGCGCGAGCACGTCGAGCGGCTTGTCGGGAATGGCGAGGCGATCGAGCTCGCCGCGCTGCACGGCATCGAGCAGGGCCGCGCATTCGACGAGCTCGTCGCGCGAGGTGGGAAAGATCCGCGCCCTGGGAACTCCGCCGACCGTGTGGCTCGCGCGACCCGCGCGCTGCAGGAAGGTCGCGATCGATCGCGGGGATGCGATCTGGCAGACCAGATCGACGTCTCCGATATCGATGCCGAGCTCGAGCGACGCGGTGGCGACCAGCACCTTCAACTCGCCATTCTTCAGCCGCTGCTCGGCCGCAAGCCGGATCTCGCGCGCCATGCTGCCGTGGTGGGCAATCACCTGGTCGCGGCCGAGGATCGCGAAAAGGTGGCGGGCGACTCGCTCGGCAAGGCGGCGCGTGTTGACGAAGACCAGCGTCGTCCGCTGTGCGCCCGCGAGCTCGGCGAGCCGCGCATACACCTGCTCCCAGACCTCGTTGGACATCACCGCTTCCAGCGGCGACGACGGCACCTCGATCGCGAGATCGCGCTCGCGCACGTGGCCGAGGTCGACGATCGCGCAGGGTGCGCGCGGGCCCGGCGCGCCGTGCGAGCCGCGCGCGCCGACGAGGAAACCCGCGATGGCGTCGATGGGTTTCTGCGTCGCCGACAGTCCGATGCGCTGCAGCGGCCGGCCGGCAAGCGCCTCGAGGCGCTCCAGCGACAGCGCGAGATGGCTGCCGCGCTTGCTCGATGCGAGCGCATGGATCTCGTCGACGATCACCGTGCGCGTCGTCGCCAGCATCCTGCGCCCCGATTCGGAGCCCAGCAGCACGTAGAGGGACTCCGGGGTCGTGACGACGACATGCGGCGGCCGCCTGCGCATGCCTTCGCGCTCGTGCTGCGGCGTGTCTCCGGTGCGCACCAGCGTCCGGATGTCGACGTCCGCTTCCCCGCGCAGGGCGAGCTCGTCGCGGATGCCGGAGAGCGGCAGCGCGAGGTTCCTGTGGACGTCGTTGGACAGCGCTTTCAGCGGCGAAACATAGACGACGGAGGTCTCGTCGGCCAGTCCGCCTTCACGACCCTGCTTCAACAGGGCGTCGATCGCCGCCAGGAACGCGGCGAGCGTCTTCCCCGACCCGGTGGGCGCGGCGATCAGCACGTCGCGTCCCGACTGGATCAACGGCCAGGCACGTGCCTGCGCCGGAGTCGGCGCCGCGAACTGACGCGCGAACCAGTCGCGTACGACGGGGTGGAACGAGGCGCTGGACTGCAACGGGCAACCGATGGGGAGGATCAGGCCCCGAGATGGGGGCGGTCTGGCGGCGCTTCCAGGTCATTCGATCCGGAATCCGACCTTGAGCGTCACCTGGTAATGGGCGATCTTGCCGTCGATGACATGGCCGCGCGACTCGATCACCTGGTACCAGTCGATATGCTTGATTGTAGCCGACGCCTTGACGATCGCATTGCGGATCGCATCGTCACTGCTGCTGGGCGACGAGCCGACGAGTTCGACCAGCTTGTAGGTGTGCGAGGTCATCCGGGTCTCCCGGGTTGTGGATCGTCGCAGCGCAGGGCGGCCGTCGCTGACGTCGGCACGGTCAGTCACGCATCGTCTCGCGCTGCTCGAGATCGACGCGCAGCTCGTAGAGATCCTCGTCGAGGGCGTCGCGGACCGACACCATGCCCAGCGGCCGGTCGAACTCGACGACCGGCAGGTGCCGGAACTTGCCTTCATACATGACGCGCAGCGCGTTGCCGAACGGCTCGTCGGGATGGATGGTCTGCGGTTGGGTCGTCATGACGTCGGCGACGCGGGTGATCGCCGGATTGCGCCCTTCGGCGAGCAGCCGGAACAGCGCGTCACGCTCGGTGAAGATTCCGATCAGGCGCGTGCCGTCGACGACCAGCAGCGCACCCACGTTGTGCCGCTTCATCAGGCGTGCCGCGTCGACGACGGTCGTCGTCTTCGACGCCGTGACCGGCGTCTGGCCCGCGACTATCGAGCGCAGCGATCGTATCGGCATGCCCGCTCCTTCCCGTGCACTGGCAGCGCCTCAAGCATACCCGCGTCGCGCGGAGGTGCAAGGGGCTCGATCCGGGCAGGGTCAGCGCAGCGCATTGGAGACGATCCTGTCCCACGCCAGCGTCAGCGTGTTGACGTCGCGGCGCGTTGCGTCGGCGGCGACTTGGGCCGGGGGAACGACGATCCTGAATCCGCCACCGGCGGCGCGCTCGACGTCGAGGACGAACTGCAGCTTCAGCGCGGCGAGGCGAATGCAGGGCGCGTCGCGGCTCGAGCGCACGAAGCCGTCGATGGCCGCGTTCACGGTCTGCGCGAGCGCGCTTTCCGCGCGCGGTGCGTCGTCGATGTCGTGGACCGGCGCATCGCCGCTGACATCGAGCTTGATCGTCATGTCCCGGGACGAGCGGCGTGCCGCCGATTCCGAGAGCCCCGGCGTCACCGCGGCGCCCGCAAGGGGGAGCGCAACCAGGCGAATCTCCCCGTCGAGGCTCGCTTCGGCGACGCGACGCATTTCGAGCGTGACGGTGGCGTTGCGCAGATCGACCTCGCGCTCCTCGTCGCTGCCGCACGCCGCGGCACGACCCTTCAGGCGCCAGTGAACCTCGCGCAACTCCGCCTTGAGCTCGTCGAAGAATTCGCCCACCGGCTTGCCGGTCACCTCCACGCCGGGCTCGAGCGTCGCGCAGCCGACGCAGAGCGCCGCCGCGCCGAGCCATGCCTGGGATCTCATGTCGCGCCCCCTCGTCCGCGCATCGCATTCGCACGCAGCCGCAGCTCGGTGACGAGCTCGCGCATCGGGCCATCGGCAATCGGCTCGGCAAGCGTCAGGGTCCGGCATTGCAGACCGTCGTCGACCACGATCGTGTAGGCGCGGGCATCGGGAACCGGCGCCGCAGCGACCGGCTCCCGGGCGCCGAAGAAGTCGGCCCTGCGCACGAGATCCTGCAGGCGCATCGCGTCGCGTTCCGGCAGCGCAGCGCAGTCGATCCTCACCGGCTGTGCGAGTCCGGGAAAGGCCGCGATGCCGCCATCGATGCGAAAGTCGATGTGCATCGACGCTTTCCCGGGCGCGGCCATCGCAGGGACTCCGGCTGCCTACGGCGGCGCGCCTATTCGCCGCCACTGCCGGCGAAGTGTCCGCCGGGTGCTTCGCGCGCAACGCTGCCGGCACCCTTGCCGCCGGGTTTGCCACCCGGCTTGCGCGCAGCACCGCCTGCGTCGATGCCGACCTCCTTCCAGGCGGCGACGACAGCCTGCCGCTCGTCGGTCCCGAACACCCGGGCCGCGTTCTGCGCGGTCAGCACGGCGAACTGCCGGAACGTCGAGGTCTGCCTGACCCGGCGGTCGCGAAGGGTCTCGTACCAGACGCGCCCGGCCTTCTCCCAGGCGTGCCCGCCGAGCGCCGTCGCGGCGATATAGAACGCGTGGTTCGGGATTCCCGAGTTCGTGTGCACGCCGCCGTTGTCCATCGTCGTGTGCACGTAGCCGGACATCGTCGCCGGCTGGCTGTCGCGGCCGAGGACCGGATCGTCGAACGCGGTCCCGGGCGCTTTCATCGAACGCAGGGCAACGCCGTTCACCTTGGAGGTGAACAGGCCGGCCCCGATCAGCCAGTCGGCCTCACCGGCGGTCTGCCCGAGTGCGTACTGCTTGACCAGCGAGCCGAAGACGTCCGAGACCGATTCGTTCAGCGCGCCGGCCTGTCCGAGGTAGACGAGATTCGCTTCGTCGCCGGTCACGCCGTGCGTCAGTTCGTGGCCGATGACGTCCAGGGAAATGGTGAAGCGGTTGAACAGATCGCCGTCACCGTCGCCGAAGACCATCTGCCGGCCGTTCCAGAACGCGTTGTCGTACTGGCGGCCGTAATGGACGGTCGCATCGAGATGCATTCCGGCATCGTCGATCGAATCGCGCTCAAAGACCGTCGCGAAGAAGTCGAAGGTCGCGCCGAGCCCGGCATAGGCTTCGTTGACCTCGACGTCCCTGCCGGGCCGCGCGCCCTCGCCGCGCACGACCCGCCCCGGCAGGCTCTCGCGATGCTCTGCATCGTAGATCGTGCGCTGCTTCGCGAACCCGGGCATCGCGAGCGGCGCACTGCGCGGACCGCGCTCGAGCAGCTGTTGGGTCGCCCGCGACAGGCGCAGCGTCTGGTCGGTGGCGAGCGTCGCCAGCGCCGCCTCGCGCTGTGACGCGGTCCCGCGCGACGCGATGCGCCGGAGGATCTCCGGCGGCAGGATCGTGCATGCACGTCGAAAACGGCATCGGTGGACGGCCATGGTCCCCCCGGCTTCGTCTCGATCCCGCCGCAGCCTCCGCCTGCACCTGCGATGCGCGGCGACGGGTCTGGTGCCGCCGTTTTACCACGGGCGCGAGGCGGTGGATATGCCCCGGCCTGATCGTCCCCGGGGACGCCGCCCTGCGCGCTCAGCGCGGGTAGCGCCGAGCCCCGCCGCGCCAGAACTTGAGCAGCAGGTAGCCGCCGATCAGGCCGCCCAGGTGCGCAAAGTGAGCGACACCTTCCTGCGTGCCGGTCACGCCGAGGAACAGCTCGAGCGCCGCGTAGACGACGACGAAGGTCCGCGCCGACATCGGAATCGGCGGGAACAGCAGCATCACGCGGTTGTGCGGAAAGAACCTGGCATAGGCGAGCAGCAGGCCGAACACGCCGCCCGACGCCCCGATCGTCGGGTAGATGCCGCCGGTCAGCATGGCAAAGGCGAGCTGGGTGAACGCCGCCGAAAGCACCGACACGAAGTAATAGATCAGGTAGCGGCGGGACCCGAACACCTGCTCGACCGGGCTTCCGAACATGTACAGCGCGAACATGTTGAAACCGACGTGCAGCAGGCCGCCATGCAGGAACGCATAGGTGACGAGCTGCCACGGATAGAACCCGACGCCCGCCATTGCCTGCGAGGCGCCCAGTGGCCACAGCGCGAACGGAACGACCAGCCCGGGCAGGATCGATTGCAGCAGGAAGATCGCGACGTTGGCGACGATCAGCGCGGTGGTGACAGGAGGCATGAGGATGGGGGCCAGGGAGGGAGACGTGGGGCGGAGGCTTTGCAGCGAAAACGCCGGGAAGTTGCACCGCTTTCCGCGGCGCGTCAGACGCGCAGCATACCCAATGCGACCGCGGCGACCGGGCGCGCAGTAATCGAGGGAACCGCCGATTGGATCGCGGGAAGGCGGCTGCGTTCCCCGGCCTCCGCAGGCCGGTGCCGCGAGGACCGCTGGATTAGAATGATCGGGCAATCCCCGCCGTCACCGCCCTACGCGCAAGACCTTCCAGTCCTCCGGCCGCCGTGTCCGCCCTGCCCCCGCCTCCCGCCATGCAAACACAGCCCGCAAGCCCGTCCCCGCGCGTGATCCGGCATTCGGTGGTCGCCATCGAGAGCTTTCTGCCCGACGCCGTCAGTGCAGCCCTGCTCGAAGCCGTGCTGGCGAGGGAGGGCCAGTTCCAGCCGTCGGGGACCCACGATGCGCGCACCGACTACCGGCATTCGCTGGTGCTGAATCCGCCGCCGGAGCTGGTCAAGCCGATCGTCGACCGGGTGCGCGCCGTCATGCCGCAGGTCCTGCCGGCACTCAAGATCGCGCCGATCGAAGTAGGCATCGTCGAAGCGCAGGTCACGGCGAGCGTCGATAGCAGCTTCTTCGGCATCCACACCGACGCCGATTACGACAAGGTCCCCAAGCGCTACCTGACCTACGTCTACTATTTCAACCGCATGCCCAAGGGATTCGAAGGCGGCGAGTTGCGCGTGTACGACGACGTGCTGCGCAACGGCAAGCTGGCCCGCGCCGAGACCTTCCGGGCCATCGAGCCGCGCCACAACCGGATCGTGTTCTTCTGGGCGCGAACGATGCACGAGGTGATGCCGGTTCGCATGCCCTCGGGTGCGTTCGCCGATGCGCGATTCACGGTGAACGGGTGGGTCAACTCGACCTGAGCGCTCCCGGCCTCGCGTGCCGCTAACGGTTGGCGGCGACCCGGGTCGTTCGCTGCTGTGCCGCCTGCGCGCGGGCGTCGGCGTTGCGGGCAGCGTCCGCGTCGACGCCATCCATGACCGATGCCGATGCCCGTCCCGGCGCCGGTCCCGGGCGCAGGCCCGCGGCCGCCGCGAGGGCGAGCGCAGCTGCAACCGCGACTGCCGTCGAACGCGAACCGCGCCTTGTGCGCCACAAGTTGAACGACATCGAGCTGTCGGCCTGCGTTGCGCCGGACGACGGCATTGATTGCGGTGCAGCGTCAACGTCCGCGTCGGCTTGCGCGCCGGCGTGGGAAGTGGCGTCCACAAGAGCCTGGGCAGACTCGATTTCCCACTCGCAGTCGGGACAGAGCTTGCGCGGGCCATAGATGATCTGGCTGCACATCCGGCACTTCGTCACTCAAGCCTCCATCGCATGCGGTTCGGGATTTCGCGGGGCGGCAGCATCGAGGACGCTGCGATCGCCCGGCGCAGGGCCCGGGAATCAACCCAAAGCAATTCGCGGACCCGGAGGTGAATGACCGGACTGAAATAATCTTGCCTTATGGTCTCAATTAGTTATTTAAGCTTGAGTTATGTCGGCCCGGTCCCGATCATTGCCATATCGAAGCAATGCGCTTCCGTCCACCCAGGAGCTTCAACAATGACCCAGCAACCGCTGCCGGACCGTACCGGCCACCGCATACCCGACGTCGCGCTGCGCGTCCGCCGCGACGGCGAATGGGCAAGCGTGACCACCGACGAGATCTTCGCCGGCCGGAACGTCGTCGTCTTCGCGCTGCCCGGCGCTTTCACGCCGACGTGCTCGTCGACCCACCTGCCTCGCTTCAACGAGCTTGCGCCGGTGTTCAAGACCCACGGCATCGACGCCATCGTCTGAGTGTCGGTCAACGACCCGTTTGTCATGGAGGCATGGGCGAAAGACCAGGAAGCGGACAATGTCGTCCTGCTGCCCGACGGCAACGGCGAGTTCACCCGCCGAATGGGCATGCTCGTCGACAAGAGCGACCTCAACTTCGGCCCGCGCTCGTGGCGCTATTCGATGCTGGTGCGCGACAGGAAGATCGAAAGGATGTTCATCGAGCCGCAGGAACCGGGAGATCCTTTCAAGGTGTCCGACGCCGACACGATGCTCGATTACCTGAGCCCCGACGCCCGCCGTCCCGACCGCGTCGCGATCCTGACGCGGGAGGGCTGCGGATTCTGCGCCAGGGCCAAGCAGCAGCTGGCGGACGCCGGGTTCGACTACGTCGAGATACCCCTCCCGCACACGATTCGCAGCCGCGCGATCGGCGCGATCGCCGGGACGACGACGGTTCCCCAGGTGTTCATCAACGGCAACCTGATCGGGGGTTCGGTCGAGCTCGAAGCCTGGCTGCGCAAAGCCGCGTAAGCTGGAGGGTCCGGACCATGCAAACCACGAGCACCGACGTCGCGATCATCGGCGCCGGCACGGCAGGCCTCGCGGCGTATCGCGCCGCGAAGGCAGCCGGACGCCGCGCCCTGCTGATCGAGGGCGGCATCCACGGAACGACCTGCGCACGCGTCGGATGCATGCCGAGCAAGCTCCTGATCGCGCCGGCTGAGGCTGCGCACTCGGTAGGGCGTTTCGATGCATTCGGGCTGCGTCTCGAAGGCCGCGTCGAAGTCGACGGTCGGGCAGTGATGGCACGCGTGCGTCGCGAGCGCGACCGGTTCGTCGGGTTCGTGACCGAGGGTGTCGACGCGATCCCGGCAGCCGACAAGCTCGCCGGCTGCGCGCGCTTCGTTGCCGATACGCGGCTCGAGGTCGGCAGCGTGGCGACCGTCGACGCCCGCGCGGTCGTCATCGCGACAGGATCGGCGCCGTCGTATCCGGCGGCGTGGAAGGCGCTCGGTGACCGACTGGTCGTCAACGACGACGTGTTCGAGTGGACCGACCTGCCGGAAAGCGTCGCGGTCTTCGGACCCGGGGTCATCGGGCTCGAGCTGGGGCAGGCGCTGCACCGGCTGGGCGTGCGCGTCAAGATCTTCGGCCGTGGCGGCGGCGTGGGACCGCTGTCCGATCCCGCATTGCTGAGCGAAGCGCGCCGCGTGTTCGGAGCCGAGCTGTACCTCGACACCGACGCGCACGCCGAGGTCTCGCGCGAAGGCTCGAATGTCGTCGTGCGCTATCGCGATCTCGCCGGGGACATGCGCAGCGAGCGCTTCGATTACCTGCTCGCCGCGACGGGCCGCCGTCCGAATCTCGAGCGGTTGAACCTGGAGGCGACCTCGCTCGCCCGCGACGCCGGCGGGCTGCCGTCCTTCGACCGCGGCACCCTGCAATGCGGATCCGCGCCGATCTTCATCGCCGGCGACGCCAACAACGATGTCCCGGTGCTGCACGAGGCGGCCGATGAGGGCCGTATCGCCGGCGAAAACGCGGCGCGGTATCCCGATGTGCATGCGGGCCCGCGCCGGGCGCCGCTGGGCATCGTGTTCACGGACCCGCAGATCGCCACCATCGGCGGCGGATACGCCGCGATACGCAACACCCCCCATGTCACCGGCGTCGTGTCCTTCGAAGACCAGGGGCGATCGCGGGTGATGCTGAAGAACCGGGGTCTGCTCCACGTATACGCCCAGCCGGGTACCGGCGCGCTGCTCGGCGCGGAGCTGATCGGACCGGATGCCGAGCACCTCGCGCACCTGCTCGCATGGGCGAAGCAACTCGACCTCACGATCGCCGACATGCTGAAGCTCCCGTTCTACCACCCGGTCGTCGAGGAGGGCCTGCGCACCGCGTTGCGCGACGCGTACGCGAAGCTTGACTTGTCAAAGGGCGCGCGCCGCGTGGCCTGAGCCCGACCCAAGCCTCACCCCAACCCTCTCCCGCCTTGCGGGAGAGGGGGACAACTCACCCACCCCGGCCCTCACTTCAGCCCTCTCCCGCAAGCGGGAGAGGGAGACGAGCGAGGGCGAGGCGGGTGAGGGTCGTGGTTGCGCTTTACAGATCGCGGTGGCCACCGCGACAATACGGCCCCGCACTACGTGGACTGCCGATGATGAATCCCGCTTCCCGCGCGGCCAGCGCACTCGCCCACGGCACTGCAGTCGCCCTCGCTGCGCTCTGCCTGCTGCCCGGCGCCCATGCGGCCGATGCGCAACCGTATCCGAGCCACCCGATCCGCATCGTCGTCCCCTTCTCGCCCGGCGGCGCGGTCGACGGACCGACGCGGCTGATCGCCAAGGAACTCGCAAAACGCCTCGGCCAGGGTGTCGTCGTCGAGAACAAGCCGGGGGCCGGCGCGACGATCGGCGCGGACATCGTCGCCAAGTCCCCGCCGGACGGCTACACGCTGCTCCTCGCCTCGCAGACCAACGCGATCAGCGCGACGCTGTACTCGAAGCTGCCGTACGACGCCGTCGGCGATTTCGAGCCGATCTCGCTGCTCGCGCGCGAGCCGGGAGTCGTCGTCGTGAACCCCAAGGTGCCCGCCAGCACGCTTCCCGAATTCATTGCCTACGTGAAGGCGAATCCGGGCAAGATCGATTTCGCGTCGTCGG
Organism: Casimicrobiaceae bacterium; assembly: GCA_035470905.1. Taxonomy (GTDB): domain Bacteria; phylum Pseudomonadota; class Gammaproteobacteria; order Burkholderiales; family Casimicrobiaceae; genus VBCG01. Next base: position 61,328 of record DATIQL010000159.1, read on the forward strand.
GCAACGGCAGCGGCCAGCACCTTTTCGCCGCCCTGCTCGCGTCGAAGACCGGCATGAAGATGAACCACGTCCCCTACCGCGGCAGCGGCCAGGCGACGACCGACCTGATCGCCGGCCGGGTCGAGATGTCGATTCCCGGCATCGCGGGCATGATGGGGCACATCAGGGCCGGGAAGCTGCGCCCCCTCGCCGTGACCGGCGCGCACCGCTCGCCGCTCCTGCCCGACGTGCCGACGGTCGCGGAATCGGGCGTCCCCGACTACGAAGCCTATGTCTGGATGGGGCTGTTCGCGCCCAGGGGCACGCCGCAGCCGATCATCGACCTGCTGCACAAGGAACTCGTCGCCGTGCTCGCGACCGACGAGGTCAAGCATTATTTCGCGAGCGTCGGGACCGAGATCGTGGGCTCGACGCCTGCCGAGTTCGGAACCTATTTCAAGGCGCAGAAGGAGCTGTGGGCGAAGGTGATCCACGAGACCGGCGCGAAGATCGACTGAGGGCCGGGAAACGATGGATTCGGTGACCAGCACCGCCGTGAGCGACGCAGCCGTGGAGGGCGTCGAGCACTGGACGAACAAGGGCGACGTTCGCCTGTTCCTGTGGGAAAAATACGTCGGCTCGCCCGAGGGCAAGCCGGTCGTGCTGTTCGTGCACGGCTCGTCGATGGCGTCACAGCCGACCTTCGACCTGCACGTGCCCGGACGCCCCGATTCGTCGGTGATGGACTGGTTCGCGCGCCGCGGCTTCGCCTGCTGGTGCGTGGACATGGAAGGCTACGGGCGCTCGGACAAGTCGCGCGACATCTTCTGCGACATCGCCAACGGCGCCGACGACCTCGCTGCCGCCACCGATTACATGCGCAAGGCGCGCGGCATCGGAAGCGTGATGGCCTACGGCATCTCGTCGGGTGCGCTGCGGGCCGCGCTGTTCGCGCAGCGTCATCCCGACCGCGTGTCGCGCCTCGCCCTCGACGCCTTCGTCTGGACGGGCGAGGGCGCGCCGACGCTCGAGCAGCGGCGCAAGAAGCTGCCCGAGTTCATGGCGAAGAAGCGGCGGCCGATCGACCGCGCGTTCGTCTATTCGATCTTCGAGCGCGACCACCCCGAATGCGCCGAGCGCAGCGTCGTCGACGCTTTCGCCGACGCGATCCTCGCGCTCGACGACTCGATGCCCAACGGCACCTACATCGACATGTGCTCGAAGCTGCCGGTCGTCGATCCGGCGTTGATCACCATGCCCACCGTCGTCCTGCGCGGGCAATACGACGGCATCGCGGCCTTCGACGACCTGATCGAGTTCTTCACGCGGCTGCCCAATCCAGACAAGCAGTTCTCGGTGATGGCGGGCATCTCGCACGCCAGCTTCCAGCAGAAGAACTACCGGATGGTCTACCACATCCTGCGCGCCTGGTTCACTCAACCGGCGCCGGTGTACGTCGGCCACTAGGTGCCGGCCGGTGTACGTCGGCCACTAGGTGCCGGCCACTGGGTCGATTCGGTCGATTCGACCACGCCGTCGGCCACCAGCGCGTCGATCTCCCCGTCGCCATAGCCGTATTCGCGCAGCAGTTCGCGCGTATGCTCGCCGAGCTGCGGCGCGGGGCGCAGGACCTCGGTCGGGGTGTCCGAGAAGTGGATCGGACAGCCCAGGGATTTCGTCAGGCCGGCCTGCGGGTGGTCGGTCTCGACGATCATCCCGCGCGCCAGCATTTGCGGATGCTCGACCGCCTCGCCGATCGTGTGCACGGGCCCCACGGGAACGCCTGCGGCGTCGAAAGCGGCGATCCACTCCGCCCTCGTGCGCGTGGCGAGGATTGCGCTCATCGCGGCGACCAGTTCGCTCCGGTTCGCGATCCGCGTCGAATTGGTCGCGTAGCGCGGATCGTCGCGCCATTCCGGGTGCCCCAGGACCTCGGCGATCCGCTCCCAGTTCGCCTGGTTCGCGCCGCCGATGTTGAGCCACCCGTCCGAGGCGGCAAACGCCTGGTAAGGCGCGGTGAGCAGGTGCGCCGAGCCGGTCGGCCCCGGCGATTTCCCCGTGGCGAAATAGATCGCCGCCTGCCAGTAGGTCTGCTGCAGCGCGGCTTCGGCGAGCGAGGTGTCGACGACCTGCCCCTTCCCCGTCTTCAGCTTGTGCACGTACGCGGCGACGATGCCCAGCGCAGCGAGGATGCCCGCATTGATGTCGGCGACCGAGCCGCCCTCCTTGACCGGGGGTCCGCCCGGCTCGCCGGTGATCGACATCAGTCCGGCGTAGCCCTGCGCGATCAGGTCGAAGCCCCCCTTGTCGGCATCGGGTCCGCTGCGTCCGTAGCCGGAGATCGCGCAGTAGATGAGCCCGGGATTCACCGCCGCAAGCATGTCGTAGCCCAGCCCCAGCTTCTCGAGCGTTCCGCGCCGGAAATTCTCGGTCAGCACGTCCGCGTCGCGCACCATCCGCAGCAGCACGTCGCGGCCGGAGGGATGCTTGAGGTTGAGCGCAATGCCGCGCTTGTTGCGGTTCAGCACCAGGAAAGGCGCCGAGACGCCGTTTACCCGCGGCTCGCGATAGCCGCGCGAGTCGTCACCTCCGGGCAGCTTCTCGACCTTGATCACGTCGGCGCCCATGTCGGCGAGCAGCATGCCGCAGGTCGGTCCGGCCATGATCTGCGCGAGCTCGAGCACGCGGACCCCGGCCAGCGGACCGGGATGCCGCCCGTGCATGGAATCCGACGGCGCCGGCGCTGCGGCAGTGCGACCGGCTCCGGCCATCAGCGCCCCGTGAACTCGGGCCGGGTCTTGGCGAGAAAGGCTGCGTAGCCGATGCGGAAGTCCTCGGTGTCGAAACAGTCGAAGCATTCGTCCGCTTCGGCCGCCGAGATCGGCAGCGGATCGGCCAGGCGGCGGGCGAATCTCTTGTGCCAGCGCGCGACCTGCGGTGCGCCTTCGGCGATCCGCGCTGCGGTGGCCGCGGCCTCGGCTGCCACCTGATCGTCGGCGACCACGCGCGACACCAGGCCTTTGCGCAATGCTTCGGCAGCGTCGAAGATCCGTCCCTCGAGCAGGATCTCGAGCGCAATGTCGGGGCCGACCAAGCGCACCAGCGGCGCCATTTCCGCGTAAGCCATGACCAGCCCCAGGTTCTTGATCGGCGCGCCGAAGCGGCTGCCCTCCCCACATAGGCGCAGGTCGCACAGTGCGGCGATCTCGAGGCCTCCGCCGACGCAGATGCCATGGATCTGTGCGACCAGGGGGATCGGGCAGGCGGCGAGCGCGCGGGCGGTCGCGTGCATGATGGCGCCATAGGCGCGCGCCTGTTCCTTGTTCGACCGCTCACGGGCGAATTCCCCGATGTCGTTGCCCGGCGAGAACGCGCGCTCGCCTGCGCCGCGCAGGACGATGCATCGCAGCTGCGCATCGGTCGACAGGGACTCGATGGTCGCGCCCAGTGTCTGCCACATGTCGCGGGTCAGTGCATTGAGCTTGTCCGGACGGTTGAGCGTGACCGTCGCCACCGCGGCGTCGCGGGTGACGACGATCGTATCGGATGCGGCAGTCGCGCTCATCGATAGAACAGGTCGACCAGGCCCATGCCGGTGACCGGAACGTAGGTGACGAGCAGCAGTACGGCGACGAGCACCGCGATGAACCAGATGTTGATCCGCGTCACCTCCCAGACGGATGCCCGCGCGATCGAGCTCGCGACCATCAGCACGCTCGCCACCGGCGGCGTCTGCTGGCCGATGCCGAGGTTGATGGTGACGATCAGTCCGAAGTGCACCGGATCGATGCCCACCGCGTGCACCAGCGGCATCACGACGGGCACGACCAGGATGATGGCCGCCGCGGAATGCAGGAACATGCCGAGCAGCAGGAACAGCACGTTCAGCATCGCCAGGACCAGCCACTTGTCGTGCGTCATCTGGCTCACGGCCTGCGCGAGGTGCTGGGGCGCCTGCACCTCGGTCAGGTAGGTGCCGAGCAGCGCACTGGTCGCGACCAGCAGCATGACGACCGCCGTCTGCACGCCGCCTTCGAGCACCGCGCGCCTCAATTCCGCGAGGTTGAGCTCGCGGTAGATGACCAGCCCGACGAACAGCGACGCGACGACCGCGAGCGCCGCCCCCTCGGTCGCCGTGACCACGCCGCCGAAGATGCCGCCAAGGATGATCACCGGCAGCAGGAAAGCCCACAGCGCCTCGCGCGCCGTCTTGCGCACGCGCGCCCACGCGAATGCCTCCTCGCGTGGCAGGTTGTAGCGCCGCGCCATCCAGTACGCCATGCCCATCAGCCCCGCGCCGCCGATGATTCCGGGAACGATCCCCGCGACGAACAGCTGCACGACCGAGGTCCCCGCCATCACCGCGTAGAGGATCATCGGAATCGACGGCGGAATGATGACGGCGAGCGTCGCCGCCGACGACATCACGGCCGCCGCGAGCGGCGCCGGATAACCCTTGGATTTCATTCCCGGGATCAGGATCGAGCCCAGCGCAGCGACGTCGGCGACCGCGGAGCCCGAGATCTCGGCGAAGAACAGCGAAGCGCCGATCGACACCTGCGCGAGCCCGCCGCGGACCCAGCCGAACACCGACGATGCGAAGGCGATCAGGCGCCGCGAGATGCCCGACGCGTTCATGATCGCGCCGGCCAGGATGAACAGCGGAATCGCCAGCAGCGGGAAGCTGGTCGCACCGCCGTAGGTCACGAGCGCAAGATTGGGCAGGATCGCGATGCCGTGGGTCGCGACCATCGCGATGACAGCGATGATCCCCAGCGACACTGCGATCGTCACGTTGATGACCACGAGCGCGAGCACCGCGACGAACACCAGAAGCATCGAGCTCATGACCGGTCGGGAACCTTGCTCACTGGAGGGCTTCGGACCCCGCCGGCGCCCCGGCGGGAGCCGGCTCGCTGCGGCGGAGAAGGTCGACGAGATGCAGCCCTTCGGCGACGACGATCAGCAGCGACGAGATCGGGATCACCGACTGGACGACGCTCATCGGCACCTGCGGCAGGCTGGTCATCGCATCGGTGGCGAGCACCGGCATGATCCATGCGCCCACCGAGCCCAGCAGCACGAAGAACGCGATGACCAGCAGCTGGACGAGGATGCCGAGCGCGCGCCGCCAGCGCCAGGGCAGCGCATCGACGAGCTCGGGACAGCCGATGTGCGCGCGCTTCAGCGACGCCAGCGCGGCGCCGTAGAACGTGAGCCACGCCAGCATCACCGACGCGAGCTCGTCGTACCAGGCGAGCGAGTGCCCGATGAAGCGGAAGACCACGCCCACGGTCACTTCCACCGCGAGCGCGATCACCAGCGCGGACACCACCCACTCGAGGATGCGCGCGTAGCCGTGCCGGAAACCGTCCGGCACGCTGGCCGTCATCGCGCGCCCGGCGGCAGCGGCATTGCCGTTGCCGCCGCTGCTGCAAGAGGCGCCGCCGTCATTGCCGCAGCGCGTTGGCGCGATCGATCAGCGCCTTCGCACCCGGCACTTCCTTCTCGAATTCCTCGTAGATCGGCTTGCTGGCGGCGACGAACGCGTCCTTGTCGACGTCGTTGACCTGCATGCCCGCCGCCTTCAGCTTGCCCAGCAGATCGGTTTCGTCCTCCTCGGCGGTCTTGTAGACGTAGGCCTGCGTCTCCTTGGCCGTGTCCTCGAGGATCTTGCGCACGTCGGGCGGCAGCGTCTTCCAGTGCTCGAGCCCGACGGTCACGTACGCCGGCGTGTAGACGTGGGAGGACAGTGACAGGTATTTCTGCACTTCCTCCAGCTTGGCCGAATAGATCTGCGTGAACGGATTCTCCTGGCCGTCCATCACTCCGGTCTGCAGCGCGGTGAAGAGCTCGGAGAATTTCATCGGGCTGGGGTTGGCACCGTAGGCCTCGAACATCTTGACGCGCCACTTGCCCTGGGGCACGCGAAGCTTGATGCCCTTCAGATCGGCTGGCACGCGGATCGGATGCTTGTTGTTGGTGATCTGGCGGAAACCGTTCTCCCAGACGGCCAGCACCTTGAGCCCCTTCTTCTCGATCGCGGGCTCCATCGACGGCCAGAAGATCTCCTTCTCGATCCGGTGCATGTGGGCCCGGTCCTTGACGATGTAGGGCATCTCGAAGAACCCGAGCAGGTCGACTTCCGAGCTCATCACCGTCGACGGCAGCGCCATGTCGAGCGTGCCGAGCTTGAGCTTCTGGAGCATCTGCTTGTCGCCGCCGAGCTGGCTCGAGCCGTAGACGACCACCTTGGCCTTGCCCTTGAGCGCGGCGTTGGCGTGTCTCGCGAACTCCTCGGTGCTCTTGTCGAACAGCGAGCCGGGATGGCCGACGTGGCCGAACTTGATTTCAAGCTGCGCGTACGCCGGTACCGCTGCCATGCCGAGACACAATGCCGCGATGAACGGCAGGATGGCGCGAACGCGCGCCGTACGGGCGATCGAGTGTTCCATCGAGATTCCTCCAGAGGTGTAGGCAC
>DATIQL010000160.1:0-15414 GCA_035470905.1 Casimicrobiaceae bacterium
GCGCTGGCTCGCCCATTTCGGCGTCGCCAAGGCGGCATCGGCCCGCGATTCCGACGAGCGCACGCGCGAGGCGCTGCAGTTCGCGCTGCAGCGCGGCTCGCGCAGCGGCCGCGTCGCGTGGCAGTTCGCGCGGCACTGGGCAGGCGGGCTAGGCCTGAAGCGCAAGTCGTGAGCCCGATGGGTCGCCCCGAGGGCGAACGCCGGAGTGCGCAGCACGAAGGCAATCCAGTGACCCCGATGGGCCGCCCCGAGGGCGAACGCCGGAGTGCGCAGCACGAAGGCAGTCCAGTGAGCGGTGTCGTCCGCGTCGCGGCGGCCGTGATCCTCCGCGCCGACGGCGATGTGCTGCTGGCCCAGCGCCCCCCCGGCAAGGCCTACGCCGGCTACTGGGAATTCCCGGGCGGCAAGCTCGAGCCCGGCGAGACTTCGGTCCAGGCGCTCGCGCGCGAGCTGCACGAGGAGCTGGGCATCGTCGTGCGGCGCGCGTCTCCATGGATCACCCAGGAGTTCGTCTACCCCCACGCGCACGTCGAGATCGATTTCTTCCGTGTCGTCGCGTGGGATGGCGAGCCCGCCGGCCACGATGGCCAGGCGCTGTCGTGGCAGGATCCCGAGGCGATCGACGTCTCGCCGTTGCTGCCCGCCAATACGCGGGTGCTGGCGGCGCTCACGCTGCCGTCGATCTACGGGATAAGCTGTGCCGCGGACCTGGGCGAGGAAGTGTTTCTCGCGCGCGCGGCACGTGCGCTCGCTGCCGGCCTGCGCCTGATTCAGCTGCGCGAGAAGGACTGGGATGCGCCGCGCCGGGCGGCGTTCGCGGCGCGCCTCAATGCGCTGGCTGCGGCTCACGGCGCGCAGGTGCTGCTGAACGGCGATGCCGACGAGGCGCGGCAGCTCGGCTGCGCGGGTGTGCACTGGACTGCGGCGCGGCTTGCCGAAGCCGCGTCGCGCCCGGGTGACCTGGTGGTCGCGGCGTCGTGTCACACGCGTGCCGACCTCGGGCGCGCAGCGGACCTCGACCTCGATTTCGCCGTGCTGGGACCGGTGCGCCCGACGCCTACGCATCCGCAGGCCACGCCTCTCGGCTGGGACGGGTTCGGGCGCATCGTGGCGGGAACCCGGCTGCCGGTCTATGCGCTGGGGGGGCTCGGCCGCGACGACCTCGAGGCGGCGATCGCCCACGGCGCGCACGGCGTTTCGCTGCGTCGGGGCGCGTGGCCTGCAGGCTGAGTCGCGGCGCTAGCTGTGCTCGCGGCCGGTGTCGTCGGGCGCGGAGTCCGATTCGTCGGGCGCTTCGGGCGTCGCGATCCGGTAGCGCTCGCTCGCCCAGGCCCCCAGGTCGATGGTCTTGCAGCGCTCCGAGCAGAACGGACGCCATTTCGATTCGCCGGTCCAGGGGACCGCTGCGCCGCACTGGGGGCATTTGACGATCCGGGGTGGCGTGGTCATCGGTCGGGGTCGGCGATGGCGTCGAACAGCGACGGCGTTGCATCGGCGCGGGCGGGGCTGTTCATGAACGTGGCGACGTCGCCGGCCGGAATCAAGCCGCCGACGCGCACGCCGAGGAGCCGGATCCTGCGCTCGAGGGCGACGCGCCGCAGGCAGCTTCCCGCGGCGCGCCTGATCGTCGCCGCGTCCTGGGTCGGCGTCGCGATCGTCCTGTCGCGGGTCACCGTCACGAAGTTGTCGAAACGCAGCTTGACGCCGATCGTCCTGCCCGCATAGCCCTTGCGCCGCAGGTCGTCGCTGACGCCGTCGCACAATCCGGTGAAGATCTGCGAGAGCGTCTCCCGATCGCGCGTCGCCGAAAGGTCGCGCTCGAACGTCGTCTCGCGACTGATCGATCGCGGCTCGCTGTGCGTGACGACTTCGCGCGCGTCGATGCCGTGCGCGGCGGCGTGCATCCACTCGCCCTGGGCCCTGCCGAAGCGCGCGATCAGTGCATCGCGATCGGCGTGCGCGAGCTCGCCGATCGTGTGGATCTGCATCTCGGCCAGTCGCGCTGCCGACTTCGGCCCGATGCCGTTGATCCGGCGGGCGGGCAGCGGCCAGATGCGGCGTTCGAGGTCGCCGTCGCCGATCATCGTCAGCCCATCCGGCTTGTCGAGATCGGAGGCGATCTTGGCCAGCAGCTTGTTCGGCGCAATGCCGATCGAGCAGGAAAGTCCTGTCGCCGCCTTCACGGCGTCCTTGATCGACTGCGCGAGCGCACGTACGCCCTCGGTCGTCCCCTCCATTGTCGCATCGCATGTCGGGACGTCGGTCAGGTCGATGTAGATCTCGTCGATGCCGCGGTCCTCGATGCGCGGCGCGATCCCGCGCACGGCAGCCTTGAACAGCCGCGAAAAGCGGCGGTAGGCGTCGAAGTCCGCCGGCAGCAGGACGGCATCGGGCGCCAGCGCCGCGGCTTTCATGATCCCCATCGCCGAATGGACGCCGAGCGCCCGCGCCTCGTAGGTCGCCGTCGTGATCACGCCGCGGCCGGCGTAGCCTTTGACCGTCGAGAAGCTGCGGGTGACCGCAGCGGTCGCCGGGTCGACGCGCTCGACGGGCCGGTGGGCCCGCCCGCCGCCGATGACCACCGGCCGGCCGCAGAGCTCCGGATAGCGCAACAGCTCGACCGACGCGTAGAACGCGTCCATGTCGAGGTGCGCGATCACGCGCGAAGTCAGAGGTTGCAGAACGTCAGCTCGAACTCGATGTCGTCGTCGACGACGTTGCCGCGGTTCATCCCCGACACGCCGATGAAGCGGATGTTGAGCGCGTACTTGTTCGCACTGATCTCGGGAACGCAGGGCAGGTCTTGCTCGAGGCTGAGGCGCAACAGCTGCGCGACCTTGGTCGTCGTCAGCATCAGCTGGAACACCCCGTGATACGCGGTGTGCCGGCTCGAGCGGCTGTTCTCGCGCAGCAGGCGCAGCACGATCGCCGAGCCGGCGCGGATCGGGTCGAAAGGCTCGATCCAGCCGGCGAGGTCGCGGTGGCGTGATGCGGTGTCGCGGTTGAGCCAGTGATGGTAGGCGGGGAGGTCGAACTCCGACACGCCGCCGGGTATCGCGGCGCGCTGCTTGATCGCCATCAGCCATTCGTTTTCGCGCAGGTGCATGCCGACCTTGCCTGCCTGGCCCAGCAGCCGCGTCGTCACCTGGTCGATGTCGGCGAGCAGCCGGGCGAGCGCCTGCTGCTCGATCTGCGGATTGCTGCGCAGCGGCGCGAGGACCTGCTTCTGGCGCTCCAGCTCCTGCAGGAGCTCGGTCTTCAAGTCGGCGCGCGCCGCGACGTCGGTGATCTCGAACAGCGAAAGCAGCGCCGCGTGGTGATCCTGGGCGGTGTCGCGCGCAGCGAAGAATGCGACCCGTGTGAACAGGTCCTCGAGCCGCATCAGCGTGCGGATTCGTTCGTTCAGCGGATGCTCGTAGCGAATCACAAGCGAGGCACTATCGGGTCAGGGCGACATTCTGCCTCAATCCCGCCATCCGCATCATCATTTCCGGGTTTCGGCGGTCTCGTGCGCCGTCCGGGCGAGCTCCCGGTAGCGTCGATCGAGCTCGTCGACCTGGTGCTCGATATCGGCGATGTCCCCCGAGTTGTCGATGACGTCGTCGGCCAGTGCAAGGCGCTCGGCGCGCGGCAGCTGCGCCGCCAGGATCCGGCGGACCTCGTCTTCCGCGAGGCCGCTGCGCAAACGCACGCGGCGGATCTGCTCCTGCTCGGGGCAGTCGACGACCAGCACGCGCGCCACCCGCGAGCGCAGCCCGCCACGCTCGAGCAGCAGGGGAACGACCAGCAGGCCGTAGGGCGCGCGCCAGGATCCGATCGCCTCCTCGATGCGCGCCGCGATCAGCGGGTGCAGCAGCGCCTCGAGCCTGCGCCTGAAGTCGGGGTCGACAAACGCGTGCTGGCGCAGCAGCGCGCGGTCGAGCTCGCCGTCGGCGCCGACGAACTCGCGGCCGAACGCATCGACGACGGCCCGGTGGCCGGCCTGGCCGCGCTTGCTGATCGCATGCGCGACGTCGTCGGCGTCGAGGACGTCGGCGCCGCGGGCGGCGAATGCCGCCGCGACCTTCGATTTGCCGCTGCCGATGCCGCCGGTGAGCCCGACGACCAGGCGGCCCGTCACGACAGATAGCCCCGGACCAGCGCAGGGCCGAAGAACAGGGCGATGCCTCCCGCGATCGCGAGATAGGGCCCGAACGCCAGCGGAACGCTGTGGTCGCGGCCCTTGAACACGATCAGCATCAGGCCGATGCCCGCGCCCACGACGGAGGAAAGCAGCACGATCAGCGGCAGCATCTGCCAGCCGAGCCAGGCGCCCAGGGCAGCGAGCAGCTTGAAGTCGCCGTAGCCCATGCCCTCCTTGCCGCGGACGAGCCTGAACACCCAGTAGACGACCCAGAGTGCGAGATACCCGGCGACGGCGCCGACCACCGCGTCGGCCAGCGGAACGAAGATGCCGAACAGGTTGGCGACGAGCCCGCCCCACAGCAGCGGCATCGTCAGGCTGTCGGGCAGGTACTGGGTGTCGAAGTCGATGAACGTCAACGCCACCAGCGTCCACAGCAGCACGCAGGCGCCCAGGCCCTTCCACGTCGCGCCGAAGCGCCAGATCGCATAGGCGGCGAACACGCCGCCCAGGAGCTCCACCAGCGGGTAACGCGACGAGATGGCCTTGCCGCAGCCGGAGCAGCGGCCGCGCAGCGCGAGCCACGAGGCGACGGGAATGTTCTCGAGCGCGGCGATCGGGTGTCCGCAGTCGGGGCACGCCGAGCGCGGCACGGCGAGGTTGTAGGTTGGCGGGTCTTCCCTGGGCGGGGGCTCGTCCCGCATCTCGGCGCACTGCGCGCGCCAGTCGCGCTCCATCATCTTCGGCAGGCGATGGATGACGACGTTCAGGAAGCTGCCGACGCACAGGCCCACGACCAGCGCGATCGCGACCGTGGCGATGGGGCTTGCGATTGCGAGCATCCCGCCGCGCCCTTCAGCCTGCGCGGGCGCGGGCGGCTGACCCGGGCGCCTCCGTGGCCGGCGTCAAATCACTGCGCCCAGCTTGAAGATCGGCAGGTACATCGCGACCACCAGCCCGCCGACGACGACGCCGAGGAACACGATGATCACGGGCTCGAGCAGGCTGGAAAGCGCCGCGACCGCGTCGTCGACCTCCCGCTCGTAGAAGTCGGCGATCTTGCCGAGCATGTTGTCCAGCGACCCGGATTCCTCGCCGATCTGCGTCATCTGCAGCACCATCGTCGGGAACAGGTTGGTCGCGCCCATGGCGTTGGTGAGGCTCGTGCCGGTGCTGACGTCGGTCTGGATCCGCTTGGTCGCGGCGATATAGACCATGTTGCCCGACGCGCCGCCGACGGCGTCCAGCGACTCGACCAGCGGCACGCCCGCGGCGAACATCGTCTGCAGCGTACGGGTCCAGCGGGCGATGGTCGCCTTTTCCAGGATCGCCCCGATGATCGGCAGCTTCAGCATCAGCCGGTGGATGGAGTAGCGCACTTTCTCCGAGCGCTTGATCGTCAGCCTGACGCCGACGAACACGCCCACCATGACGATGAAGATCGCCCACCACCATTTGACGAAGAAGTCCGAGATGTCGATGACGACTTGGGTGAGCCATGGCAGGTTGGCGCCGAAGCTCGTGAACACCTGCTTGAACGCGGGGATCACGAACACCATGATCACCCATACGACGACGATCGCGACGACGATGACCGAGATCGGGTAGAACAGCGCCGACTTGATCTTGCCCTTGATCGCGAGGATCTTTTCCTTGTAGGTGGCGAGGCGGTCGAGGATTCCGTCGAGCATGCCGGCGGTTTCCCCCGCCTGCACGAGGTTGCAGTAGAGGGGATCGAAATGTTTCGGATGTTCGCGGAAGGCCTGCGACAGGCTCGAGCCCGTCTCGACCTTGTTCTTGATGTCGAGCATCAGCCGCGAGAAGCGCGCGTTGCTGTGGCCGCGGGCGATGATGTCGAAGGATTGCAGCAGCGGGACCCCCGCCTTCAGCATCGTCGCCAGCTGGCGGGTGAAGAACGTGATGTCCTTCTCGCTGACCGAGCGCCCGCCGCGGAACGTCTGGCGCTTGATCTTCTCGACGCGGATCCCCTGGCGGCGCAGGTTGCTCGTCGCGACTGTCTCGGAGATGGCCCGCATCTCGCCGCGCACCGGCTTCCGGTTGCGGTCGACGCCTTCCCACAGGAACGTGAATTCGCGCGGTTTCTGGCTGCTGCGGGGAATGGTTGCGGTGGCCATGGGGATGTCCTTGAATGCGGGCGCTGCGCGTTCACTCGTTGGTCACGGCCTCGACTTCCTCGAGGGACGTGATGCCGGCCTTGGCCTTGAGCAGCCCGGACTGGCGCAGGTTGCGCATGCCTTCGCTTCGCGCCAGCTCGGCGATTTCCAGCGAATTGCCGTTGCGCATGATCAGCTGGCGCATCTCGTCGCTGATCGGCATCACTTCGTAGATCCCGGTGCGGCCCTTGTAGCCGGTGTCCTTGCAGTGCTCGCAGCCGACCGGGCCGAAAGGCTGCCAGCTGCCGTCGAGATCCTTTTCGCCGAAGCCCGCGCGCAACAGCGCCTCGGGCGGGATGTCCTCGGGACGCTTGCAGTGCGGACACAGCTTGCGCCCGAGGCGCTGGGCGGTGATGAGGTGCACCGACGAGGCGACGTTGAACGGCGCCACGCCCATGTTCATCATCCGCACCAGGGTCGACGGCGCGTCGTTGGTGTGCAGCGTCGACAGCACGAGGTGACCCGTCTGCGCCGCCTTGATCGCGATGTCGGCGGTCTCGAGGTCGCGGATTTCACCGACCATGATCACGTCCGGATCCTGGCGCAGGAACGCGCGCAGCGCGGTCGCGAAGGTGAGGCCCGCCTTGTCGTTGACGTTGACCTGGTTGACCCCGGGGAGCTGGATTTCCGCCGGGTCCTCGGCCGTCGCGATGTTGACGCCCGGCTGGTTCAGGATGTGCAGGCACGAGTACAGCGAGACCGTCTTGCCGCTGCCGGTCGGGCCGGTCACCAGGATCATGCCGTAGGGGCGGGCGATCGCGGACATCAGGGCCTGCTGCTGGTCGGGCTCGTAGCCCAGGGCCTCGATTCCCAGGCGCACCCCCGACGAATCGAGGATACGCATGACGATCTTCTCGCCGTAGAGCGTGGGCAGCGTCGACACGCGGAAGTCGATCGCGCGCGTCTTCGACAGCACGAGCTTCATCCGCCCGTCCTGCGGCACGCGCTTTTCCGAAATGTCGAGCTTGCTGATCACCTTGATCCGCGAGGCCACCTTGTCCTTGATCGCGAGGGGGGGCTGTGCGATTTCCATCAGCACGCCATCCAGGCGATAGCGGATCCGGTAGTACCGCTCGTAGGGCTCGAAGTGGATGTCGGAGGCGCCCGCGCTGATCGCGTCGAGCAGCACCTTCTGGATGTAGCGGACGACCGGGGCGTCCTCGACTTCGCTTTCCTCGTCGGAGGAGGACGATTGCGGGGAGCCCTCCTCGAGGGCGACCTCGATGTCCTCGAGCGCCGCGATGTCCTTCAGCGTGGTGCCGCTGGCCTCGGCGATCTTCGCGATCGCCTGCGCCAGCTTGTCGTCCTCGACGACGACCGGCTCGACCACCAGATTGGTCTTGAAACGGACTTCGTCCAGCGCCTGCAGGTTCGCGGGATCGGAGGTGGCGACGTACAGGCGGTTGCCGCGCTTGTGCAGCGGCAGAACACGCCGCGTCTGGGCCATCCGGGCGTCGAAGTGGTCGCGGTTGACCTGGTCGAGGTCGAAGCCCGCGAGGTCGAGCAGCGGCACACCGAAGGCGCGCGACGCGAAGACCGCGAGCTGCTGCGCCGACAGCCGCTTGCCCGACAGGACCTGCTCGGCAAAGGAGATTCCGGCGGACTGGGACTGCGCCTGGAGCGCCTCCGCCTCGGATTCCGACATCACCCCGTGCTGCGCCAGTGCGCGGGCGAGTCCGCTGATGTTGCGGGTGGCGGCGTGGGTGGCCATCGATGTCCGTGTCAGATGCTGCTTGGGTTTTCCGGGATTGCCGAAGCTTGAGGCCGAACGTCAGAACGAGACAATTTTAAGCAATTGTCATGCCGACGACCCGGCCCCGGCGTGGACTGCCCGTGTATTCCATTCGCATAAAACTTGCCGTCAGGATGATGCCCGCTCGACCTGGGTTTGTAAAGGCGCGGTGGCCCGCCCGACGGGCGGAAGGAGCTTCACGACCTTCACCGCGCGGTCCTGCGTCTGCAGGATTTCGACCCGCTGGCCCCCGACCTCGAAACTGATGCCCGCGTCCGGTATTTCCCCAAGGTGCTCGACGATCAGGCCATTCAGGGTCTTGGGGCCGTCCAGTGCGAATTGCGTGCCGAGGCGCCGGTTGAGGTTGCGCAGCGGGACCATGCCGTCGACGATCACGCTGCCGTCGGGCTCGCGGCGGAAGCTCTGCGCGCCGCCCGGGGCCTGCGTCGTGAATTCGCCGATGATCTCCTCGATGATGTCCTCGATCGTCACCAGGCCCTGCAACTCGCCATATTCATCGACGACCAGTCCCATCCGCTGGCGATCGGCCTGGAACTGCTGCAGCTGGGTGAGCAGCGGCGTTCCCAGGGGGACGAAGTAGGCGGGACGCAGGAGCGTTCGCAGGCGCTCGGCGTCGAACTCGCCGCCGGCCAGCACGTGGACGACGCTCTTCACCGGCAGCACGCCGAGGATGTTGTCGAGCGTGCCCTCGTACACCGGCAGCCGCGTGTGGTACGACGTCGCGAGCTGCTGGCGCACCAGCGCGGGCTTTTCCGAGAGGTCCAGCGCGTGGATCTGGCTGCGCGGGGTCATCACGTCGTCGACGCTGATCGCCTCCAGGTCCATCAGGTTCGCGAGCATCGTCTTGTGCTTGCCCCGGAAATACTGCGCACCCTCGAGCACCAGCGAGCGCAGCTCCTCCTGCGTCAGCGTCGTCGATGCTTCGGCGGCGGGCTTGAAGCCGACGACCTTCAGCATCCCCTGCACGAACAGGTTGACGAACCACACGATCGGGCGCGTCACCCGCAGCATCGGCGCGAGGACGTAGCTCACCACCGGCGCCAGCCGATCGGCATAGGCGGCACCGACGACCTTGGGCGTGATTTCGGAGAACACCAGGATCAGGAACGTGACGGCGACGGTGCCGAGTGCGAGCGGCCATTGGCCCTGGCCGAACAGGCGCACGGTGATCACGCTGGCGAGCGTTGCCGAGGCGGCGTTGATCAGGTTGTTGCCGAGCAGGATGACACCCAGCAGCGTGTCGGTCTGCGCGAGCAGCGCCAAGGCGATCCGTGCGCCCCGCGCGCCGCGTTGCGCCTGGTGCTTCAGCCGGTAGCGGTTGACGGCCATCATCGCCGTCTCGGCGATCGAGAAGAAACCCGACACGACCAGCAGGACAACCAGCGCGAGACCGAGGGAGCCGAGGGGAATGTCGTCCAAGCGGTGTCGGGGTCGTGGTATGCGGGGTCGGGCCCCGGTGGACGGGGTCAGGGCTGCGATGAAAGGCGCCGAAGCGAGCGGGGCGCCAGTTAGCGGCGCAGCACGATCTCCAGCACGAACTTGCTACCCAGATATCCGAGCGCGAGCAGCAGTGTCCCGCCGAGAATCCATTTTAGCGCCGTGCGACCCCGCCAGCCATAGCGCCAGCGGCCGAACAGCAGGATCGCGAAGGCGAGCCATCCGGCGACGGAGAACACGATCTTGTGGGTGAACTCCACCGGCCTGCCGAACAGCTGCTCCGAGAACAGGATGCCGCTCGCCAGCGTCAGGGTGAGCAGCACGAAACCCGCGGCGATCAGCCGGAACAGGTAGCGTTCGAGCGTCAGCAGCGGCGGGCCCGCACCGGTCGCGAGGTCGGGCAGGCCGCGGTGCAGGCGCTTCTCCAGCCCGGTCATCACCAGCGCCTGCAGCGCCACGACGACGAGGAACGCGTATCCCACCAGCGCGACGCCGATGTGCGCCGCGGCCCAGGGCGCGTCCACATAGGGAATCCGGTGCGGCGAGCCGGCGAGCGGGGGAAGCAGCACGCAGGCGGCTGCGACCGGGAGCACGACGGCCGTCACCCCGGGGAGCGTTCGCATCACGCCGGTCAGCCACGCGACCAGCACCGCGAGCCCGGCGACCAGCGACAGGGCGTTGACCAGCGACAGGTCGAGGCCGTCGGGACCCGCGACGGCCTGGAAGATCGCGATGCCGTGGAGGACCAGGGCGCCGGCGAGCAGCCCCAATCCGGCATTGCGGTGCGCGGGCGCCGGCGCGGCGCCGCGCGGCCACAGCGCCCACGCGGCCGCTGCGTAGATCGTCGCAACGAGCACGTGCAGTAGAATGATCATCGCCGATCAAGTTTACCTCAGCCTCCGCGCGCAACTCGCCGCGGAGCCACGGGGCAGGATTCCCATGTTCGATAACCTTACCGAGCGCCTGTCGCGCGTCGTCAAGACGCTGCGCGGCGAGGCGAGGCTCACCGACGCCAACATCCAGGACGCGCTGCGCGAAGTAAGGCTCGCGCTGCTCGAGGCCGATGTCGCGCTGCCGGTCGTCAAGACGTTCATCGCCGCCCTGCGCGAGAAAGCGGTCGGGACGGAGGTCGTCGGCTCGCTGACGCCGGGCCAGGCCCTGATCGGCGTCGTCGCCCGCGAATTGACCGCGCTGATGGGAGGCACGGCGCAGCCACTCGATCTGGCCGTGCAGCCGCCGGCGGTGATCCTGCTCGCGGGTCTGCAGGGCGCCGGCAAGACGACGACGGCGGCGAAGCTGGCGCGCTGGCTGATCGCGCAGAAGAAGAAGGTGCTGCTGACCTCGGCCGACGTCTACCGCCCCGCGGCGATCCTGCAGCTGCAGACGCTGGCCGGCCAGGTGGGCGCCGATTTCTTTCCATCGACGCCGGAGCAGAAGCCGGTCGACATCGCGACCTCCGCCCTCGACTGGGCGCGACGGCACTACCACGACGTGCTGATCGTCGACACCGCCGGACGGCTTTCGATCGACGAGGCGATGATGCGCGAGATCGCCGAGATGCACGCGAGCGTCAAGCCGGTGGAGACGCTGTTCGTCGTCGACTCGATGCAGGGCCAGGACGCGGTGAACACGGCGCGTGCGTTCCGCGAGACCTTGCCGCTGACCGGCGTGATCCTGACCAAGCTCGACGGCGATGCCCGTGGCGGTGCCGCGCTGTCGGTGCGCCAGGTCACCGGCGCGCCGATCAAGTTCGCCGGGATGTCGGAGAAGATCGACGGACTCGAGGTGTTCCATCCCGAGCGGATGGCTTCGCGCATCCTGGGTATGGGCGACATCCTGTCGCTGGTCGAGGACGCGCACCGCAACGTCGATCTCGAGCAGGCGCAAAAGCTCGCGAAGAAGGTCAAGTCCGGCAAGGGTTTCGACCTCGAGGATTTCAAGGGCCAGATCGCGCAGATGCGCAAGATGGGCGGGCTCTCGGCGCTGGTCGACAAGCTGCCGGCGGAGCTCGCGCGCGCGGCGCAGGGGGCGACTCTCGACGAGCGCAAGGTGGCGCGGCTGGAAGGGATCATCAACTCGATGACCCCCCAGGAGCGCGCGAAACCCGAGCTCCTGAAGGCTTCGCGCAAGCGGCGCATCGCCGCCGGCGCCGGGGTCTCGGTGCAGGAGGTGAACCAGCTGCTCAACCAGTTCGAGCAGACGCAGAAAATGATGAAAATGGTCGCCAAAGGGCCGCAGAAGATGCTCCGCGGCCTGAAGAACCTGATGCCGGGGATGCGCTGACCCCCCTCACCCCAGCCCTCTCCCCCGGAGGGGGAGAGGGAGGATGGCCCCCTCACCCCGACCCTTTCCCGCGCAGGGAGCGAGGGAGGATGGCCCCCTCACCCCGACCCTCTCCCGAGCAGGGCGCGAGGGAGGATGGTCCCTCACCCCGACCCTCTCCCGCGCGCGGGAGAGGGTGCGAGGCGCGTCAGCGCCGAGCGGGTGAGGGTGTCGAGCGCGAGCGAGGCGGGCGGAGGGGCCAAGGCGGTGCTGGCCAAGGCATGCGAACGGCAGTATAATCATCGGCTTTTCGTCTTTTGGACGCGGCTCTCGCGCAGGATCCGGGGGCCCAATCAGGAATCGTCGACATGGTAGTGATCAGACTGGCTCGCGGCGGCGCCAAGAAGCGGCCGTTCTACAACGTCGTCGTCACCGATTCGCGCAACCGCCGCGACGGGCGCTTCATCGAGCGCGTCGGCTTCTACAACCCGGTTGCGGCAGCGCACGAGGAAGGCCTGCGCATCGCGCAGGACCGCATCGCGTACTGGCGCGAACACGGAGCGAAGCTCTCGGATACCGTGGCCATGCTGGTCGAGCGCGCGGCGAAGCCGGCGCCCGCAGCCGCCGCCTGAAGGCGCAGCAAACCGGCGCCGTCGTCGTGATGGGCCGCGTTGCGGCGCCATACGGCGTGCGCGGGGCGATCAAGGTCCAGCCGCTGTCCGCCGATCCGGCGGCGCTGCTGGAGCATCGGCAGTGGTGGCTGCGCACGCGGGCCCAGCCGTCGCAGTGGCAGCCCTGGAGCGTGCAATCGGCACGGATGCAGGGCGCGGCGCTGGTCGCGCAGGTCGAGGGCATCGACACGCGCGAGTCCGCGGCGGCGCTGCGCGGCGCGGAGATCGGAATCCCCCGGGACGACCTGCCGGAGCTTCCGACCGGCGAGTATTACCAGGGCGACCTGGTCGGAATGGCAGTGGAGAATCGCGATGGCGTCGCCCTCGGTCGCGTCGTGGGGTTTGCCGAAAGCGGCGCCCATCCGCTGTTGCAGGTCGTGGACGAGGCAGGGGTCGAGCGGCTGATCCCGTGGGTAGGGCAGTATGTGATCCAGGTCGATGTCGACGCGGGACGCATCGACGTCGACTGGCCCGCGGATTACTGAATACGAAGGATGCAGGGACGTTCGCGCGAGGCGTGATCGCGGAGGTCCGGGGCTGCGGCGGAAAGCCATGCGCATCGATGTCGTGACGCTGTTCCCGGACATGGTTGGGCATGCTGCCGGTTTCGGCGTGACGGGCAGGGCGCTCGCCCGCGGGCTGTGGCAGCTGGGCTTGTGGAATCCGCGCGACTTCACGACCGACGCGCACCGGACCGTCGACGATCGCCCTTATGGCGGCGGACCCGGGATGGTGATGATGGCGGAGCCGCTGTCGAAGGCGCTCGCGGCCGCGCGGGCGGCGCAGTCGGCGCAAGGCGTCGCGGCGCCGCGGACGCTGTGCCTGTCGCCGGCGGGCGCGCCGCTGACCCATGCCGCAGTGATGGCATTGGCCGAGGGCGGCGAGCGCGGCATCGTGCTGGTCGCCGGGCGCTATGAAGGCATCGACCAGCGCCTGCTCGACCGCGAGATCGATGCCGAGGTGTCGATCGGCGATTTCGTCGTATCGGGCGGCGAGTTGCCGGCGTTGTTGCTGATCGATTCGATCGTCCGGCAACTGCCGGGGGCATTGAACGATGCCGAATCGGCGCGGCAGGATTCTTTCGCCGACGGGTTGCTCGATTGCCCGCATTACACGCGGCCCGAGACGTATGATGGCGAGCGCGTGCCCGCGGTGCTGCTGTCGGGCAACCACGCGCAGATCAGGCGCTGGCGGCTGATGCAGTCGCTGGGCAGGACGTGGCAGCGGCGACCGGAGTTGCTACGCGACCGGTCGCTGACGAAGGAAGAGCAGGCGTTGCTGGAAGAGTTCAGGAATACCCATAACTAACCGACGCATCAGGGGGCGCCCTGCGCTGCGCTCGATCGACCGCGATGGCGGTCAGCGAAAGGAACCGACGTCATGAACATCATCGAAACGCTCGAGCGCGAGGAGATCGCTCGCCTCAACAAGACCATCCCCGAGTTCGCCCCCGGTGATACGGTCATCGTCAGCGTCAGCGTCGTCGAAGGCGAACGCAAGCGCGTCCAGGCCTACGAAGGCGTCGTCATCGCCAAGCGCAACCGCGGCCTCAACTCGGCGTTCACCGTCCGCAAGATTTCGAGCGGCGAAGGCGTCGAGCGGACGTTCCAGACCTACTCGCCGCTGATCGCGTCGATCGAGGTCAAGCGCCGGGGCGACGTGCGGCGCGCCAAGCTCTATTACCTGCGCGGACGCTCGGGGAAATCTGCGCGCATCCGCGAAAAGCTCGCCGTCCGCGATTCCGCGAAGTCCGAATAAGGTTTTCGCAATCCGGAACGCGCGTCGGCGGCACTGCCGGCGCGCGGCAGCATCGGGCGGCCCTGCGGGGCCGCTTTTCATTGGTTTCACGCATTCCCCGGCCCCGGGCCGGATGGGGGAAACTGCCCGGTTTCGGGCGCGGTTCTGGCGCGGTGCGGTTCTTGCACGATTCTTGCATTAGTCCATCGGATCGGGCGTGGACGCTGGTTCGATTGCCAATCCGCGGCTTCTGTCGCACCATTCCAATGGCATATTTCGGGCGGCTTCGCCGCAACGCATGAAGGCAACGCTGTACGACGCCCTCGGGATCCTTCCGACTTCGTCCGACGAGGAAGTCCGCGCGGCATTGCGCGGGCTGATCAGGAAGTATTACACCAAGACCCGTGACGGACAGGGGAACGTCGAAGAGGCGCTGCGTTTCATCAATCATGCCAGCCGCATACTGAGCGATCCGGAGCGGCGCGAGCGCTACGACCAGGAACTCGCCGACTCGTCGGAGGCGGCCGATCGCGAGGTCGCGCAGATCGCCAGCAATGCACTGCTCGGCGACGACGAGCACACCGAGGTCGGCGTCGCGACCGGGCTGGGCGAGATGCTGCTCGAGGATCCGCTGGACTCCGGGCTTCCGGACGACCGCGAGGACGTCCCGGCAACGCATCACCCGGGGCTCACCCAGCGTGTCGCCTCGTTCGGGCGCTCGTCGGTCGTGACCGTCGGATTGTGCGCGATCTTCGCCGGATTCATCGGTGCGGCGATCGTCTTCGTGACCCCGCAGGACGCGATCGTCATCGGGCGCCAGGTCCTCGGCTGGCTCGCGCTCGTGCTGGCCATGCTTGCGCTGGTCTACGGCGCGGTGCACTGGCTGGTGCACCTGCGCCGCCGGCGCGCGAATGCGCACTCCGGGCTGGTTCCCCAGACCGATCTCGCGATCCTCAACTGGCGCCGCGAGCGCAGCGTATTCCTCGGCACCAACCAGCCTCAGGAGGACGCGTCCTGGATCTTCCAGTTGCGCATGGCCGAGCTGGAGCGCGCGAAGTCGGGCCGCACCAGCGAGCCGCGGCCGTGGCACCGGCTGGCCGCCCGTGTCTTCGATTACGCGATCTGGGGCCTGATGCTGGCGCTCCTGCTGTCGCAACTGCGCAGCGCCGGAGTCATTTCGTCGGTCGCCGCGTACTGGCTCGGCCACCCGCTGGTCGCGCCGATCATCATCACGCTGTCCTGGGTGCCGATCGAGAC
>DATIQL010000161.1:0-2802 GCA_035470905.1 Casimicrobiaceae bacterium
CCTCGAACACGCCTCGCGACAACCGGAGGATCGAGATGTCGAAGGTCCCGCCGCCCAGGTCGAATACCGCGTAGGTCCCTTCGGCGGCATTGTCGAGGCCGTAGGCGATGGCGGCAGCCGTCGGCTCGTTGAGCAGCCGCAGCACCGGCAATCCGGCGAGCTTCGCCGCATCCTTGGTCGCCTGGCGCTGCGCGTCGTCGAAGTACGCCGTCGACGGGCCCGCCCAGCGATTCCTCGGCGCGTCGCCGCAGGACCTTGAGGATCTCGGCCGAAACCTCGACCGGCGACTTGATCCCCGAGCGCGTCGCGAGCCGGACCATGCCCTCGCCCTCGACCAGCCGGTACGGAAAGCGCCGGTCGTCGGCGAGGTCACCGATGCCACGCCCCATCAGCCGCTTCACCGACGCGATGGTGTTGCCCGCGTCGTCGCTTGCGCAGGCGAGCGCCGCGTGGCCGACATCGATGGCACTCTCGCCATAGCGGACGACCGAAGGCAGCAGCGTCCGCCCCTCGTGGTCGGGCAGCACGACCGGCGAGCCATTGCGCACGGTCGCGACCAGCGAATTCGTCGTGCCGAGATCGATGCCGACCGCGCGGCGGGTCGCATGCGGCAGCGGGGACTCGCCGGGCTCGGATATCTGGAACAGCGTCATCGGTCGAGCTCGGCCAGGTGCATCTCGTGCAGGTCGTCGCCGAGCTTGGCGAGGAAGCGCAGTTCGCGCACCCGCATGCGTGCCGCTTCGCGGTCATCGGCGGCGAGCGTGCGCTCCATGCCACCGAGGATCTCCTCGACCTCGCGCTGCGCGTCGGCGGCGATCGAGGCCAGCGCGCGCTCGTCGTGCGCAGCGCGGGCCTCGTCGGCAGCTTCGCGCCGTTCCAGCTGCCGCGTCAGGAAATCGACGGGCAGCCGCGTGTCGGTCTCGGCGGTCGCGTCGACGCCTGCGATCTGCAGCAGGTATTCGGCCCGCGCCACCGGGTCCTTCAGCGTGCGATAGGCCTCGTTGACGCGTGCGGACGCCTGCAGCGCAAGCCGCTTCTCGTGATCGGGCGCGCCGGCATAGCGGTCCGGATGCACGTTGCGCTGCAGCTCGCGGTAGGCGCGCTCGAGCTCGGCCGCGTCGACACGGAATCGTGGCGGCAGGCCGAACAGCTCGAAATGATTGCGGGTGAAATCGATCATGAAGCGACGATGCGCAGTGCGGTGCCGCAGGGTGCGGCAGCGCCGGCCGCGAACGGTGTTGGAACGGGGAGCGGAAAGGGCAGCCCGGTCGCGCCGCGCCCAACCCCCGATGATGCCGCCGGGGCGGGCTGCCGGCCGCCCGGCAGCTAGACGTTAAAGGACTCGCCGCAGCCGCATTGGTCCTTGACGTTCGGGTTGTTGAACCTGAAGCCCTCGTTCAGGCCTTCCTTCGCGAAATCGAGGACCATGCCCTCCAGATAGGGAAGGCTCTTGGGATCGACGATGACGCGCACGCCGTGACTCTCGAACTCCCTGTCCTCGGGCCGCACCTCGTCCGCGTATTCGAGCTTGTACGCGAGTCCCGACCAACCGGACGTTCGCACGCACAGCCGCAGTCCGACGCCCTTGCCGCGATTGCTCAGGAATGCCGCGACGTGGTTCGCGGCGCTCTCGGTCAGCGTGATCGCCATGGCGTCAGTCCGCTGCGCGCACCGCAGGCGCGGCATCGGCGGCCACGGCCGCACCGACGTGCTTCGCCTTGTAGTCCGCCACTGCGGCCTTGATCGCATCCTCGGCCAGGATCGAGCAGTGGATCTTGACCGGCGGCAGCGCGAGCTCCTCGGCAATGTGCGTATTGCGGATTTCCATCGCCTGATCGAGCGTCTTGCCTTTCACCCATTCGGTGACGAGCGACGACGATGCGATCGCGGAGCCGCAGCCGTAGGTCTTGAACTTCGCATCCTCGATCACGCCGTCTGCGCCGACCTTGATCTGCAGCTTCATCACGTCGCCGCAGGCGGGCGCGCCGACCATGCCGGTGCCGATGCCATCCTCGGTCTTGCCGAACGACCCGACGTTGCGGGGATTTTCGTAGTGATCCAGTACCTTGTCGCTGTATGCCATGCCTGTCTCCTGCCTAGTGCGCCGCCCACTGGACGGTGTCCAGGTCGATGCCTTCCTGGTGCATTTCCCAAAGTGGCGACAGCTCGCGCAGCTTCGCGATCTTGCGCTGCACCAGCGCCACCGTGTAATCGATCTCCTCCTCGCTCGTGAAGCGGCCGACGGTGAAGCGGATCGAGCTGTGGGCGAGCTCGTCGCTGCGACCGAGGGCGCGCAGCACGTACGAGGGCTCCAGCGACGCCGACGTGCAGGCCGAGCCGGACGACACGGCGATGTCCTTGATCGCCATGATCAGGCTCTCGCCCTCGACGAAATTGAAGCTGACGTTGAGGTTGTGCGGCACGCGGCGTTCCATGTCGCCGTTGACGTAGACCTCGTCGATCTTCGACAGGCCGTTCCACAGCCGGTCGCGCAGCATCCGGACGCGGTCGTTGCCCACGCACCAGATCGTCGGCATGGGCGAAGCCTTCCGGCTGGCCAAGCTCGAGATGGCCGCCGGCAACGACCGCATCCGGATGCTGCGGGATCGCCTGTGGAACGGGCTGTCGAAGATCGAGGAGGTCTACGTCAACGGCGACCTGGAGCACCGCGTCCCGCACAACCTCAACGCGAGCTTCAACTTCGTCGAGGGCGAGTCGCTGATCATGGGCATCAAGGGCCTGGCCGTGTCGTCGGGCTCCGCCTGCACTTCGGCGTCGCTCGAGCCCAGCTAAGTGCTGCGC
>DATIQL010000162.1:0-16014 GCA_035470905.1 Casimicrobiaceae bacterium
ATCAGGAACAGGATGATGCCCCCGGCGATCGCCAGCGACACCTCGGACAACTGCATCCACTGGAGGACCACGCGCCCGCCCAGCATGAAACCGAGCAGGATCACGAAAGCCGCCGCACATTCGCGCAACACGACGCGGACCCGGCGCTCGGGCCGCACGTTCGCGAGCGCCGCGATCACGATCGGCACGTTGCCGAACGGGTCGATCACCAGCAGCAGCAGGATCGCTGCGGAAAAGATCTCGGCGATGGGCATGACGGTCAGTCTCCGTTGACGACGCCTTCACGGCGCGGGTCGGCGCCGCCGATCCAGCCGGTGGCAGTGTGCACGATCGCCTGCACCCCCGAGGGGTCGACGATGATGCGCGTCGCATGCCCGATCGCTCGCAGCCTGGGTTCCAGTGCGACGACGGGCGTGTCCTTCTCGAGCTCGGTCGGCCCGTTGCGGCTGCCGAAATTCGGAAGCGCGATCGCGGCCTGGGGATCGAGATGCCAGTCGATGATGCCGACCAGCGTCTTGGTGACATCGTTGATGATCAGGCTTCCGCCGGCCGAGCCCAGGACCGCGAACAGCCGTCCGCGCCGGTCGAAGACGATCGTCGGCGCCATCGACGAGCGCGGCCGCTTGCCGGGCTCCACCCGGTTGGCGACCGGCTTGCCGTCGACGACGGGCACGAACGAGAAATCGGTGAGCTCGTTGTTGAGGAGGAAGCCGCCCTCGGTCATCAGGTGGCTGCCGAAGGCAGCCTCGATGGTCGTCGTCATCGACACCGCATTCCCTTCGCGATCGACGATCGCGACCTGCGACGTCGAAGGAAACTCCGCAGCGGCGTCGATCCCCCATCCGATCTGCGCCGGCTGCGCGATCCGGCGCCGCGGATCGCCCGGCATCGCGTGGCCGATGCTGGAGAACGGCGATATGAGCATCGAGCGCCGATGCAGATAATGCGGGTCCAGCAGGCCCGGTGGAGTCGGCACGTAAGCCGGGTCGGCGATCCAGGCGTCGCGATCCGCGAAAGCGAGGCGCTCGGCCTCGGTGATGAAATGCACGCTCCAGAACGATTCCACGCCCATCGACCGGACATCGTAGGGTTCGAGCATCCCGAGGATCTGCAGCACCGCGATGCCGCCCGACGACGGCGCGGGCATGCCGCAGACGCGGTAGCTGCGGTAGCCGCCGCAGACGGGCTTGCGGGCGACGACGCGATAGTCGGCGAGATCGCGCGCGGTCAGGTCGCCCGGGTGCGCAGGCGCAAGATCCGCAGTGCGCACGATGTCGTCCGCGATCGGGCCTGTGTACAAGGCGTCCGCCCCGCGCGTGGCGAGCGCGCGCAGCGTTCGTGCGTAAGCGGGGTTGGTGAGCAGGCTGCCGGCCGGCCGCGGCACGCCGTCAGCGGTCAGGAAATAATTGCGCGCCCGCGGCTGCGTCCAGTGCGTCTCGGCGGCGACGAGCGCGTGCAACCGCGGCGAGATGGCGAAGCCGCGCTCGGCGATGGCGATCGCCGGCTCGAACAGTCGCTTCCAGGGGAGGCGACCGTGCCTGCGCTGCACGGCCTCGAGCAGCCGCATCGTCCCGGGCACGCCGACCGACCGTCCGCCTATCACCGCGTCGTAGAACGCCAGCGGATCGCCGCGAGCGTCGAGAAAGCGATCGGGACGAGCGGCAGAGGGCGCGGTCTCGCGTCCATCGTAGGCGGTCACCTGGTTCGCTGCGGCGTCGCGATACAGCAGTAAAGCGCCACCACCCAGCCCGGACGACTGTGGCTCGACCAGCCCGAGCACGAGTTGCACGGCAACGGCCGCATCGGCGGCATTGCCGCCCTCGCGCAGGATCTGGTAGCCCGCCTCGGTAGCGAGCGGGTTCGCCGTCGCGACCATGAAATGCCGGCTGCGCACCGCGGCCCTGTCGACCCGGCCCGAGGAGATCTCCGGCGGCTGCGCGACCTCCACGGCCTGCGCATGCGGTTGCCCATGCGGTTGCCCATGCGCTTGCCCATTCGGTTGCCCATCCGCGCGGACGATTCCGCACAGCGCGAGCGCCAGCAGCGCCGCAGCGGGCCTGGAGCGGCTCTTCGGGAATCCACGGTCGATGAAGGATTTCATTCGCGGTGCCGGCGCCGGCGGGATTGGGCGGCGATTCTACGCCGCGGGGCCGGAAACGACGCGCTGTAAGGATCTTCGCGGCCACGCGACCACTCGGCAGCGGGTCGCAATGCTCGCCAATGCCGGTTCCCGCCGGGAACGGGCACGATCACCAACCGCAATTCGAAACCAGGAGATCCACATGAACCTCGGAAAGACTGCAGTGCTGTTGACGCTCGGCATGGCCACGCTTGCGGGACCGCTGGCATCGCAATCGGCGTTTGCCGCGCAGGGCACGACCGTCCAGCCCTACAACATCGAGCAGACGTTCGTCGTCGATGTCCAGAGCATGGCCGACAACACCGGCATGGTGTCCAAGAAGCATTTCATGGACATGATGTCGAGGAAGTTCGACGCGATGGACAAGTCCCGGCAGGGCATGCTGTCGGCGGCCCAGATCATGCGCATCTTCAGCGACAAGACCGGTCAATGACGAGGCCGGGGGTGGCTCGATCACGAGCCTTCCCGCAGGCGCAAAAGAAAGAGGCAGCGGGTTTCACCGCTGCCTCTCGCCATCGGGCCCTCCCCTGAAGCTCAGGCGCCGCGCATTGCCGGGCGTCCGGACCGATGGGTGACCGCGCCGCCCTTGCGCGTGCGCTGCGCCGTCACTGCCGGGCGGGCGTCGCCGACGTCCAAGCGAGCCTGACCGGAGCCAGCGCCGGCGCCGCCGGGGCGACCTTCGCCACCGGCGCCGAGCCGGCCCGCGCCGCGTGGCTCGCGGATCCCGCGCCGTGCAACGCAAGCACCGGTACGATCATCAGCGCAACGATGTTGATGATCTTGATCAGCGGGTTCACCGCAGGGCCGGCCGTGTCCTTGTACGGATCGCCGACGGTATCGCCGGTGACCGCCGCCTTGTGCGCATCGGAACCCTTGCCGCCGTAGTTGCCATCCTCGATGTATTTCTTGGCGTTGTCCCACGCGCCGCCACCGGTGGTCATCGAGATCGCGACGAACAGGCCGGTGACGATCGTGCCCATCAGCAGGCCGCCCAGCGCCTGGGGCCCGAGCGCCAGGCCGACGACCACCGGTACCAGCACGGGCAGCAGCGAGGGAACGATCATTTCCTTGATCGCCGCCTTGGTCAGCATGTCGACGGCCACGCCGTACTCGGGCTTGGCCGTCCCTTCCATGATGCCCTTGATCTCCTTGAACTGGCGGCGCACCTCGATGACGACCGCGCCGGCGGCGCGTCCGACCGCCTCCATCGCCATGGCGCCGAAGAGGTACGGAATCATGCCGCCGAGGAACAGGCCGATGATCACCATGTGGTCCGACAGGTCGAACGTCGTCTTGAGGTTCGCGGTGCCGAGCGCGTGGGTGTAGTCGGCGAACAGCACCAGCGCCGCGAGCCCCGCGGAGCCGATCGCATAGCCCTTGGTCACCGCCTTGGTCGTGTTGCCGACGGCATCCAGAGGATCGGTGATCGCCCGCACGGAATCGGGCAGCTCGGCCATCTCGGCGATGCCGCCCGCGTTGTCGGTGATCGGGCCGTAGGCATCGAGTGCGACGATGATTCCGGTCATCGACAGCATGGCGGTCGCGGCGATCGCGATGCCGTAGAGCCCGGCGCACCAGAACGACACCAGGATCGCGATGCAGACCGCGATGACTGGCAGCGCAGTCGACTTCATCGACACCCCCAGCCCCGCGATCATGTTGGTCGCGTGCCCGGTCGTCGACGCTGCGGCGATGTGTTTGACGGGGCCGTAGTCGGTGCCGGTGTAGTACTCGGTGATCACGACCATCGCGGCGGTCAGCGCGAGCCCGACCAGCGCGGCACCGAACACGCGCAGCGGAGACAGCGCGGCGTCGACGCTCCCGATGTCGCCCAGCATCCACTGGGTGATGAACCAGAAGCCGATCGCCGAGATGACGCCGGCGACGATCAATCCGCGGTAGAGCGCGTTCATGATCTTGCCGCCGGGGCGCGCCTTGACGAAATAGCAGCCGACGATCGAGGCCAGGATCGAGAAGCCGCCCAGCACCAGCGGATAGGTGACGGCCGTCGTCGCCATCGACGGCAGCAGCAGCGCCCCGAGCAGCATCGTCGCGACGATCGTCACCGCGTAGGTCTCGAACAGGTCGGCGGCCATGCCTGCGCAGTCGCCGACGTTGTCACCGACGTTGTCGGCGATCACCGCCGGATTGCGCGGGTCGTCCTCGGGGATGCCGGCCTCGACCTTCCCGACCAGGTCGGCTCCGACGTCGGCGCCCTTGGTGAAGATGCCGCCCCCCAGCCGCGCGAAGATCGAGATCAGCGAGCCTCCGAACGCCAGGCCGACCAGCGGCCCGATCGCCGCGTGGAGGCCCTCGGTCGCCAGGCTCGGCCCCTGCTCGGCCGAAGCGACCAGGAACCAGTAGAAGCCGGTCACCCCCAGCAGTCCCAGGCCGACGACCAGCATGCCGGTGATCGCACCGCCCCGGAAGGCGACCGCCAGGGCCTGGTCGAGGCCGCTGCGCGCGGCTTCGGCGGTGCGCACGTTCGAGCGCACCGAGACGTTCATGCCGATGTAGCCGGCCAGCCCCGAGAGGATCGCGCCTACGGCGAAACCGCCCGCAGTCAGCCACCCAAGGAACACGCCGATGACGATGAACAGGATGACGCCGACGATGCCGATGGTCGTGTACTGGCGATTCAGGTAGGCCTTGGCGCCGGCCTGGATTGCAGCGGCGATTTCCTGCATCCGGGCGTTTCCGGCGGGCTTGGCGAGGATCCACTTGATGGATACCGCGCCGTAGACGATTGCCGCCAACGCGCAAAGCAGCGCGAAAATGAGCGGATTGGACATGGATTGCTCTCCCTGGGATGTGTCGGACGAAAAGCGCGCGCTATTCTGCCAGTGCCCTGTCCAGGAAGTCGAGCCGATCCTGTCCCCAGAAGGGCTCATTGGCGTAAATCCAGGTCGGGACGCCAAAAACGCCGCGGTCGATCGCTTCCTGGGTCAGCGCATCGTACTGCGACCCGATTTCGGCGGCCTCCGCGCGCGAACCGATCGCCGCGGCGTCGAGTCCCAGGGTGCGCGCAATCTGCGCCAGCGTCCCGGCATCGGCGATATTGCGCTGCTCGGCCCAGACCGCGCGCCCGATGCCGCCGATGAGGGCCAGCGCCTCGTCGACCCCGATCTCGCGGGCAGCCAGGATCCACTTCGACGCCAGGTCGCCGGACACCGGGAAATGGGCGGGATGCAGGTTCAGCGGCGTGCCCAGGTATTTCGACCAGCGCGCGAGCTCGAACAACCGGTAGGCCTGGCGCTGCGGCGCGCGCTGCTTGAGCGGCAGGCCCCCCGAGGCCGCGAACACGCGCCCGGTTTCGATCGGCTTGACCACGATGTCGGCGCCGTGGTGCCGGGCGATTGCGACGAACCGGTCGTGCCCCAGATAGACATATGGCGAAATCGGCGCCAGATAGTAATCGACGACCTTGGTCATCGGTGCTCCCGGCCGGCTGCAGCGGTCTGCATCGTGGATCCTTCCGTGGTCAGACTTCGAATGCGGTGGCGAGCTGCTTCGGCACCGCGGTGTTCTTCAGCCGCACGTACTGGGGCAGACCGTCGCGGTAGGGAGGCGGTGCTTCGCCGCGGATCAGCGGGCCGAGGTAGGCGCGCGCCCTGGCCGTGATGCCGAAACCGTCGGCCGAGATGAAACCGCGCGGGAGCATCTTCTCCTTGTTGGCGATTTCGGAAAGCGGCGCCATGCCGATCTTCCAGCGGTAGGGCTTGTCCGAGACACGGACGATCGCCGGCATGACGGCATTGTGGCCGGCGAGCGCGAATTCGACCGCGGCCTTGCCGACCGCGTAGGACTGATCGAGGTCGGTCTTCGACGCGAGGTGGCGGGCGGCGCGCTGCAGGTAGTCGGCCACCGCCCAGTGGTACTTGAGTCCCAGCCGCTCCTTGACCAGATTCGCGATCAGCGGCCCGACACCGCCCAGTTGCGCGTGTCCGAAAGCATCGCGCGTCCCGGCCTCGGCCATCAGCTTGCCCGACGCATCCTGCAGGCCTTCGGAAACGCCGATGCAGCAATAGCCGTCACGCGCCACCCGTGCCTCGACCGCGGCAACGAACTTCGCCTCGTCGAAACGGATCTCGGGAAACAGCAGCAGCAGCGGGATCGGCGTGGCCGCGTCCTCGGCCATGTCGACCGCGGCCGTGATCCAGCCCGCGTGCCTGCCCATCACCTCGAGCACGAAGACCTTGGTGGACGTCTTGGCCATCGACGCGACGTCGAACGCGGCCTCGCGCATCGATGTCGCGACGTACTTGGCGACCGACCCGAACCCGGGGCAGTTGTCGGTGACCGCAAGGTCGTTGTCGACCGTCTTCGGCACGTGCACGGCAGTCAGCGGGTAACCCAGCGTCTGCGCGATCTGCGCCACCTTGAGGCAGGTATCGGCGGAATCGTTGCCGCCGTTGTAGAAGAAATAGCCGATGTCGTGGGCGCGAAAGACCTCGATCAGGCGCTCGTACTGCGCGCGATTCTGGTCGAGGCCCTTGAGCTTGTAGCGGCATGACCCGAAAGCGCCCGCCGGCGTGTGCTTCAGCGCGGCAATCGCCCGGGCAGATTCGCGGCCGGTGTCGATCAGGTCCTCGGTCAGGGCGCCGATGATGCCGTTGCGCCCGGCATAGACGCGTCCGATGCGCGACTTGTTCGCGCGCGCGGTCTCGATCACGCCGGCGGCACTGGCGTTGATGACGGCGGTCACGCCGCCGGATTGGGCGTAGAAGGCGTTTCGTCGAGGCATGGTGGTCACCGTCGGGTGCATTGCGTCGGAAGATCGCGGGCGACTCAGGATGTGAGCGAGCGCAGCAGCCGCATCGCGGGTTCCGAGGCGGGCGTGCCGCTCGCTGCGCGCCTGCAATGGGCCCGCGCGGCCTCGAGATCCCCGAGGTCGCGGCACAACAGCGCCAGATTGTAGGCGAATGAGCTGTCCCCGGGGCGCACGGCGCAGGCGAGCTCCTGGGTGCTGCGGGCATCGCGGATGCGCCCGGACGACCGCTGCATCATGGCCAGCAGGTTGAGGGCGAATGGATCGTTCTCGCTGTAATCCAGGACCTCGCGGCAGATCGTCTCCCCCGCGGCGAAGTCACCCGCGTTGGCGAGCGATGCGGCCCGCTGCAGATCCCCGGCGACACGCTCGGCGAGGGCGTCGCGGCGCTGCGCCCATTTCGCGTAGATGCGGTCCCGGAAGGCCGCGAAGCGCGCATCGTCGCGGTTGGCCCCCGCCCCCGTGCCGGCAGTGCCGATATCCGCGCGCCATTCGAACGTGGCCCGCGGCTCGAAGTGAAATCGGGTGTGCTGCGCGCACTGGAGGAAGAAATCCCAGTCCTGCAGGATCTCGAGCGATTCGTCGAACCTGCAGCCCAGCGCGACCAGCTCGCGCGAGAACAGTGCCATCGACAGGTGGATGAAATTGCGCTCGTAGAGCTGATGCAGCGCGAACGGCTGACCCAGCGGCAGCGTGCTGCCATCGGACAACCGCGCCAGCGCCGACGAGTAGATCAGCTGCGCCGCCCCGGCGCGACCGCGCGCGCCGACGAGGCTCGACACGTGATCGGGGTAGAGGATGTCGTCGTCGTCGAGGAACGTGATCCACTCCCCCGACGCGGCAGCGAGCCCGATGTTCGCCGCCTGCGGCCTCGACGCCTGGCGCTCGGATCGCACCAGGCGCACCGGATGCATCCCGACCCGGTCCGGCGGGTCCGGGTGACTCGGTCCGCTCGCGCCCACGACCACGACGTCGACGCTGGAATGGTCCTGCATGCCGATGGAATCGAGGGCTGCGCCGAGCGTGGGCCTCGCCATGCTCCGTACGATGACGCTGACGAGCGGCTGCATGACTGCATCGGCTGCGATCGCGATCAGCCGCGCAACGCGACGAGACAGGCGTCGCCGACGCTTTCGACGGCGCCCACTCCGTTGACCCGGCGATAGCGCGGCGCAAGCCGGTCGCCGGTCTGCTCCCAGCGCTCGTAGTATGCGATCAGCGGCTCGGTCTGCGCGTGATAGATGGCAAGCCGCTTGCGCACCGTCTCCTCCCTGTCGTCCTCGCGCTGCGTCAGCGGCTCCCCGGTCACGTCGTCCCTGCCCGCAACCCTGGGCGGGTTGTACTTGACGTGATAGGTGCGGCCGGAGCCGATGTGCACGCGGCGTCCGCTCATCCTTTCGACGATCGCCGCGTCGGGCACGTCGATCTCGATCACGTAGTCGACGTCGATGCGTGCGTTCCGCAACGCTTCGGCCTGCTTGAGCGTCCGGGGGACGCCGTCGAGCAGATATCCGCGCCTGCAGTCGGCCGCGCGCAGACGGTCGTTGACCAGTCCGATGACGATGTCGTCCGACACCAGCGAGCCGCGGTCCATCACCTCTTTCGCGGCGACGCCCATCGGCGTGCCGGACTTGATCGCCGCGCGCAGCATGTCGCCGGTCGAGATCTGCGGAATGCCGAACGCGTCGCAGATCAGGGCGGCTTGCGTGCCCTTGCCGGCTCCGGGAGGACCGAGCAGTATCAATCGCATGAGTATTGCCGGTTACCCGGGGCGGCGGGTTCCCCACCATGCCCGCGGTCGTGTGAGCCCTTCGGCTGCGCGGGCGGAACGCGATTCTCGCCGCTACCGGCGCGCAAGGTCAATCGCGACCGGATCACGACTCGACCCCGAACAGCAGGCGGACCCGCTCGAGATCCTCCGCCGTATCGACGCCGGGCGCAGGCGCGCCGTGGGCTATCTCGACGACGATGCGGTGGCCGTGCCACAGCGCGCGCAACTGCTCCAGCGCCTCGAATCGCTCGATCGGCGCCGCGGCCAATGCCGGAAACGCCTGCAGGAAGCCCACTCTGTACGCATAGAGTCCGTAATGGCGATAGATCGGCAGCCCGGCGGGAATCGTGCTGCGATCGGCGGCGAACGCATCGCGTGCCCAGGGTATGGTCGCCCGGCTGAAATACAGCGCGTAGCCGCGTGCGTCCAGCGCAACCTTGACGACATTCGGACTGAACGCGTCGCGCGCGTCGCCGATCGGATGGCATGCGGTGGCGATCGCGGCGTCCGGGTGCGCGCCCAAGAGATCCGCCGTCCGCCGCATCAGCGCAGGATCGAGCAGCGGCTCGTCGCCCTGGACATTGACGACGGTCTCGTCGGCAGCCAGTCCCAGGGCCGCGGCGGCCTCGGCCAGCCGGTCGGTCCCCGTCGGATGATCGGCGCGGGTCAGGATCGCCTCCACGCCGTGGGCAAGCACCGCGTCGGCAATGCGCGCATCGTCGGTCGCGACCACGACCCGCCGCGCGCCACTCTGCCGGGCCCGCCGGGCGACCTGCACGATCATCGGTTTGCCGCCGATATCGGCCAATGGCTTGCCGGGCAGGCGCGTCGACGCGTACCTCGCCGGAATGAGGACCGTGAAGCTCACTCGCGCAGCGCTTCCCATTCCTCGGGAGAGAGCTTGCGGGCTTCCTCCTCGAGCA
Organism: Casimicrobiaceae bacterium; assembly: GCA_035470905.1. GTDB lineage: Bacteria > Pseudomonadota > Gammaproteobacteria > Burkholderiales > Casimicrobiaceae > VBCG01. Next base: position 9,603 of record DATIQL010000162.1, read on the forward strand.
TCACGGGAATGCCGTCGCGGATCGGGTAGGCGAGGCGCGCCGAGCGGGAGATCAGCTCCTGCCGCTCGCGATCATAGATGAGCGGGCCCTTGGTCACCGGGCACACCAGCATTTCGAGGAGCTTGGGGTCCACGCAGTTTCTCCACGATGGCGTCGATCAGCGCCGGGTCGACGCTCGCCCGGATCGGCAGCATCCACATCCGCGGGTCGCTGAACTCGCGGCATTTTACCGCGTCCTTCTCGGTCATCAGGATTGCCCGCGCCCCCGGGAATGCGACATCGCTGCGACGATACGCATGATGGTCGTCGAAGGCCTGCGTCCGCGCGTCGAAGCCCAGGCGTGCGAGCAGGTCGAAAAACCGCCGCGGATTCCCGATGCCTGCGATGGCGACGGTGTCCGGACCGCGCAGCCGCCCGGAATCGACGACGATCGCCGGATCGACGACGTTGCGCCAGTCCTGCGGCTCCTGCGACATCGCGTAGACCGCGGGCGGACCGGCGTGCGCGCCCGCAGCAGTCGGCGGCGCGCCGCTGCCGCGCAATTCGACGACCGCGTCCACCGATGCGAGGCGCGAGATGGGCTCGCGCAGCGGTCCCGCGGGCAACAACAGGCCGTTCCCGACGCCGCGCGCCGCATCGACGACGGCAATCTCGAAATCGCGATCGAGGGCGTAATGCTGCAGGCCATCGTCGCTTACGATAACGTCGACGTCCGGATGTGCCGCCAGCAGCACCCGCGCGGCCCCGGCCCGCCGGCGTCCGACGCAGACCGGGGCGCCGGTGCCGACGAGGACCAGCGGCTCGTCGCCGACCTCGCGCGGGCGGTCGTTCGCCTGCACGACGCGCGACGCATCGTCGACACGGCCATGGCCCCGGCTGACGATCCCCGGATGGAAACCACGTTCGCGCAATGCGCCGACCAGCGCCGCGACCAGCGGCGTCTTGCCCGCTCCGCCGACCGCGATGTTGCCGACGATCACGACGGGGACCGGCATGCGCGCGCTGCGCATCCATCCGGCCCGGTACGCGCTGCGGCGCAGCGCGGCGACGGCGCCGAAGATCCAGGACAGCGGTCGCAGCAGCGCCGCAACGGCCGTGACGCGCGGCTGCCACCACGTGCGCTGGAGCGCCGCGCCAATCACTTTCGGGCGGACGCCGAGGACTGGGTCGCGAAGGTGATGTGGACGAGGCCCGCGTCGCGCGCGGCCTCCATGATGTGGACGACCATCTGCTGCGTCGACTGGGCATCGGCATTGATGACGACGACCGGCTCCCTGGCGTCCCCGGCCGCCTGCTTCAGCATGCCCGCCATCGCGTCGACGGTGGTGAACAGGAACGCCGGGCCGCCCTGGATCGAGTAGCGGCCCTGCGCATCGAGCCCCACGTTGATTTCATGCGGACGCTGCTTCGCCGCGTCGGCATTCGCCTGCGGCAGCGTGATCTGTAGTTCGGCGACGCGCTGATAGGTCGTGGTCACCATCAGGAAGATCAGGATGACCAGCATGACGTCGATCAGCGGGATGAAGTTGATCTCCGGATCGTCCCGCGTGCGATTGCCGCGCAGGTTCATCGCATCGCCCTCATCGCATCACTTCCGCTCGCCGTGGGCGAAGTCCACCAGCTTGATCGCCTGCTGCTCCATCTCGATGACCAGCGCGTCCACCTTGCCGCGGAAATGGCGGTAGAAGATCATGCTCGGGATCGCGACGATCAGGCCCATCGCCGTGTTGTACAGCGCGATCGAGATGCCGTGGGCGAGCTCGATCGGATTCGACCCGCTCGCCGACTGCGAGCCGAAGATCTCGATCATGCCGATCACCGTGCCGAACAGGCCGAGCAGCGGCGCCATTGCCGCGATCGTGCCCAGCGTCGTCAGGAAGCGTTCGAGCTCGTGCGTAACCAGGCGACCGACTTCCTCGATCGCTTCCTTCATCACCGGACGCGGGCTGCGCACGTTGGCGAGGCCGGCGGCAAGGATGCGTCCCAGCGGCCCCTGCTCCGCCGTTCGTGCCAGCAGGTCCTGCGTCGCTCCCGTGTGCTTGAACTCGACCAGCACGTGGTCGACCATGCCGCGCGGAGCAACGATGCTCTGGCGCAGCGACCACAGGCGCTCCAGGATCAGGGCGAGCGCCGTGACCGATGCGATGATCAACGGCCAGATCGGCCAGCCCGCTGCCTCGATGATGGACCACACGTTACAAGGACTCCTCGAACGCCTGCCTGATTGTCATTGCCGGAACGTCGGTCCGGTGGTGCTCAAATGTAGCCTGCCTCGCCGGCGCGAGGCAACCTTCGGCGCCGGATGTCGCATTCTCATCGCGCCCGCGCGCCCGGCCGCGCGCGGCGCCCGCCCGGCTCGGCGATGGTCGCGCTGATCGCGGCGCCGGCGAGGATGATCACCCAGCACAGGTAGATCCACAGCAGGAAGATCGGCAGCGCGGAGAGCGCGCCGTAGATCGCCTGGTAGGTGGATACCCGCGTCACGTACCAGGCGAACCCATGCTTCGCAGCCTCGAGCGCGCCCGCGGCGAGCCCGCCCGCGGCGACCGCCGGCGCGGCTCCCACGTGCCGCGCCGGGACGACCTTGTAGAGCAGTGAAAGGCCCGCCAGCGAGAATGCGAAGGGCAGCATCTGCACGATATGCTCGCCCGAGGTCCTGTGGATCGGCACGACGGCCAGCGAATGCACGACCAGCCACGTCGTGATCGAGATGCTCGCGCCGATCAGAATCGGGCCGGCGGCGAGTCCGATCGTATAGACGAGCAGGCGTCTGCCGAGCGGACGGCCCTGCCGGATGCCCCAGATCGCGTTGATCTCCCGCTCGACGGTCGCGAGCGCGAGCCCGGCCGTCAGCGTGATCATGGCGATCGAGATTCCAGTCAGCCTCGCGGCCTGCTCGGCGAACCCGGTGACGCGCGCGCGCACCTCGGTGGCCGCGCTGAAGGGCAACAGGTGGCGGAGCATGAACTGCTCGAGCGCCCTCAGCCAGTCCTCGAATATCGGGAAGCGCGCGACGAATGCGATGGTGACGGTCGCGAGCGGCACGATCGCCAGCAGCGTCGTGAACGACAGGCTCGCCGCCGTGCGGGCGAGGTCGATGTCCCGCATGCGGTCCACGACCCGGGACAGGAAACGGATTGGGTTGGCAGTCAAGCGCGATGCAGGCGGCGTCCACACACTGCGGCGCAGTGCGGACCGGAGCGCCGCGATTATCGCAGATCGACCCGCCCGCAATGGCGTAAGCTTGGCGCGATCGATGCCGACCGATGACGTCATGAACCACGAATCCACCCTCGCGACCGCCGTCCTCGGTGGCGGATGCTTCTGGTGCCTCGACGCGGTCTTCCGGGAGCTCGAGGGCGTTGCCTCGGTGGAGTCCGGGTACGCCGGGGGGGACCTCGCCGCTCCGACCTACGAGCAGGTGTGCCGCGGCGACACCGGTCACGCCGAGGTCGTCAGGCTGCGCTTCGATCCCGCGGCGATCTCGTTTCCCGACCTGCTTCGCGTGTTCTTCACCATTCACGACCCGACGACCCGCAACCGGCAGGGCAACGACGTCGGCACGCAATACCGGTCGGTGATCTTCTGCGAGAGCGACGGGCAGCGCCGCGACGCCGAGGCCGTGATCGCCGACCTGACGGCGCAGGGGCTGTGGCGCGATCCGGTGGTGACCGAGATCGCGGGCCCGGCACCGTTCCATCCTGCCGAGACCTACCACCAAGACTATTTCGAGCGCAACGGGAGCCAGCCCTACTGCGCCTACGTCGTCGCGCCCAAGGTCGCCAAGTTCCGCAAGGCCTGGATGCAGCGGCTGAAGGCGACGCGCCAGTCCTAGGCCTTGGCGCCGCGCGTCAGCCAGCCGCCGGTCGCGAGAAACACCCCGACCGACCACAGCACCGGCGCGAGCCCGATCGTTCCGCCGACCGCGCCGAACACCAGCGGCACGGCGACCGCCATCGAGTTGATCAGCGACATCCGCACGCCTGCCGCCTCGCCCATCCGGCCTGGCGGCGCATGGCTGTGCAGCACGGTCATCACCATCGGCTGCCCGGCCCCCAGCCCCAGGCCGAGGCAGAACGACAGGCACATCAGCGTCGCGACGCTGCGCGAGAACGGAAACGCCAGGTAGACCGCGGCGGCGACGTACAGCGCGGCCGTCAGCACCCGGTGCTCCGACAGGCGCTGCGCGATCAGCGGCATCGCGAGGCGGACGGTGAACGTGGCAGCGGCGAACGCCGCGAGGATCAGGCCGATCTTCGATGCCGGCAATCCGATCGAGTTGCCGTAGATCGGCACGAACAGCGTGTGCAGCTCCCAGGCGAGCGAGATCAGCGCATTGATGATGAACACGCGTCGCAGTTCCCCGTTGGCGACCAGCTCGAACGCACTGCCCCGCGAGCGCCCCGGGTGCCCGGGATGCGGGCCCGGAAGAATGATGCGCCTGCCGCCGAGGACCGCGATCGGCAGCAGCGGCGCGAGCGCCAGCAACGCGAACGTGGCGCGAAAGCCGTGATGGTCGATCATGAGTCCCGCGACCAGGGGACCGACGATCGATGACGTCGAATAGCCCAGCGCGACCAGGCCGAAATTGTGGATCCTGCCCTGCGCGCCCCCCAGCTCGCCTGTCGCGTACTGGGCCGCCACCTGGAATGTCATGAACGACACCCCGATCAGCATCGCGGCCGCGAACAGTGCGCCCAGTCCCGGTACGAGCGCGGCAATCAGGACACCGACGGCGATGCCGATCGATCCGGCCAGCATCGGGCCGCGCACGCCGACCCGGTCGGCGAGGCGGCCGGCCGGGATCGCGAAGAACATCGGCAGCAACGCGAAGACCGCCATCAGGGCGCCGACGGTCGCGGCGCTCTCCCCGCGGGCCAGCGCAGCCAGCGAGACCGTGACCCGCGAGCCGGCCAGCACCACGTGATTCGCGATGCCCATCGCGATCAGCACGCCCAGCGTCGAGACGCGGGCGCGCAGGCGCTTCATCATGGTGCGAGGCGCCTGATCGTCCAGCCCTCGGTGGCGCGCAGCCATTCGAGCCGGTCGTGCAGGCGCGAGGGCCGCCCTTGCCAGAATTCGAACCGGTCGGGGATCACGCGGATGCCGCCCCAGTGCGGTGGACGCGGAATGTCGTCTCCATAGCGTGCCTCGCATGCCGCGTACTGCGCGTCGAGCCAGGCGCGGTCGGCGATCACGGCGCTCTGAGGAGATGCCCAGGCGCCGAGCTGGGAGGCGCGCGGCCGCAGCGCGAAATAGGCATCCGATTCCGCGTCGTCCACGCGCTCGACGACCCCCTCGACGCGCACCTGGCGCTCGAGCTCGGCCCAGAAGAACAGCAGGGCCGCGTACCTGCCGGCGGCGAGTTCGCGGCCCTTGCGGCTGCCGTAGTTCGTGTAGAACACGAAGCCCCGCTCGTCGACGCCTTTCAGGAGCAGGATGCGCGCGGCCGGCCGACCCGCGGCATCGACGCTCGCAACGGTCATCGCGTTGGGCTCGGGGACTGCCGCGGCGACCGCCTCGTCGAACCAGCGGGCGAATTGCCGGAAGGGATCGGGATCGACGCCCCGCTCGTCCAGCGCCGCGCGCTTGTAGTCGACGCGCAGCTTGGCAGGATCGGTGAGGGGGCTCGGCATGCGGGGGACGGGAGGAGTTTCGATTCTACTCCGCGCTGCCGGGGGGGACCGCAGGTGCCGCCCCGTACGTTCCGCGCCGGAACGCACGCCGCGCATGGTTGCAACAGCATCTCCCCCAGAGCGCAAAATCCCCATGACGCCCATTCCCTTGCTGGGAAAATGCGGTATAGTCGCCGCCGATGGAGCGTTGTGCCTCGACAGGAGGGCCCCGCTTCAGGACGCTCTGGCGTTGCCCGCCCGAATAACCGACAGGAAGGAGAGTCATGGCTACTGCCAAGAAAGCTGCGAAGAAGACTGCTGCAAAGAAGCCCGCCGCGAAGAAGACGGCCGCGAAGAAACCTGCCGCGAAGAAGACTGCTGCCAAGAAGCCCGCAGCGAAGAAGACCGCTGCCAAGAAGCCTGCAGCGAAGAAGCCCGCCGCCAAACGCAAGCCCAACGCTGCGTTCATGAAGGCGATGACCCCGTCCGCGGTGCTCGCCGCTGTCGTCGGCAGCATGCCGATGCCGCGCACCGAAGTGACGAAGAAGATCTGGGACTACATCAAGAAGAACAAGCTGCAGGACGCCGTGAACAGACGCCTGATCAACGCCGACGAGAAGCTCAAGGCGGTGTTCGGCGGCAAGAACAAGGTGTCGATGTTCGAGATGACCAAGCTCGTCTCGAATCACCTGAAGTAAGCGGCAGCACATTGCGCGCGGCGATGCCGCGCGGCGACGGCCGGTTCGCGCGCCACTACGCGCCCACCGGCCGTTTTGTTTTCCGGCGCCCTCTCCCGC
>DATIQL010000163.1:0-49847 GCA_035470905.1 Casimicrobiaceae bacterium
TGATCGTCGCCCTGCTGGCGCGCACGATCCTCAAGCAGTACGGCCTGTTCGGGGAGCCCGAGGCCCACGCGAAGAGTGTCAAGGCCCCGGCCAACGAGACCGAGGAGGCCGCGTCGGTGACGCCGCGCAACGCGCTGGAGCGCGCGCGCGCGTTGCAGGGGCAGGTCCAGCAGCAGGCCATCGACGAAGAGAAGCGCATCGACGCCGCCATTCCCAAGTGACGTCGCCCCGGCCCACGAACTTGGCACCCTATCCGCATCCGATCATCGCCCGCGAGGGCTGGCCGTTCCTGCTCGCCGCTGTCGTCGTCGCCATCGCGCTGTCCCTGGCGTCGTGGTGGCTTCTGGCGGCGCTCGCGTGGATGGCGTTCGCGTTCATCCTGCAGTTCTTCCGCGATCCGCCACGCGAAATCCCATCGCAGGCCGATGCAGTGCTGTCGGCCGCGGACGGCCGCGTGGTGAGCGTCGGCATCGCGCGCGATCCGTATCTCGATCGCGACGCGCTGAAGATCAGCGTGTTCATGAACGTGTTCAACGTGCACTCGAACCGCAGCCCGGTCGATGCCGAGGTGCGGCAGACCTGGTACCACAAGGGCAGCTTCCTGAACGCCGCGCTCGACAAGGCGTCGCTCGAGAACGAGCGCAGCGCATTGCGCCTCGTGACGGCGTCGGGGGCGGAGGTCACCTGCGTCCAGATCGCGGGCCTCGTCGCGCGGCGCATCCTGTGTTACGCGAAAGGCGGCGACCGTCTCGCCCGCGGCCAGCGTTACGGGTTCATGCGCTTCGGCTCACGGGTCGATCTCTACCTGCCTCCGGATGCCATTCCCCGCGCCCGCGTCGGCGACCGCGTTCATGCGACGGAGTCGATCGTCGCTCAGTTGCGCCAGGCCTGACATGCATGACGACTACCTCCACGAGCGCGTGCTGCTCAAGAACCGCGTCCGGCGGCGCGGCATCTACCTGCTGCCGAACCTGTTCACCACGGCCGCATTGTTCGCCGGGTTCTACGCGATCGTGCAGGCGATGAACGTCAATTACGAGAACGCGGCGGTGGCGATCTTCGTCGCGATGGTGCTCGACTGCCTCGATGGCCGCGTGGCCAGGATGACGCGCACGCAGAGCGCATTCGGCGCCGAATTCGACAGCCTCGCCGACATGGTGAGCTTCGGCGCGGCGCCCGCTCTGGTCGTGTACGAATGGGCGCTGCGCGATCTCGGCAAGCTTGGATGGGTCGCGGCGTTCGTCTACGTCGCCGGCGCCGCGCTGCGCCTCGCGCGCTTCAACACCCTGCTCGAGGTCGCCGACAAGCGCTGGTTCCAGGGTTTGCCCAGCCCTTCGGCGGCGGCGCTGGTCGCCGGCCTCGTCTGGGTCGTCGATGACCTGGGCTACGACCCTGACGCGCTGCGCTTCGTCGCGGCCGCGATCACGGTGTTTGCCGGCGTGACGATGGTCAGCAACCTCCGCTACTACAGCTTCAAGACGATCAACCTCAAGAAGAGCGTCCCGTTCTTCGCCCTCCTGCTGATCGTGCTGCTGCTGGCGCTCCTGGTGTACCAGCCGCCGCTGGTGCTGTTCGCAAGCTTCGTCGCCTATGCGATCTCCGGTTACGTCGTGTCGACCTGGCACCTGTTGCGCGCGCGCCGCGCGCGGGCTCCCCGGTCGCCCTGACCCCGGTTTCCGCAGGGCACTTGCGCCGGAACGCGGATTCGGATAGGCTGAAAAACATCATGAGCAGCGCCTTCTCCTCCACGGCCCCCTTCACGGCAATCGGCACCCGGACCCTCGCGTCCGCGCCTCTGCTGGCCGGCCTGCTGCTTCTGCTGCGCCCCGCGCGCAGATAAATACACCCCCTCGCTTCGAGCAATACCCGCGCCGCTCCGCCCAGGGGAGGTGATCATCGTACATCGTCGATGGGAAATACCATGTTGTCCGCGCCTTCGCAGAAATACCGGCCGTTTCCGCCGGTCGACCTCCACGACCGGAGCTGGCCGTCGCGCACCATCACCCGGCCGCCCGTATGGCTTTCCACCGACCTGCGCGACGGGAATCAGGCGTTGATCGAGCCGATGGACGTGTCGCGGAAGCTCCGCATGTTCCGCCAACTCGTCGCCATCGGCTTCAAGGAGATCGAAGTCGCCTTTCCGTCCGCGTCGCAGACGGATTTCGATTTCGTGCGGCAGCTGATCGAGGACGACCTGATTCCCGACGACGTCACGATCCAGGTCCTGACGCAGTCGCGCGAGGAGCTCATTCGCAGGACGTTCGAATCGCTGCGCGGGGCGAAGCGGGCGATCGTCCACCTCTACAATCCGACGGCCCCTCTGTTCCGGCGCGTCGTCTACGGCAGGGATCGCGCGGGCATCGTCGAAATCGCCGTCGACGGTGCGCGGCTGTTTTGCGAGTGCGCGCGCTCGCAGCCCGCGACCGACTGGCGCTTCGAATACTCGCCCGAGACGTTCACGATGACGGAGCTGGACTTCGCGCTCGAGGTCTGCGAGCGCGTCGTCGACGTCTGGGAGTCCGCCACGCCTCACCCGGTGATCCTCAATCTTCCGGCGACGGTCGAGGTGGCCACGCCCAACGTGTTCGCCGACCAGATCGAATGGATGCATCGCCACCTGAGCCGGCGTGATCGGGTGGTCGTCTCCGTTCATCCGCACAACGACCGCGGCACCGGCGTCGCGGCCGCCGAGCTCGCCGTCATGGCGGGCGCCGACCGGGTCGAAGGCTGCCTGTTCGGCAACGGCGAACGCACCGGCAACGTGTGCCTGGTGACGCTCGCGATGAATCTCCATTCGCAGGGCGTGGATCCCGGGCTCGACTTCAGCGACATCGGCGCCGTCATCAGGACCGCCGAGTACTGCACGGCGCTGCCGGTCCACCCGCGCCACCCCTACGCCGGCGAGCTGGTGTTCACGGCCTTTTCCGGCTCGCACCAGGACGCGATCAAGAAGGGCTTCGCCGCGCAGCGCGCCGAGGAGGCCGCCGGCAACGCTTTCTGGGACGTGCCCTACCTGCCGATCGATCCTGCCGACGTCGGCCGCACGTACGAGGCGGTCATCCGGGTCAACAGCCAGTCCGGCAAGGGCGGCATCGCGTACCTGCTCGAGCGCGATTACGATCTCGCGCTGCCCCGACTGCTGCAGATCGAGTTCAGCCGCGTCGTGCAGGCGATCACCGATGCGACGGGCCGGGAGCTGACGGCGGAAGACCTCCATGCGGCGTTCGAGCGCGAGTACGTCGCGCCGGATGCCCCGATCGCCTACATCGACCACCGGACGACCCATCCGGGCGGGCCGTCCGCGCCCGAGCAGCTGACCGCGCGCCTTTTGATCGATGGCGTCGAGACGGTGCTCCGGGGCGTCGGCAACGGCCCTGTCGACGCCTTCATCCATGCACTGCGCGACCGGGTGGGCGCCGACGTGCACGTGAGCGCGTATCACGAGCACGCGATCGGCACCGGCGAGGATGCGCTGGCGGTCGCCTACGTGCAGCTGCGTGCCGGAAGTGGCAGCATCTACGGCGTCGGCCTCGATCCGAGCATCGTCACCGCGACGCTGAAGGCCATCGTTGCCGCGGTCGACCGCGGATGTGCGCAGCGGCATCTGACGCTTCGGGCGCAGCCCGGAGCCGCGGCAGCATGAATTTCCCGTTTCGTCCCACGGAGGCGCCATGCCCGAGCATCTGATCATTTTCGACACGACGCTGCGTGACGGCGAGCAGAGCCCCGGCGCGTCGATGACCAAGGAAGAGAAGACCCGCATCGCGCGTCAGCTCGAGCGGCTGCGTGTCGACGTCATCGAGGCGGGATTCCCCGCATCGTCGAACGGCGACTTCGAGGCCGTGCAGGACATCGCGAGGGCGGTCCACGACAGCACTGTCTGCGGGCTGGCGCGCGCCAACGAGAACGACGTCCGGCGGGCGGGCGAGGCGCTGAAGCCCGCGAAATCGATGCGCATCCACACGTTCATCGCGGCGTCGCCGATTCACATGCAGATGAAGCTGCGGATGACGCCCGAGCAGGTGCTCGAGCAGGCGGTGAAGGCGATCGGCTGGGCGCGCCAGTACACGGACAACGTCGAGTTCTCACCCGAGGACGCCGGGCGGTCCGAGCCCGATTTCCTGTGCAGGCTCCTCGAGGCGACGATCGCCGCCGGGGCGACGACCGTGAACATTCCCGACACCGTCGGCTACACGATGCCCTGGCAGTTCGGCGCGCTGATCAAGTCGCTGCGCGAGCGCGTTCCGAACTCGGACAAGGCGGTCTGGTCGGTGCACTGCCACAACGACCTGGGGGTCGCAGTGGCCAATTCGCTGTCGGCAGTGATGAACGGCGCGCGCCAGGTCGAGTGCACGGTCAATGGCCTGGGCGAGCGGGCCGGCAATGCGTCGCTCGAGGAGATCGTGATGGCGGTGCGCACGCGCAAGGACGTGTTCCCCTGCACGACGCGCATCGACACGACGCAGATCGTCCCCGCGTCGAAGCTGGTGTCGGGGATCACCGGCTTCCCGGTGCAGCCGAACAAGGCGATCGTCGGCGCCAACGCTTTTGCGCACGAGTCAGGCATCCACCAGGACGGGGTGCTCAAGCATCGCGAAACCTACGAGATCATGCGCGCGGAGGACGTGGGCTGGGGCGCCAACAAGCTCGTGCTGGGCAAGCTGTCCGGACGCAACGCGTTCAAGACGCGGCTGACCGAGCTCGGCATCGATCTCCCGAACGACGAGGCCGTCAACGTAGCCTTCGCGCGTTTCAAGGAGCTCGCGGACAAGAAGGGCGAGGTGTTCGACGAGGACCTGCACGCGCTGGTGTCCGAGGAGGGAATCGTCCCCGCGCACGAGCATTACCGGCTTGCGGCGCTCAAGGTGACCTCGGAAACCGGGACCGTGCCGCATGCGCGGGTGATGATGACCATCGGTGACACGGAGGTGGTGGCGGAGGTGAGCGGCGATGGGCCTGTCGACGCCGTGTTCAAGGCGATCGAGCGGATGGCGGGGTCCAAGGCGCAACTCGTTCTCTATTCGGTCAATGCGATCACCGGCGGCACCGACGCCCAGGGCGAGGTCACGGTACGGCTGGAACGCGACGGCCGGATCGTCAATGGCAACGGTGCGGATACCGACATCATCGTCGCGTCGGCAAAGGCGTACATCAACGCCCTGAATCGCCTCCATGCCGGCGTGCAGAGACTGAATCCCCAACTCGCCGCGTAGGCAATTGCCCGGGACCACGGAAAGCTGGTCCGGGCGCGCGGCAGCCGCGCCCGGCCGTATCCGGGCTCGCCGGTCGGCGGGCCGGCATGCGCTAAAATGCAGGGTTTACAAACATTGTCGGCAGGCGGCCGCCTGCCGACGCCTCATGCCCGGTTCGGGCCGCTTCGGAAACAAGGATCGCGATGAGCACTCCCAACTATGGGCCCGGCATCGAAATCGCCGGCACCGTCACCCCCGAATTCGCCGAAATTCTGACGGTCGATGCCGTCGCCTTCGCGGCCAGGCTGCAGCGAGCGTTCGGCGGCCGGCGCGACGAGTTGCTCGCGTTGCGCGATGCCCGCCAGAAGCGGTTCGACGCCGGTGAGCTGCCGCAGTTTCTCGCCGAGACCCGCGACGTCCGCGAGGGGACCTGGACCTGCGACCCGGTTGGCGCCGACATCCAGGACCGGCGCGTCGAGATCACGGGACCGGTCGATCGCAAGATGATCATCAACGCGCTCAACTCGGGTGCGAAGGTGTTCATGGCAGATTTCGAGGATGCGAACACGCCGCGCTGGGAGAACAACATCCAGGGCCACATCAACCTGCGCGATGCGATCCGCCGCCGGATCGACTATGTGTCGCCCGAGGGCAAGGCCTACCGGCTGAACGACAGGATCGCGACGTTGTTCGTTCGTCCGCGCGGGTGGCACCTTCCGGAGAAGCACGTCCTGGTCGACGGCCGCCCGATCTCGGGAGGCATCTTCGATTTCGCGCTGTACGCCTTCCACAACGCGAAGGAACTCGTGGCGCGCGGCAGCGGGCCGTATTTCTACCTGCCCAAGCTCGAGAGCCACCTCGAGGCGCGGCTGTGGAACGACATCTTCGTGATGGCGCAGGACTCGCTGGGCATTCCGCGCGGGACGATCAAGGCGACGGTGCTGATCGAGACGGTCGTCGCCGCGTTCGAGATGGACGAGATCCTGCACGAGCTGCGCCAGCATTCGGCCGGCCTCAACGCCGGGCGCTGGGACTACATTTTCAGCTGCATCAAGAAATTCCGCTCGAACCGCGATTTCTGCCTTGCCGACCGCGCGCTGGTCACGATGACCACGCATTTCATGAAGAGCTACGCCGAGCTGCTGATCAAGACCTGCCACCGGCGCAACGCCCATGCGATGGGCGGCATGGCTGCGCAGATCCCGGTGAAGAACGACGAGGCGGCCAATGCCGAGGCGTTCGCCAAGGTCAAGGCCGACAAGGAGCGCGAGGCGACCTACGGGCACGACGGCACCTGGGTCGCGCATCCGGGGCTCGTCGCGGTGGCGCAGGAAGCCTTCGACCGCCTGATGCCCGCTCCCAACCAGATCGCGAGCAGGCGTCGCGACGACGTCGACGTCAGCGCAGCCGACCTCGTGAAATTCGAGCCCGAGCAGCCGATCACCGAGACAGGGCTGCGGCTCAACATCAATGTGGCGATCCAGTACATCGGCGCGTGGCTGGCGGGCCAGGGCGCCGTGCCGATCTTCAACCTGATGGAAGACGCGGCGACCGCCGAGATCTCGCGCTCGCAGGTCTGGCAGTGGATCCGCTCGCCCAAGGGCAAGCTCGACGACGGGCGCAAGGTGACGAAGGAGCTCGTCGCGCAGATGCTTCCCGAGGAGATGGCGAAGATCCGTGCGCTGCTGGGGACGGCCTATGCGCTGGGCAAGTACGATGCCGCTGCGAAGATTTTCGCCGACCTCGTCAACAACGACACGTTCGTCGACTTCCTGACGCTGCCGGCGTACGAGCTGATCGACTGAAATCGAGGGCTCAAGTCGCCGCCGGTTGATCCGAAGAAATAAAGTCGACAACAAAAAATATAGTCGGCAACAGAAAAATAGAGTCGACAACAAGACTGTTTAGTGGTGCCCGCCTGTACCAAGTGATTGATCTAATGGAATTTGTAATAGGGTGGGCGCCGCGAAATTTCCGTCTTTAGTGAGTCTCCCCTAGTGGCCACTCGGTCTTCGTGATCGGGGGCTCCGCTGCCGGTCGCTTCCGATGAATATGGCGCCGCGGCACGAGGTTGGCCCCGCTAGGTGCGCCGCCATGTAATGACCCACTGATTTTCTGCTCAAGTCATAATTTCGAGAGGGTCATGACATGAGCGCAGTGATGGAAGAGGACATCAAGAGGTGGACGGCGCGGCGCAAGGCCGCGTTGGTGCTGGACATCATCCAGGGCAAGGCGACGGTCGCGGAGGCGAGTCGATGCTTCGATCTGACGCCGTCCGAGATCGAGGAATGGGTCGACGAAGGCAAGCGCGGGATGGAGAACGCGCTGCGCACTAAGCCTCTGGAGATCCGCGAGGAGTACGAGCGGCAGCTGAAGGAGCTGCAGGAGGCGTACGGCGAGGCGATGCTGGAGCTGCGTGCGCGAAAAAAATTGCAGTCCCTGCTGGGCGAGGACGAGAAATGATCGAGACGATCCGCCAGGGACTCAAAGCCGACGGCATCCACGTCTCGATCAGCAAGCTGTGCCAGTGGTTCGCCGTGCCGCGGCGGACGGTCTATTACCACCCGACCAAGGCCGTGCCGAAGGTTGATGCCAAGTTCGCCGAGCCGATCAAGGCGCTGATCGAGGAGAACCCCTCCTTCGGCTACCGCACCGTGGCGCACCTGCTCGACTTCAACAAGAACACGGTGCAACGGGTCTTCCAGCTCAAGGGCTGGCAGGTGAAGAAGCGTCCGATCGGCTTCCGACCGCGGGTCCAGGCGCTGCCGTCGGTGGCGCAGGCGCCCAACGAACGGTGGGCGACCGACCTGTGCCGGATCTGGGCTGGACGCGACCAATGGACCACGTTGGCGCTGGTCATCGACTGCCATACGCGAGAGCTGCTGGGTTGGCACCTGTCCCGCTCGGGCAAGGCGAAGACGGCCGAGTCGGCCCTCGAGCAGGCGCTGATCGCCCGCTACGGCACGCTGGGGCGGATGCCGACGCCATTCCTGCTGCGCAGCGACAATGGCTTGGTTTTCACCAGTCGCAGCTACACCGCCCTGGTACGCAGCTACGGCCTGCGGCAGGAGTTCATCACGCCCCATACCCCGGAGCAGAACGGCATGGTGGAACGCGTGATCCGGACCTTGAAGGAGCAATGCGCGCACCGCCATCGGTTCGAGACGCTACAGCATGCGGCGCGCGTCATCGGCGACTGGATCAGCTTTTACAACCACCGTCGGCCACACCAGGCATTGGGCATGAAGACGCCGGCGGCAACCTACGCATTAGCAGCCTGACCTGAGCAGAAACTGCTGGGTCATTACACGGATTCTTTCGCGAAACGCTCGCAGCAGTATCCGGCCCCCAAAATCTCGGGTTTTTCAACGGAATAGGTCGATCTGGGCCGTTCCCGCAACGTGCGCTCGAACAGTTCGTCGATGCGAAAGCTCACGAACTGGCCGAGCACCGCCAGGTGAACGGGTAACCCACCCGGCGTGGCCGGGACCAGAGTTGCACCGGCCGCAACGAGGCTGCGCACGATGCCGTCGAGGATGCGAAGTGCCCGGTCCTTCTGCCCGGGCGACACTTCAGCCGGGAAGACATCGTCGCCGCGGGAGGTGAGTATCTGCTTGCGGCTGGACGAGCCCTTCCTGCGTGCGCTGCGCGCGACGACCGGATGTAGGTGATTCGTGGTGTCGTGGACGGCGATCACTGGCCACGCGGCCGGCCGCCGCTCCGCCAGCGGCGCTGCCTCGCGCGCTTCGCGCTCGGACGCGCGCTCGTCGATCCAGACACTGCGGACGTAGCGCGTCCCCGGGTGCTAGGCGGGCAACGCGGTGACGCGTGGCGACTTGCCAGCCTCGCGCTTGGCCCAGTAGCCGAGCGGGGGCAGGGGAACGCCGAGCTTCTTGCAGATGTTGCGCAGCGCAACGTCCGAGATACCGTAGCGCAGCGCAACCTTGCGCGCCGGTTGGTTCCACACTTCCTGGTAGAGCCCATCGCGTTCGAAAACGGCTTCCTGGCGCGGCAGGGTTGATCTCCCGAAGGTCGTGCGTGGCGGCGTGGGCGCCACCAACGTCGGACATGGTGGGTGGTGGCCGGTGCGGCGAGGCGGCCCCGATGGGAAGCGCCCGCGTGCGCGCAACCGGGAGCAGGTCGAGCAGCGTCAGTACAGGGCTCATCTCGCGAAGGTGGGCCGCATCAGGTCGTCGCCCGAACCATCTCGGCGCGACGAGGGCTTGCCGCGCACGGCCACCGGACATCAGACGCGTCGAGACGTCGAAGGAGCAACTCGCGAGGAAATCCTCAGGCGGCGCGACGCGGCCGCCTGGGCGTCAGTGGGCCGCCAGGCGCAGGGCGCGGCGGCCCGCATGGGGTTCACGTTCACGCGCTTCGCAATGCTCGATGAAGGCAGGTACGACTCGAGCGTAGTCCCATTTGATCGGCGGTTGCCAAAGTAGCGCGGGGTACCACTTGACAGCCTTTTGCGTTCGGTCTAACCTGCGTTCGTATTGCGAATTAAAGTTCGCATTCCGAACAAGTGACCGAAATCGACCCCAACAAGAACGTCGTTCAATCGCTCGCCAAGGGCTTTCGCGTGATGGAGGCCTTCACCAGCGACGAACCCGAACTGGTCCTGGCCGAGATTGCGCGGCGGGCCGAGCTCGACAATGGGACGACCTTCCGGCTGCTGAATACGCTGGTGATGCTGGGCTACGTGGAGCGGGTCGAGGATAGCCGGCGTTTTCGACTGACCCTCAAGTGCCTCGACCTCGGCTTCAATGCGATCGCACGCTCGGACCTGCGGACCCAGGCGCGGCCAATCCTTCGCGGTCTGGTCGGCGAAGTCAACGAGGCTGCTTCGATCGGCGTGCTCGAAGGTGCCGAGGTCGTCTATATCGAGCGGATGCAGGCCGGCATGACGCGCCTTGGTATCGACGTGCGCATCGGTAGCCGAGTGCCCGTTCACTCCATGGCCATCGGGCATGCGATCGTCAGCTTTCTACCTCGTCAAGATCAGGAACGCATCCTCACGGCGGCGCCGCGCAGAAAGGTCACTGACAAAACGGTCACCGATATCAAGTCGCTGCTCCAGCGCTTCAAGCAGGTTCGCGCGCGGGGCTATGCGATCTCGGACCAGGAAAACGTCCCCGGGTTATGCGTCCTGGCTGCGCCGATCCTTGGCGCGGACGGATTGCCGGTCGCCGGGCTGAGCGTCGCCGCGCCGGCGTTTCGGATGTCCGCCCAGGCGTTCGAGAAGGTTGGAGCGGGGCCGCTGCTGGAGGCGGCCAAGTCCCTGTCGCGCGGCCTCAATGCAACTGGTGGCTTTGCCCTGCACTCGACCCACGGGTAACCGAATTACAGCCTTCGGAGAGGACTCCTTCGTGCCTACCATGACGAACTTTCACGGCATCATTCCGGCGATCGCAGTGCCGTTTCGCCCCGATTACGGCATTGACGAGGCCGAACTGCGTCGATTTGCGCTTTGGCTCGCACGGCGTCCTGGCGTCATCGGGCTGATGACCAATGGCCATACCGGTGAGGTCTTCTCGCTGACGACGCGGGAGCGTGCGGAAGTGACGCGCATTACCGCCGACGCGGTAAAGGATGTCTGTCCGGTAATCTCCTCCGTTGTCTGCGAGGGTATTTCGGAGGCCATCGATCACGCGCATCTCGCCAAGGAAGCCGGTGCCGGCGCGCTCGACATCATGCCGCCGCATCACTGGTTGCGTTTCGGCTTCAAGCCCGAGCACTGCCTCGACTATTTCACTGCGATTGGGAGCGCGAGCGGCCTGGGTCTGATCGTTCACGTGTATCCGGCGTGGACGCGCGCCTCGTTCTCGTCCGAACTGCTGGCGGAGCTCGCAAAGCTACCGCAAGTCCGCGCGTTCAAGATCGGCACGCGTGACATGAACAAGTATGCGCGCGACCTCAAGGCGATTCGGGCAGTAGCGCCGGAGAAGGCTCTGCTGACCTGCCATGACGAATACCTGCTGGCCTCGATGGTGCAGGGCATCGATGGGGCGCTTGTCGGGTTCGCTTCCCTGGTGCCGGACCTGATCAACGATCTGCTGGAGGCGGTCAGGGCCGGGGACCTCAAGAGGGCGATGGCGGTCCAAGCGCGGATCGACCCCTTGAAGGATGCGGTATATGGGGCAGGCGAGCCGACCGGCGAAGCCCATGGCCGGATGAAGGCGGCGATGGCGGCACTCGGGATCCTGCCCAACGGGCGCGTCCGTCCGCCGACGCATGCGCCTACGGCGGAGGAAAGCGCGGCCATCCACGCCGCGATCAAGGCGGCCGGGCTAACCGAGCGGGTCGCTGCGTAGAGGGTTCCATTCCCGCAAAGGCGTCGAAAGAACGCACCGCGGGGTCGGCATCGACGGCACCAGGCTGCCCGTGGTCTGGCACCGATGCAACGGTTTGCTGAAGCAGGAGGAATGCCTCGTGGTCACCCATCAGTCGGCAGTTCCCGCGCGTGCGACGACGGCTCGACCGGTGCGCCCGCTGATCGATATCGATGGCGCGTCGAAGACCTATGTCACCGCGTCCAGTGGTCGCGTCCATGCCCTCGAACGCATCAACCTGAAAATCGCTGAGGGCGAATTCGTGTGCGTCGTCGGGCCCTCGGGCTGCGGTAAGAGCACCTTGCTGCGGATGCTCGCCGGGCTCGACGAGTGCGACGGCGGTCGAATGGCACTCGACGGTCGTGACGTCGCAGGGCCTTCGGGCAAGGTTGGCGTCGTGTTTCAGGCAGCCAACCTCCTTCCTTGGCTCACCGTGCGCGAAAACGTTCGCTTGCCGCTTCGCGTGGGTGGCCGCCATTCGCCGAATGACAAGCGGATCGATGACCTATTGGCCATGGCCGGCCTGGCCGACTTTGGAGGCCGCTATCCGTACGAGTTGTCGGGGGGCATGCAGCAGCGAGCCGGAATCTGCCGGGCGCTTGCACGCAATCCCCAGATCCTCCTCATGGACGAGCCCTTCGGCGCGCTTGATGCGCTCACCCGCGAGCGCATGAACATCGAGCTGCAACGGATATGGCAGACCCATCGCAAGACCATCATGCTGATCACGCATAGCATCTCCGAAGCGATCTTTCTCGCCGATCGCGTGATTGTGATGTCGGCGAGACCGGGGCGGGTGCTGGCCGACCTCATGGTGCCAATTCCACGCCCGCGCAGCTTCGACACCATCGTCAGCCACGCAAGCTACGTCCAGCTTGCCAGCCAGGTCCGGGGCCTGCTGAATGCGCAAGAGGGTGCGCCCAATGACTAGCACCGGCACCCAAGCTGGCATCGAACCTGCCGAATTGCTCGATCAGGCCAACGTGGCCCTCGATTTCGATCGCCAGCCCATTCTGCGGGAGTCGACCTCGACGGCGCAGAAGCGAACGCGACGCGCGGTCAATGGCTCGGTCATCGCGGGAATCGGACTGATTGTGCTGATCGGGCTTTGGGTGTTCGCGGTGCGTTTCATGCACGTTCCGTCCTACATCCTTCCTGCGCCGGAGGCGGTTCTCCGTGCGCTGTGGGCCGGCCTCGCGATCAACCCGGCGAGCCCCCAGGGTTACTACCTTCCGCTGTGGAGCACGTTGAGCAACGCCGCAGCTGGCTTTGCAATCGGAACTGGCTTGGGACTTGTACTGGGCTCGCTAATGGCCGAGAGCCGAACCGTCGAAAAGCTGCTGATGCCCTATGCCTTCGCACTCCAGAGCTTGCCGAAGGTGGCGATCGCACCGCTGATCGTAATCTGGTTCGGATTTGGCGATGGCAGCAAGGTCGCAATTGCGGCGCTTCTGGCGTTCTTTCCGGTGCTGATCAACAGTTTCACGGGATTGCGCTCGACCGAGCCGGAGCGCATCGACTTGATGCGATCGCTGTCGGCGACCCGCTTCGAGACCTACCGCATCGTGAAGCTCCCGAATGCGGCGCCGTTCATCTTCGCTGGCCTTGACATGGCGGTCGTGTACTCGCTGCTCGGCGCGATAGTCGCCGAGTTCCTCGGCGCACAGCAGGGCATGGGTGTCTTGATCACCCAAGCCCAGGCGATATCCGACGTAGCGGGCGTCTTCGCAGCGCTGGTGATCCTCGGCGTACTGGGCATTGTGCTGCACACGTCGGTCCGGCGCCTCGAGAGTCGCGTGGTCCATTGGGGTCATCGTGGCAAGCATTGATCGATTTTATGTGAGGAGGACGATATGAACGTAACAAGAAGGCAATGGCTTCAGGCGTCGGGCGCCTTTACCGCGGCGCTCGCCATCGGCTCCCGTACCACCCGCGCGGCGGAGCTCCGGTCCGTCCGCTTTGGCGTCGGCTTGAAAGCGATGAGTGCGACGGTGATCAACGTGGTGATCGGCGAGGTACTTGGCTACAACAAGGAGGAGGGCTTCACCGTCAAGCCGCTGGCGCTGGGCGGTAACTCGAACGTGCAGGTTGCAGTCGACCGTGGCGATGTCGACATCGGCATCGGCGTGCCGTCATTCGGCCTGCCGCTGCTCGCGAAGGGCACCTGGGCGGGGGCGCTCAACTATTACGAATACACGTATCCGTACAAGTGGGATGTAGCGGTTCGACCGGGTTCTTCGATCAGCAGCTACGCCCAGTTGAAAGGCAAGCGCATCGGCGTCTCCGATTTTGCAGCTACCGAGTATCCGGTCACGCGCAATGTATTGAAGGCGCTGGGCCTTGATCCGGACAAGGACGTCAAGTGGGTGGCCGTCGGGAACGGCGTGCCGGCGGGTGTTGCGCTGGAACGCGACGCGATCGACGCGCTCGCGTACTACGACACCGGTTTTGGCCAAATCGAGGCGGCAGGGATGAAGCTGGAATTCCTTCCCAGGCCGGCGCAGCTGCCCCTGATCGGCGGGCAGTTCTTGATGGCGCGCAAGGAGATGTTCACGGATAACCGCAACCTGCTGATCGGCTTCGGGCGGGCAGTGTGCAAGGCGTCGCAGTTCATCCTCGCCAATCCTGCCGCGGGTGCAAAGGCATTCCTCGACATGTATCCGGAAGCCGCCCCGAAAGGAAAGAGCAGTGAGGAGGCGGTGAAAGCGATCCTGCAGACGATCAGCCGACGCATCCGTCTCTACAACCCGCCCTATCCCAACGCGAAGATGGGCAGCATCAATCCGCAGGAATTCAAAACGGAAGCCGAAATGAACAAGCTGGACATCAAGGACTTCAGCGCGTTCTACACCAACGACCTGATCGACGCCATTAACGATTTTGATGTCCAGAAGGTGCGCGCGCAGGCGGCAGCATTCAAGGGGTGACACCTGCGACACAACCCGGGCGAGCAAACGAGAAGCCACGCCGCGCGTTGGTGACCGGGACGAGTTCGGGGATCGGTGCGGCCATCGCGCGTCGCCTTCTTGGAAATGGCTGGGAAGTGGTCGGGCTCGATCGGGAGCCGCCGAGCCTGGGCGACGCGCGCTTCATCGGGATCGAGATTGATCTTCTCGATACGGCGCGTGTGAGTGCGATCGTGGACGGGCTGCGCGACATCCAGGCCCTTGTCCACGGAGCCGGCTTCATGCGCGTCGCATCGATTGGTGAGCTCAATGCCGATGATGGACGCGACATGTGGCAGCTGCATGTCGAGGTGGCCGCAATGCTTGCAAATGCCCTGGTGCCTCGGATGTCTGAAGGCGGTCGCATTGTGCTCATCGGCAGCCGTACCTCGTCCGGTGCGGCGGGCCGCAGTCAGTACGCGGCCACCAAGGCGGCGCTGGTGGCGATGGCGCGCTCCTGGGCGATCGAACTGGCGCCACGCGGGATTACCGTGAACGTCATCGCGCCGGCGGCTACCGAAACGCCGATGCTTCGCGACACGGCTCGCGGCGCGGTCGAGCCGCGATTGCCACCTATTGGACGGTTTGTGCGACCGGAAGAGGTTGCAGCGCTCACTTCCTTCGTGCTCTCTGACGATGCAGCCGCGATCACCGGCCAGCAACTGGTGATTTGCGGCGGGTCGTCGCTCTAGCGGCACCCGCTGGAGTGACCTCATTGGGTTCTTCGTACCGCGCGGCAGCCTGTTGCCGCGGCCAACGTGTTGCCAATCGGCCGCAAAGCAGCGATGGGCCGTGAAACCGAAAGGAAATGCTGTCATGCCCGTTCGAATTATCGACGTTCGTGAGGTGACCAAGCCGATCGCTTCGCCGATCCGCAATGCCTACATCGATTTTTCGAAGATGACGACCAGCTTGGTTGCCGTCGTCACGAATGTCGAGCGCAATGGCGCACGCGTCGTTGGCTATGGATTCAATTCCAATGGTCGCTACGGTCAGGGCGGGCTGATTCGCGAGCGGTTCGCGCCACGCATTCTCGAGGCGGATCCGACGCAGCTTCTGGATTCGACCGGCGCGAATCTCGACCCGGATTGCGTATGGTCCGCGTTGATGGCCAACGAGAAGCCAGGTGGCCACGGCGAGCGTTCGGTCGCCGTGGGTACCCTCGACATGGCGGTGTGGGATGCGGTCGCGAAGATCGCAGGCAAGCCGCTGTTCCGGCTGCTGGCCGAACGCCATCGTCGGGACGCGAACCCCCGCGTTTTCGTCTACGCAGCGGGTGGCTACTACTATCCTGGCAAGGACAACGCGGCGTTGCGCGCGGAGATGCGGGGATATCTCGAGCGGGGTTATAACGTCGTGAAGATGAAGATCGGGGGCGCCTCGATCGAGGAGGACAGCGAGCGAATCGAGGCGGTACTCGATGAAATCGGCGCATCGGCGCGGCTGGCCGTCGACGCCAACGGGCGATTCGACCTCGAAACCGCAATCGCCTACGCCAAGATGCTGCGGAACTACCCGCTGTTCTGGTACGAGGAGGCAGGCGATCCTCTCGACTTTCAGTTGCAGGCGTCGCTGGCCGAGTTCTACGCTGGATCGATGGCGACGGGCGAGAACCTGTTCAGCCACCAGGACGCACGCAACCTGCTTCGGTATGGTGGAATGCGTCCGGATCGGGACTGGCTGCAGTTCGACTGCGCACTTTCCTACGGACTGTGCGAATACCAACGCACACTCGATGTGCTGCACGCGCACGGGTGGTCGTCGAGTCGCTGCATTCCTCACGGAGGACACCAGATGTCGCTCAATATTGCAGCCGGACTCGGACTCGGTGGCAACGAAAGCTATCCCGACCTCTTCCAGCCGTACGGAGGATTTCCCGACGGCGTGCGCGTAATCGATGGGCACATCACGATGCCCGAGCTACCGGGCATCGGGTTCGAGGGCAAGGCGGATCTCTATACGGAGATGCGGGGCCTTGCGTTTTGACAATCGCGAGCGCCCGGTCGGCAGAGTGCCAACGGCGGCCGCTGCGCGAGTAATCGCGCCTCCGGAATTTGGTCTATCAACCGCATGTATCTCGTCACTAAGTCCTGCTGACGGGCAGTAAGTCTTCCAAAATAGACCAAGCCACTATTGCGTAGGCCATGGATATGGAATGAACAAGCGCCGCCGTGCGCGTCATTCTGTTAATCCGCAGGTCCCTGCTTCGGGCCCAGGTCGGGGAGCCAGACAATCAAACGGTTGCGTTCGCGAGAGTGCGACCCTTTTGCCTTTCCGCGCTCAATGCATCTATGAGGTATCCGTTTCGCCGAAGGCCACCGCACGCGCGGGCCGAGTGGCAAGGCGAGACGACAACGCGCGTGCCCCGTGCCATTACGGGCGTGATCGCCGCGGGCAATGCCTGGCAACGTCGAATCTCGACGAGGTCGTACTTCCAAGACCGCCGTCCCCGATCGGTTAGCAGCGGGGGGCATACCACCCACTTCGCCGGTCCGATTTTTCGCAGGATGCTCACGTCGGCGCAGCCCCTCGGCCTCGCGGAGGCCCGGTGCTGCCCCGCACGACCAACTCGACGGGTAGCTCGGTACATGTTGCAACTTCCCGGCCTGCTAGGCGATCAAGGAGATACGCTGCCGCCGACCGCCCAAGCTCGACCGTGGGCAGCCGCATGGTCGTGAGCCCGGGATCGAGCTGCGCTGAGATCTCCATGTCGTCGAAACCCGTGATCGAGACCTCGCGGGGGACATCGATACCGGCGGCCCTGCATTCGATGATCGCTCCAACCGCCAGCACGTCGTTGATGCAGATCACCGCCGTCGGCAACGGCTTGCGCTTCATGAGTTCGCGCATCGCCTCCTGGCCACTGGCGAACGAGTACGGCCGTTCGACGATTGCTTGCGGGGACAGCTGCAATCCTCTGGCGCGCAGCGCGTCGCGAACACCGGCGAGGCGCTCCCGGACGCGGTCGTTGTGCGCGGTCAGTCCGGAGATCACGGCGAAACGACGATGCCCGAGGTCGAGCAGATAACGGGTGACGTGGATCGCAGCGTCCCGATTGTTGAATCCGATGCAGGGATGCTGGCCGCTCGGATCGAGCGACCATGTGAGCACATAGGGCGTGCCGAAGGTCGCCAGCATCCGGTAGATCTGCGGATCATGGTCGGTTCCGACGAAAACGATGCCATCGGCTCCGCGCTCGATCAATTGATGCGTGACCTCGAGTTCGACGGCGGGATCGTAGCCGTGCGAGCCGAGAAGCAGCGTATAGCCGGATGCAGCCAGCGTGTGCTGAAGTGCGTTTACGGAATTTGCAAAGATCGCGTTGTCCAGAGTGGGAATTACCGCGCCGATCATCCTGCTGCGCTGTGACGCAAGCGCGCGCGCCGCGCCGTGCGGCACGTAACCGAGGAGGCGCGCAGCATGGTCCACCTTGGCGCAGGTCTCCGGGCGCACTCGCTGGGGTGTCGACAGTGCGCGCGAAGCCGTGGCCGGTGAAACCCCTGCCATGCGAGCAACATCGCTCAATTTCGGGGCGCCTCTGCTCACGGGTGCTCGACTTCGCGACGCTTTGCGGGGTTCATCAGGCTGCCTTCAGTGCCATTGGCGGCACCGGCAATCGGACGGTTCGCGGCAAAAAGAAAGCGCTTTCAAAAATGGACCCGGTTCGCGACGAGAGCTCAATAGGCTTCAAGCGAAATTCTACGCTTTTCAGCATAGCATCACGGGTGATGGCAGAACAGAATGGCCCCGTGCTTGACGCCTCCAGTAGAAGGACCTAGAGTATGAAAGCGCTTTCATTTTCACCCTTGGACGAGAAAAACCCCAGCACAACGAGGGGAGCCGGGGAGGCGCCAGGGTCGTCAGGCAGGAGGAGGACATATGCAGGATCCGGAGGACCCGATGGCTGCGACCATTCGTAGCGCGGCGGGTTGTGCAGCGCTCTGTAGCCGCCAGCCGCACGTGGTTTGACGGGGGCCGATCAGGTGCTGCCCGGTCGTGCCACCGAAGCAAAGCGGTCTGCCGGCGCCGGCACTTCCGATCGCGCTGGGCGTAAGAGGGCGACGGATGGGCAATGGCGCCGGCTGCAATTCGGCATCGCCGTGTTCGCATCGCTTCTCGGCCTCTGGTATGTGCTTACCTCGCTTACCCACACCATCGGTCCGGGTCGCTTTCCGTCTCCCGACGATGTCTACCAGGCGGCGCGGCAAATCTCGCAGGGCAATGGCTATGCCGGTGGAACCTTAACCGTCCAGATCTGGCAGAGCAGCAAGCTCGTGCTCATGGGCTTTGCGGTGGCGGCCGCCACCGGCGTGCCATTGGGCCTGCTCATGGGCTGGAGCAGGCGCGCGGAAGCGCTGCTGAATCCGGCCTTCCTGCTGTTGCGTCCGATCCCGCCACTCGCGTGGATTCCGCTCGCCATCCTGTGGTTCGGCCTCGGCGACTTCGGAAAGATCTTCGTGATCTGGTTTGCGGCGTTCGTCCCCGCGCTCATCAACAGCTACACGGGCGTGCGCAGCATCGATCCCACACTCGTCGCTGCCGCACGCGTGCATGGCGCCTCGCGCGCACAGTTGGTCAGGCACGTCCTGATCCCGGGTGCGATGCCGATGATCTTCACCGGCCTTCGCCTTTCGCTGCAGGCGTCCTGGACGACCTTGGTGGCCGCCGAACTCGTTGGGGCGATCCTCGGACTTGGTCACCTGCTGATCGTCGCGTCGCTCGACATCTACCCGGGAATGATTCTGTACGCCATGGTGTGGGTCGGGATCATGGGCGCACTGATGACCAAAGCGCTTGCGTTGATTGAAAAGAGAGCAATCCCGTGGCGCGGCTAGCAGCTTCACGGCGTGGTCTGGCCAGAACTGCCCCGTCACGCGGGGAACTCATGGCGCTCTCGGCCGCGGGACTGCTGTTGTTCTTCGCCGGATGGTATGGCATCGCATCCAGCGGCTGGGTGCCACCCCGCTTCCTTCCAAATCCGATCCTGATTGCCGACACGATCTCCAGGCTCGCCCAGCACCCATATGCGGGCTACACGATCGAGGCCCACACCCTCGCCAGCCTGAAGCGCTTCGGGCTGGGCTTCGGACTTGCGGCGGTGATCGGAGTCCCTCTCGGACTCCTGATGGGGTGGTACCGATGGATTGACAACATCGTCAGTCCGCTTTTCGATGCGGTGCGCTTCATCGCCCCGATTGCCTGGGTGCCTTTCGCGGCGCTATGGTTCGGTACCGGCATCGGCGGGCCGATCCTGATCATTTTCAGTGGCGCATTTCCACCTTGCGTGATCAATGCATATCGCGGAGCTCGGCAGGTCGACAAGGTCCTGCTGGAGGCGGCGCAGACCCTGGGCGCCAGCGGGTTGAGAATCATCACCGAGGTGTTGGTCCCTGCAGCACTGCCTTCCATCGTCGCCGGCCTGCGGGTGAGCGCCGGATTGGGGTGGCAGTCTCTCATAGGTGCAGAACTCATCGTGGTCTCCAGCGGTGTGGGCTACTTGATGGTGCAGGGCCAGACCTCGTTGCAGACGCCGATAGTCATGTCCGCCATGGTGGCGATCGGAGTTGTCGGTTCCATTATCGACATCGCACTGCGCGTCCTGGAGCGCGCGGTGCGCCGAAGCTGGGGGACGCAGACTTGAGTCGCATCGCATTCAGCAAAGTCAGTCGGGTCTTTTCTCGCCGCGATCAGGAGGTGCTCGCCCTCGACGATGTGAGCTTCGAGGTCGGCGAAAGGGAGTTCGTCGCGATCGTCGGACCCTCCGGCTGTGGCAAGACGACGCTGCTGCGCATGGCGGCGGGGCTCGACTTTCCGAGTGCGGGCTCGGTGCGGGTCGGCGAGCGCGAGGTGACGGGGCCGGGCCCGGACCGCGCTGTCGTGTTCCAGCAATTCGCGCTGTTTCCCTGGAAGACGGTGGAGGAGAACATCGCCTTCGGACTGCGCTGCAAGGGCACCAGTGCGGATGCCCGGAACGGCATTGTGGCGAGATACATCGAGCTGATGGGCTTGCAAGGTTACGAGCGGGCCTACCCGCAGCAGCTTTCCGGCGGCATGCAGCAGCGCGTGGCCATTGCGAGAAGCTATGCGCTCGATCCGGACGTGCTGCTCATGGACGAGCCCTTTGGCGCCCTCGACGCGCAGACGCGGGTGGTGATGCAGGAGGAGCTGATCAAGCTGTGCCGGGTCAACCCCCGGACTGCCCTGTTCATCACCCACAGCGTGGAAGAGGCGGTTTACCTGGCGGACCGGGTTGTCGTGCTTACGCGGCGGCCCGGCCGCATCCGGGAAATCCTCGACATCGCATCGATCCGGACACGCGAGGGCTGGGCCAAGCTCGAGCGCATCGAGGAGGTGATGGACCAGGAATCGTTCGTGCACCTGCGCACCCGGATCTGGCGCCTGCTGCGGGAACGGCAGGAGGACATTGCACCAGCAGCAGCTGCGGCGAAGTTCGCGTGAAGTCTGTTTGCCACCCTGACGAAAGCGGAGGACGGTATGAAGAAATTGATCTGTGCGAGCCTGATGGCGGCTTCGGCCGCGTTTGCCGTGCAACCGGCGGCCGCGGAGCCGGTTCATATCAACGTGAGCTACCAGCCTACGAACTGGTGGGCGCTTCCCTATATCCTGGCCACGAAGAAGAACTGGTGGGCGGATGTCGGTCTGCAGGTGAGCTACAGCACGTTTCCGGCGGGCGTTCCGCAGATCGCCTCGGCTGCCGCAGGGTCCTGGGACGTCGGAGGAACAGGATCGGTTCCTGCGGTCATCGGCGCGGCGCGCTACCACATCCTGACCATCGGCGTGACCAACGATGAGTCGGCTACCAATGTCCTGATCGCAACCAAGGCGGCGGCAGCGGCATTCCACAAGGATCCGAAATCGCTCAAGGGCCAGAAGATCCTGGTGACCGCGAACTCGACCGGCGAGTATGCGGCCGCCGCATGCCTGAACAAGTACGGTCTGACCGAGAACGACGTGACCATGGTCAATCTGGGTCAGGCCGGGATCATGACGGCGCTCAGCAGCGGCACGGCGGGTTTCGGGGCATTGTGGGCACCCAACAGCTACACGCTCGAAGAGCAGATCGGTGCGCAGATCGTCTGTACCGGCAAGGATGCGAACGCGATCATTCCAGGGGCGTTGGTGGTCCGCGAGGATTTCGCAAAGGAGCACCCCGATCTCGTCGCGAAGTACCTGGCGGTTTACCTGCATTCGATCGCGTGGGAGAAGGCGCATCCGGCCGAGACGGTAGCGGCTCTCCAGGAGGCAGACAAGGAAGCGGGCGTTCCGATTTCCGAGAAGTATGCCAAGGTCGAGTACCAGCGGCCGATCTTCGATCTCGCCCAGCAGCTCGAGATCATGGCCCGAAACGGCGGGAAGCCCTCCAAGGTGGATGAATGGTTCGACAAGATCGCCGCGTTCATGAAATCCAAGGGAACGTTCCAGCAGCCGCCGGCGGCGAGCAGCTATATCACCGACAAGTACCTGAAGATGGTGAACGACGATCCCAAGCTCAAGGCATTCGCCAACGACGGGAGCAAGTGAGCGGAGGCGGTATGGCTGTGCGCTACCTGAAGAGAGCTGCCAAGACCCCAGAAACCGGGGAGGATGAGACGCGCGACATCGTCAATCGCATGCTTCGCGAGATCCACGCAGGAGGCGAGGATGCGGTGCGCGAATATGCGGCGCGCTTCGACCAGTGGACGGGCGAGATCCTCGTCACGCCGGACGTCGTCGCGAAGCGCACCGGGAGCTTGCCCGAGACCGTCAAGGAGGACATCCGTTTTGCCCACGACCACGTCTTCCGGTTCGCGCAGCAGCAGCGGGAAAGCCTGCACGAGTTCGAGACAGAGCTTTATCCCGGCCTTGTGTGCGGCCAGAAGCTGATCCCGGTAAACGTGGCTGGCTGCTATGTGCCCGGCGGACGCTATGCCCATATCGCGTCGGTCTACATGAGCATCGCGACCGCGCGTGCCGCCGGCGTGCCGTTCGTGATCGCATGTTCCCCCTCCCACAAGGGAGGGGGGATTCATCCAGTGATGCTCTATGCGATGTCGGTCGCGAAACCCGACGTGATCATGACCCTGGGTGGCGTGCAGGCGATCGCGACTCTGGCCTACGGGTTGTTCACCGGCAGGCGGGCAGACGTCATTGCCGGACCGGGCAACAAGTTCGTGGCGGAAGCGAAGCGCATCCTGTTCGGGCAGGTGGGCATCGACGTGTTCGCGGGTCCCAGCGAAATCCTCGTGATCGCGGACGACACTGCAGACCCGCTCCTGGTGGCATCCGACCTGGTGGGGCAGGCCGAGCATGGTGTCGAGTCGCCGGCGTGGCTGATCAGCACTTCGGAGCCCCTTGCGCGCAAGGTGATGGAAGAAGTGCCAAGGCTGATCGCGGCGCTTCCGCCGGACGCGAGCGCGGCGGCCGGCGCAGCGTGGCGCGATTACGGCGAAGTTGCCGTGGTTCCCGATCGTGAAGGCGCAGCCGCGCTGAGCGACGAGTACGCTCCGGAGCACCTCGAGGTCCATGCGCGCCACCTGGACTGGTGGCTCGGCCGGCTGACCGCGTACGGGTCGCTCTTTCTGGGCGAGGAGACGACGGTAGCCTACGGCGACAAGACGTCCGGGCCCAATCACATCCTTCCGACCAAGAAGGCCGCGCGCTACAGCGGTGGCCTCAGCGTCGGAAAGTTCATGAAGACCGTCACCTATCAGCGCATGACCCGAGACGCCACCCGCAGGATCGCCGAGGTCACGGCGCGGATCTCGCGCCTCGAGGGAATGGAGGCGCATGCGCGCACTGCCGATGACAGGTTGAGCAAGTATTTCCCGCAAGAACGCTTCGTGACGAAACCCTAGGCGATGGCAACGGACACTTCGATGTTCGAGCTGACCGGCCGTGTCGCGCTGGTGACGGGTGGAAGCTCTGGCGTTGGCTTCGCGATGGCACAGGCACTCGCCGGCGCCGGCGCTGCAGTCGTGCTGGTGGCGCGGCGGGAAGAGGCCCTGCGCGCGGGGGTGCAGCGCATCTCGAGCGAGGGAGGAAAGGCTGCGCACGTTGCCTGCGACGTCAGCGATCGTTCCCGGCTGGGGGATTGTGTCGCGCAGGTCGCGGCCCACTTCGGCGCTCCGGACATCCTGGTGAACGCCGCAGGAATCAACCTGCGCGAGCCGGTGGACCGGATCACCGAGGCGAGTTGGGACGCGCAGATCCTCCTCAACCTGACGGTTCCGTTCTTCCTCGCGAGGCATCTCGTTCCGGCGATGATCGCCAAGGGTTGGGGCCGCATCATCAACGTGGCGTCGATGCAGTCGGTTCGCGCGTTTCCCGACGGCGCGCCATACGGCGCCTCGAAGGGCGGGATCGTGCAGCTCACTCGCGCCATGGCGGAAGCCTGGTCGGCCAAGGGGGTGACCTGCAACGCAATCGGTCCCGGCTTCTTTCCGACCGCGCTGACCGCGCCGGTGTACGCCGACGCCAAGCGCGTCGCGGAGCTCGCCGCACGCACGATGATCGGCCGCAATGGCGAGCTCGCGGACCTGCACGGGCTGACGGTGTTCCTCGCCGCACCTGCCTCCGACTACATCACGGGCCAGACCATTTATATCGACGGCGGATTCAGCGCGAAATGAGCCAGGGCGGCAGGCGATGAAAGCACTTGTGTACACCGGCCCGCGCGAGGTGGTCTATCGCGACGAAGCCGACCCGGCGCTGAGCCCGGGGGAGGTGGTCATCAGAATCGATGCCGCGGGCATTTGCGGATCGGACATGCACGCCTATCACGGCCACGATCCGCGCCGTGTGCCGCCGATGGTTCTCGGGCACGAGCTCGCGGGCGAAATCCTGGCCGGCCCGGGGGCTGGCAGGCGCGTGACCGTCAATCCACTGATCACGTGCGGACGCTGCGAGTTCTGCGTCCAGGGACGCGACAACCTGTGTGCGAACCGCAGCATGGTCGGCATGAATCGGCCTGGCGCATTCGCGCAGTACATGTCGATCCCGACCGGCAGTCTGCTCGATCTCCCCGAAGACATGAGCACGAGGCAGGCTGCGCTGACGGAGCCGGCTGCGACGGCGCTGCATGCGCTGCACCTGTCCATGCGTGCGCTCGAGCGGCCGCTGCCGGAGGCGAAGGTCCTGGTGATCGGCGGGGGGGCCGTCGGCCTTCTCGCCGCACTGCTGATGCGATCCTACGGTTGTCGGGATGCGCAGATCGCGGAAGTGAACCCGCTGCGACGGGAAGCGGCCGAGCGCCACACCGGCTACCGCGGCTTCGATCCGCGTGAGCACCGCGGCCCCGCCGACGGGAGCGTGGACCTCGTGTTCGACGCGGTCGGCGGCAAGGACACGCGCCGCGCTGCACTCGCCGCGGTCAAGCCGGGCGGGGTGGTGATGCACGTAGGCTTGCAGGACTGGGCGAGCGAGATCGACATGCGCAGGCTCACGCTCGCGGAGATCACCCTTCTGGGGACCTACACGTACACCACTGCGGACCTGCGGGCCACCGTCCAGGCGCTGTACGCGGGCGCCTTTGGCGATCTCTCCTGGGTGGAGGAGCGCAGCTTGGCCGAGGGTGCGGCCGCGTTCGAAGATCTCGATCGCGGGCGCCTCGCGGCGGCCAAGGTTCTGCTGATTCCCTGAATACTCCGCTGAGGGCTGTGGGCAGTGTCACGCCCGGCTGAGGTCTTCGAGCAGCAGCAGCATTGCGGTCCAATCCTGGTCCGCCCGGCCCCAGGGTTCCGCGAGCGCGAGCATTTCCCGCGCGATTGCCCCGAGCAGGAGCGGCGAACCGACTTCGGAGCCAAGGCTCAGGGCGTGGCTGATGTCCTTGTGGGCCATGCGTATCGGAAAATCCGGGTTCACGTCCCCTGCCAGCACTTTCTTCGGATAGTTGACGACGAGCTGGCCGCGCCCGGCGGTCGTACTGCTCATCACCTTCACTGCCACGTCGCGGTCGAGCCCGGCCTTCTTCGCCAGCGTCAGTGCTTCGGCGGTGAGAAGCGTTCCGACGGTGGACATGTAGTTGTTGACGAGCTTGAGCTTGATCCCGTGTCCCTGAGGCCCCGCGTGGACGATCGAATCCGCGAGGCACTCGAAGATCGGCCGCGCCTCGGCGACGTCCCGTCCTGCACCTCCAACGATGACGAGCAGGGTTCCAGCCGCGGCGTCGTCGGGAGTTCGACCTACGGGAGCATCCAGCATGCGGAACCCCTGGACCGCCAGATCACGCGCGAGCGCAATGCTGGCCGACGCAGCGATGGTGCTCATCTCGATGATAAGGCTGCCCTTCTCGAGCGTCCGGCAAGCGCCGGCCGAGCCCATGAGCGCGTCGCGTACCTGAGGCGAATCGGGGAGCATGGTGATCACTGCTTCCGCGCCTTTTGCGGCATCCTCGGGCGAGCGCGCTACCCTGCAGTGCAGCGCGGCAAATGAATCGAGCGCCGGTGGGGACGAATCGAAGACCGCCAGCTCATGGCCGGCCTTGATCAGGTTGCGGGCCATCGGGCCGCCCATGGTGCCGAGCCCAATAAACGCGATTTTCACGTTTGCGTGCCTTGCGCATGCGGGGGAGATCGATTCTCCCCCGGACCTTGCCGGCTATTTCCAGTCGATGCTCTTCTCGGCCTTGTCCAGATAGCTGTAGTCGATGTACTTGTTCATCCAGCCATCGATGTCCTGCCCGAACGACGCCGGTATCTTCTTCGCGTCGATCACTGCCTTCAGGATGATCCTGCTCGAGGGCATGTCTACCCGGGGGTCGGTCACCACGATTGAATTCATCGCGTTGAGCACGACCGGTACGCCGGCCGGGTTGTTCATCTTCCTGGCGACGATTTCCGCGACCTTCTGCGGGGGATTGCTCTTGATGTACTGCATGCCTCGCAGCGTCGCCCGCACGAACCCCTCGACTGCCGACGGGTGCTCTTTTACGAAGGCGGGCGAAACGATCACCTCGAGGCTCTCCGCATTGGCAATGGGCGGGCGTTGAGCAACATAGTGCAGGGCAGGATTCTGCTGGATCGCCGTCGCAGCCGCGGGTTCCCACGAGATGAAAGCGGCGATCTCTTCCTTTTGTGCCATCACCGCGAAGTCGGACACCTTGGCATACACCCGATGGAATTTGATGTGCTGCGTGTTCTCGACATAGGTCAGCACCGCGTCCTGTACCGTCCCGAGGCCGGGGCTGCCGACTTTCTGGCCATCGAGATCCTTGTAGGAGTGGTACTTCTTGGCGCCCACCAGCGGCGCGTTGTACTTCGTGACGGACATCACCATCTTGAAGTCCTGCCCGCGGGCAGCCATTTGCATGAATGGCGCCAAGCCCGCTGCGATCATGTCGATTTCGCCGTTGGCAAAATGCAGCAGCCCCTCGGGGCCGTTGTTGAAGGTGTGTCGGTCGATCTTGATGCCCTCGTCGGCGTAATAGCCCATGGCGTCAGCGACCCAGATGTTGGCGTAGTCGGCCTCCGAGCCGATCTCGTCACCGAGGCGTACCACCGTAAGGGGCTTGCCTGCCTGCGCCGATGCGGCTGGAGTGAAACCGACGGCAATGCCAAGTGCAAATGCGGCACCTGCAACTCCAGCCATGAGCCGCAGTCCGCGTTGCCAGAGACGATCAGCGAGTTGCATGTTCAACCCTCCTCCGAGTTATAAGGCGCGACGTCGCAAGTGATCGATATGGGAGCAGCATTCCACTGCGCGTCGCGTACAGCTATCAGTCGGCGTTGCTGGGTACGGCGGTGTTGAGCAAATTGGCAAACTGCGCGCGCAGATACGTGAACTCCGGGCTGAGCGTATTGCGCGGCCGCGGCAGTGCGATCGGGACGTCGGCAAGAATTCGTGCCGGTTTCGCCGAGAGGACGATGGCACGGTCTCCCAGGAAGACTGCCTCTTCGAGATTGTGCGTCACGAAGATGATCGTTCCCTTCTTTCGCTCCCAGATGCTAAGTACCTCCGCCTGCATCCGCTCACGCGTCGGCTGATCGAGACTGACGAACGGTTCGTCCATCAGGATGACGTCGGCGTCCGTGGCGAAAGCGCGTGCGATGGCTACGCGCTGCTTCATCCCGCCCGATATCTGGTGCGGGTAGTAGTTCTCGTATCCACGAAGATTGACGACCCCGAGAATGTCATCGACGATGCTCCGAACTTCGTTGGCTGTGCGTTTCTTGATTCGAAGGCCTACGGCGATGTTGTCACGGACGCTGAGCCACGGAAGGGTCGACGGCTCCTGGAATACAAAGGAAATGTTGTGTCGCTTCGGATTCACCGGCTCGTCGTGCACGAGCACGCGTCCGCTGCTCGGCTTGAGCAGGCCCGCCAGGATGTCAAGCAGCGTCGTCTTGCCGCAGCCGCTTGGGCCGCAAATGCACAGGAATTCGTTTTCGTGCACGGTGAACTTCAACCCGTCGTGCACCGCCAAGGCACCGTAGCGGTGTGAAACGTCGACATCCACCTTCACTGGGCGGGGGTCGAGCGCTTCGGCAATCGGCTTTGACAGCGTGGCGGCCATGGACTGAGCTCAGAGGGTTACCTGCCATCGCCACCTGAACAGATACTTCTCGAGGAGCAGCAGGACCTCGTTGAAGACAAACCCGATCAATCCAATGAGCACCATGGCGACGACCACTTCAGGAATGCGTAGCAGCTCCGAGTAGTTCACCATCATGCGTCCCAGACCGATCCCGCTTCCGCCCGTAAGCTCCGCGGCGACAATGGTCATCCATGCCGTACCCAGGCCGACGCGCATGCCTCCCAGAATGTCAGGCAGGACCGTCGGGACGACAACGCGTCCCAGCACATAGAGTTTGCTCGCGCCATAGACCAGTACCACCTTGCGGTGGATGGGTTCGACGCGTGCAACGCCGATCATGGTTGCGGTAAATATCGGGAAGAACGCGCCAAGGAAGATCAGGAACGCATAGCGCGTAAGACCCGTGAACAGGATGATCGCCAGCGGTATCCAGGCAATGGGGGGGATGAACCGGAACGGTTCGATCACGGCGCGGATGTTGCTATAGACGGATTTGTAGAGCCCCATCAACAGGCCGAGCGGGACCCCGAACAGCACCCCAAGCCCGAAACCGACCAGCAGGCGGTATACGCTCGCCTCGACGTGGGCCCAAAGCGTATTGCCGAGCACGTCGCCGTTGCGGGCCAGATCGACGAAGGCCGAATAGATTTCGCCAGGACCCGGCAGGTAGGGCGAGTGGTACTCGGCCGCACCCACTTGCCATATGAATAGCGCAACTGCAAGCGACACGCCGTTCCATGCGGCGCTTCGCCAGCGGGCAGGTGCCGAAGACTGCGTCGATGCTTCGCGCAACGGCGCCGGTTCCTGCGCGCCGCCGGTGACCTCGGTCAGAGTGGGGGCGCGTCCGGCCATCGGGGCCGCTTCCCGATTTGCGAGCGAAGGGACACTCCTTGCGGGACCGCGGACGGCGCACCCGCATGGCGCTGCATCAGCATCACTCCTCCTGCGCTCGGTATTGTGGCCCGCTTGAAATGGAGCGCCGGGCACTCGGCCGGTTTACGGTCCTGAGCTTGCTTTATAGTAGAACCAAGCTACTATGATGTGGTATCCGTGTCAACGCCTGCGATGAATCCGTTCGCCGGCCACAACTTGCGCGTTCTCAATGCGACGAAGGACTTGTTGCCCACTACCCCTGCAACGGTTGCCGTTACGACATGACCTCCGCCGCGCCCGGACGCCGGGGAAATGACTTTTTCGCGAAGTACCGACCGCGCGGAGCCAGGGGCGCACCGAAGTACGTCATTCTGCGGGAAGCGATCATCTCGGCGATCGAGGATGGACGATGGAAGATCGGGGATCGGTTCCCCACGGAACTGGAGCTGACGGCGATGACGCCCTACAGCCTGGGAACCGTTCAGCGGGCGATCCAGACTCTGGTGGCCGAAGGCTTCGTCATTCGCAAGCACCGTAGCGGGAGCATCGTGGCGCCGGGGCACAAGCGCATCGGTGGCCCGTGGCTGTTCCGCTTCCTGGCGGAGGATGGAAGTGGCTTCCTTCCGATGTTCACGAAAGTCACGAGTCGACGGAAGGTGGTCGAGAGTGGTCCGTGGTTCGACTGGCTGACGCAGGGCGTCGTCGGGAAACCGCTGCTGCGCATCGACCGCAAAATTCGCGTAGGCACCGAAATCGTCGCATTCAACCGCGTCTACCTCGATCCCGAAGCCTACCCATTCATCGCGACCGCGCCGATCCGGGAGCTGGACGGCGCGAACATCGTCCACCTCATCCAGGAGGCGTGTCATCTGCCGGTTTCCAACATCGCGCACATGGCGCGCTGTGCGGTGTTGCCCGAGGTGGCCTGTCGCGCCATCGGCCTGCGCCGGGGCGCTCTCGGCATGATCGTCGAAATCGCGGCGAGCGCCGGCCGGGTTCGACCAGTGTCCTACCAGCAGATCTTCGTGCCGCCAACGGGGATTCCGCTCTACGTCTCCGAATCTTCTGCCGATTGGCATACCGCGGGCGCGGCACAAACGCGGCTTGGCGCCCCCTTGGCGTCTCCCAACCGAGAACCGCCGAGGCCGGCTTGAGACCGGAAGCCATCCAAAGAGGTGAACGGACATTGTCCATTGTCGTGGGGGCGGGGTTTCCACGCCACGAACACGACGACGGCATGTCGATGCCGCGCCCTCGGATCGGTCCGTATTGAGCGAGAGATTGCATGGGGACAGCGACTGGTCACGTTGGAATGGGGGCGCACCGCGGTGGAGCCATCGTGGCTGCCAACAGTCTCGCAGCACGGGCCGGCGTAGAAGTGCTGGCGGCCGGCGGTAACGCCGTCGATGCGGCCGTGGCCACCGCGGTCGCACTGTCGGTGGTCGATCCCGCGAATTGCGGGATCGGTGGCTACGGAGGCTTCGCCGTCGTTCATCGTGTCGATGAAACCCCACATCAGGTCGGGTTCAACGCAGCGGTGGCACAGGCTCATCGAAGCGACCCGCTTCAGGCGCGACGCGCACCTGGGCAGAAAGTGACCCCACCCTCCGTTGTCGCGGGTCTGTGCACGCTTGGCTCGCGGTTTGGGCGCCTGCCGCGCGCCGTCGTCTGGGCGCCCGCGATCGCGCTTGCACGTGACGGATTCCGAGTGAGCCCTGGACTCGCCAATGCGCTGCGCTGGGCCCAATCCCATCATCGCGGCCTGAACGACGCCTTCCGTGCCACGTACTTCAGTGGCGGTACACCGCTCCCCGAAGGCGCGCTCCTCCGTCAGCCAGCCCTCGCAGAAACGCTTCAGTGCATCGTGACCGCAGGCGCCGGCGCGCTGCGTAGCGGTCCGCTCATGGACGCCATCGTCGAGGTCACCCGAGAAGGGGGCGGGCAGCTGTCGGGCAGGGATTTCGAATTCCTCGACGCACTCGTCGCGCCGGCGGCAGTCGGGAGCTACGAGGGCGCCGATGTCTGGACGAGCGACCCCGAACAATGCGGCGCAAGCATTCTTCTCGCAGCGCTTGCGGACCTCGACGGGGTCGATCTGGGGGAGTCTCGCCAGGCTCGGTATATCGATGCCATTGGCGACGCCCTGTCGCAGGCATGGCAACGAAGGAATCGGGCCTTCCAGCCGCTGGCCAGTGCGACGAGCCAGACATCGCATCTTTGTGTCTGCGATAGCAAGGGAATGCTCGTGTCCATGACGTTCACGCATGGACCGGTCTGGTTTGGCTCCGGGCTCTTGACGAGAAGCAGTGGGATGCTGCTCAACTGCGGGGCCTATCTGCTCGCGCGTCGCGCGAGTGACGGAGCGATCGTTGCACAGCCGCACCTGACACCGTCGATCGTGCGCCACGGCGAAGTGCGGTTTGCGTTGGGAACCCCTGGGGGGCGACGCATTCCAGCCATCGTACTGCAGGCCGTCATCGACTTGGTTCATTACCACGCCCCGGTCGAGCACGTCCTCGACGCACCGCGCATTTCCGCAACTGCAGACGGTGTTCTGGAGGGGGAGCGAGCGCTGGTTGAGGCGTTCCCTGATCGAGCGATGACCTGCATCGAGACCAGCGAGTATTTTGGACCCGCAGGGGCGCTGGCCTGGAGCCGGGAGGGCGCGCGAGGGACTGCGGATCCACGCTTCGGCGATGCATGCGTCGCCATGGCATAGGTTCGAAGTGCGCATTCGGGAACCACAAGGCAGGGTGCTCGCCGATATGACATGCAGATGGGAAAGCGACCCAGGTCGATGCGCTGCGGTCCGCCACCGCAACGGGACCCGTGCCGGGGTGAGCCTGCGTGCGTTCGGGGTCATCCGCCGCGAAAGGTGATCAGGAGGCAGGGCATGGCGAAATCCAGGAAGGCGCAAAAGCTCCGCGATGAGGTGGACGCCGTCGCGAAGCCGGCGCCGCGCAGGGAGATCCGTGTCATCGATACGACGTTGCGCGACGCACACCAATGCCTGTGGGCAACGCGCATGCGCACCGCCCATATGCTCCCCGTATTGGACAAATTCGATCGCGTCGGCTTTGAGTCGGTCGATCTCATGGGAACCATCCAGTTCGACGTTTGCGTCCGATACCTGAAGGAGGACCCATGGGAAAGGGTGCGGCGCGTGCACCAAGGTGCGCCCCATACCCGTTTCCGTTCCTTGATCCGAAGCAAGAGCATCGTCGCTTTCGATTTTCTGCCCGACGACATCATCGATCTTTGGGTCGAGCGCCTGTTCGCCAACGGCTTTCGCGTCATCGGGGCATTCGACGGCCTGAACGACGTCGATAACATCGTCGGCAGCCTGCGTCGCGCCAAGTCACTCGGGGCGTATACCTTCGGCGCGCTGTCCTATTGCGAAAGTCCCGTGCACAACGACGGCGTATTCGTGCGCGCCGCGCAGGGACTGATCGAGAAGGCCGATGTTGATGCAGTCATGATCAAGGATGCAGGAGGCCTTCTGACCGTAGATCGCATCCGCACGCTCGTACCGGCGCTGCGCAAAGTCATCGGTCATCGTCCGCTGGAACTTCACAGCCATTGCCTGACCGGGCTGGCGCCTCTGGTGTACCTCGAAGGTGCAAAGGCCGGCTGCGACCAGCTTCATCTTTCGATCAAGCCCCTCGCCAACGGCGCAGCTCAGCCGGCGGTGCAAACCGTTGCGCGCAATCTGCGTCAGCTTGGATTCGCGGTCGACATCGATGATCAACTAATCGACGAGATCGGCGCGCATTTCCAGGGCATCGCCGAAAGTGAGGGCAAGCCGGTGGGCGTGCCAATCGAATACGATGCATTTCACTACGAGCATCAGATTCCGGGTGGGATGCTGAGCAATTTTCGGGAGCAGCTCGCGGTGGCTGGACTTTCCAGCAAGTTCGGAGAGCTGCTGGAGGAATGCGCAAGGGTACGGCGGGAACTCGCCTATCCGATCATGATCACGCCGTTTTCGCAGTTCGTAGGTACGCAAGCGGTGCTCAACGTCGTGCACGGGGAGCGCTACCGGATCGTTCCCAATGAAGTGAAGAAATACGCGCTCGGCTACTACGGCCGGCTGCTCGGGCCGGTCGACGCGGAGGCGCTCGACCGGATCGTCGAGAACGGAGCCAAGGACATCCGGGCCAACCCTGAGCCTCTCCTACCCGGTGTGCCGGGACTGCGAAAGAAATACCCACATGCGAGCGACGATGAGCGGCTCTTGAGATTCATGTTGGCCGGCACACAGGTCGATGAGATGCTCGCCGCAGGACCGATGGAGACGTCGTACAGCGCGGCGTCTCCTATCGTCGACCTGGTGGCAAAGCTCGCCCAGCGCCGGAAGCCGGGGCGCGTCTATATCCGCAAGGGCGAGTTCGAGCTCAGCATGGGTTCGAAGCCCATGGCGTGAGGATTTCAAATCATCGCGTGTTCACGAGACCACTCCAATGAGCGATACGAAGATCACTCGAGCTGACGTTGATGCGATTTTGAAGGTGCTGGAATCGGCCGAGCACCTTCGCGATTTCCATCTGAAGTATGGTGATCTGGAGGTGCGCGTCTCACGCGACGTCATCGCCCAGGGCGGGCAAGGGGGGGCCGTCGCGCCGGAGTCGGTGGCCGGCAAAGTGGCGGCACCCACGATTCGCGGCAGAGCGGAGGCCGGGGTGGGACAGCCGCCCCCAGCGCGCGTCACCCGAGATGCCGCAGTTCCGGAGGGTATGGTCGTGGTCAAGGCTCCGATGGTGGGCACCTTCTATCGGGCACCCTCTCCCGGGGCCGCGTCGTTCGTCGAAGTCGGCGACAAGGTCCAGGCAGACACGGTGGTTTGCATCATCGAGGTGATGAAGCTCATGAATACCATCCACGCCGGTGCAGTCGGGGTCGTGCGGGAGGTACGGGTCGAGAACAGTCAACCGGTCGAGTACGGGCAGGTCCTCATCGTCATCGAGCCGAAGCAGTAAGCCGGAATGGCGCGCGAAGCCAAGCTCATTCGGAGCGTTCTCATCGCCAATCGGGGCGAGATCGCGCTGCGTGTACTTCGAGCCTGCCGGGAGCTCCAAATCGAGGCCATTGTTGCGCATTCCGAGGCAGACCGAGATTCCCTCCCGGTACGGCTCGCCGATCGTGCGGTGTGCATCGGACGGGCGCCGTCGGCACAGAGCTATTTGAACGTCGACGCGCTGGTGGGCACGGCCGTGGCCTATGGCATCGATGCGATCCATCCCGGCTACGGATTTCTCTCCGAGAAACCGGCATTCGCCGAACGCTGTGCGCGCGAAGGCGTGGTCTTCGTCGGCCCCTCGGCTGAAATGATCCGGTTGATGGGGGACAAGATCGAGGCCAGGCGTACGGCGCGCAGTGCCGGCGTGCCGACGACGCCCGGCTCCGAAGGTGCCGTTCGCGATCGTGCCGAAGCGATGCGGATCGCAAGTGAAATCGGCTTTCCGGTCCTGCTCAAGGCCGCCGCGGGTGGAGGCGGGCGCGGGATGCGGATCGTCCAGCGCCCGGAGGACCTCGAGCAGATGCTGACCGAATCGATGGCGGAGGCGGCATCCGCATTCGGCGATTCGTCAATGTACGTCGAGCGCTACCTGACCAACGTCCGGCATATCGAGGTCCAGATACTCGGGGACGGCGAGCACGTCATCCATTTCGGGGAGCGTGATTGCTCGACCCAGCGACGCAACCAGAAGCTCGTCGAGGAGGCGCCATCGCCGGCCATCGACGCTCAGCAGCGCGGGCGCATCTGCGAAGCCGCCGTTGCCCTTTGCAGGCGCATAAATTATGTGAGCGCGGGCACGGTCGAATTCATTCTCGACCAGGACTCGGGTGAGTTCTATTTCATGGAAATGAACACGCGCATCCAGGTAGAGCACCCGGTGACGGAGATGATCACCGGCGTCGATCTCGTGAAGGAGCAGCTGCGAATTGCCGCCGGCAAGGCGCTCTCCCTCCGACAGCAGGATGTCCGGCTGCACGGACACGCGATCGAGTGCCGGATCAACGCCGAGGATCATGAGTCGGGCTTTGCTCCATGCCCGGGGCGGATCACGCGCTACCTGCCACCGGGGGGGCCGGGAGTGCGGGTGGACAGTCATCTGGAGG
Source organism: Casimicrobiaceae bacterium (assembly GCA_035470905.1). Taxonomy (GTDB): domain Bacteria; phylum Pseudomonadota; class Gammaproteobacteria; order Burkholderiales; family Casimicrobiaceae; genus VBCG01. Next base: position 34,994 of record DATIQL010000163.1, read on the forward strand.
CGGGCTATGTGGTGCCGCCATACTACGATTCGTTGCTTGCCAAGATGATTTGCTGGGGGAACGATCGCCGCGAGGCACTGCAGCGGATGCGGCAAGCGCTTTCAGAAATGCAAATCGAGGGCGTGAAGACGACAGTGCCATTTCATGCCGCACTGCTGGCACACGAACGGTTCCTCGCCGGTGACGTGAACACGCGCTTCGTGCACGACGTTCTGGGTTTTTGACTGCGGAGTGCCTTACGCGAAAGGCGATACATGATGAGCAAGACGATCGTTAGCTGCGCCGTGACCGGAGGAGCGGATACGACAAGAAAGAATCCAGCCGTGCCGGTCACCCCTGCACAGATCGCGCAGGCCGCGATAGACGCGCGCAGTGCAGGTGCGACGATTGCACACATTCACGTCCGGGATCCCAAGACGGGATTGGCCAGCCAGAGCGTCGATTACTACCGCGAAGTCGTCGAGCGAATACGAGGCACCGACTGCGACATTCTCATAAATCTCACGACGGGGCCGGGTTCGCGCTTCGTGCCGAGCGACGACAATCCCGGGGTCGGCGGGCCGGGAACCACGATGACACCGCCGCTGATGCGCGTTCGGCATGTGCTCGAGCTGCGTCCCGATATTTGCAGCCTGGACGTCGGATCGATGAACTTCGGGGAGACGGGGTTCGTCAATACACCGGGACATCTCCGTATCATGGCGAAGGCCATTGCCGACGCGGGCGTCAAGCCGGAGCTCGAGGTGTTCGAGCCCGGACACATAATGCTCGCCCGCAAATTGATCGACGACGGCTACATCGGACGCCCACCGCTGTTCCAGATCTGCCTGGGCATTCCCTGGGGCGCACCGGCCACTCCGGAAAGCATGATGTTCATGCGTGGCTTGCTGCCGCCAGACGCCATGTGGGCGGGGTTTGGCATCTCGCGGATGGAGTTCCCGATGGTCGCGCAGGCCGTCATCCTTGGCGGCCATGTGCGCGTAGGGCTCGAAGACAACCTCTATATCGAGTCCGGGGTCCTGGCGCCCAGCAATGCGGCATTGGTCGAGCGCGCGGTCCGGATCGTCGAGTCGCTGGGCGCTGACGTGGCAACACCCGAAGAGGCAAGAAAGATCCTCGGACTGCAATAGGCGCGGCTACCAACGTGCGGAATGGCGGTTGGCGCCTTTCCGCCCAGACAGGTTGACGTTCGTTGCTCTAATGCATTCGAAATATCGGGCCCGGCGAGCGCCATTCTGTTGATCCGCAGATCGCTGGCTCGAGCCCGGGTCGGGGAGCCAACTAAATCAACGAGTCGACGTTGCGCCCGCCGTGTCGTGGACATCTGCTGCTCCGTGGCGCAGGCTTTGGCGTAGCTTCTACGCCGCCGCGATGAGCGGGGGAGACATCGCAGTACCCTGGGGTCGAATGGAACTGGTCGTAGCCCCGATCGAAGTGCTCCGCCTGCGCCTCACGGACGCGTTCGAAGGCTGGGCCAGTCAGGCCGCTGCGCGCTCCTGCGCCCTGTCGGGCGGGTCGACTGCGCTCGTGTTCCTCGGCGCGCTCCGGAATGCCGAGGTCGACTGGTCGCGCATCAGCGTGTTCTGGGTCGACGAACGCGCCGTCCCGCCCGAGGATCCCGAGTCGAACTATGGCATGGCCCATCGGGTGCTACTTGGCCCGTTAGGGCAGAAGGTGCCGCGTGCCTTTCGCATGCCGGCAGAGCAGGCCGATCTCGGTGAGGCCGCGGTCCACTACGACCAGGTCCTGGCCCGCGAGCTTCGCGGCGGCCCGCTCGACCTCGCGATTCTCGGCGTTGGCGAAGACGGCCACATCTGCTCGCTCTTCCCCGGGCACCGTGCCCTCATGGCGGAAGGCCGGGTTGTTGCCGTCGATGACGCACCCAAACCGCCGCCGCGCCGGCTGTCGCTCACGCTGTCGTATCTGAACCAGACTCGGCAGATCTGGGTCGTAGTCATCGGTCCGCGCAAGCGCGACGTGCTGCAGGCCGCCATCCAGGAGGGGCGGCCGAGCACACCGCTCGACCTGCTGATGTCGCAGGCGAAGGACGTGACGGTCTTTACCGATCAGGGCGTCGGGCGGACCTAGTACCGAGCATCCTGCCCATCAGCGGTTGACCCATTTGCGCAGCAGCCAGGCGACGAACGGGGACAGGCGGCTTCGGGTGCACGCGTGCGCCGCTTTCTTGATCGCTTCGGCCTGCGTCGGATAGGTGTGGATCACGCGGGCCACGGTGCGCAGGCCGATGCCCGCGACCATTGCCAGCGAGATCCCATTGATCATCTCGCCGGCGTGGCGCGCCACCACGGTTGCACCGAGTATGGTGTCGGTCCCTTCGCGAACGTGGATCTTGACGAAGCCGTCTTCCTCGCCATCGGCGATCGCGCGGTCGACGTCGTGCATGGGCACGGTGAAGGTTTTCACCGGAATGCCGCGCTCGCGCGCCTCCTTGACGTAGATTCCGACGTGGGCGATCTCCGGATCGGTGTAGGTGCACCACGGAATCGTCAATGCGCTGACGCGTTTGCGGCCGAGGAAAAGAGCATTCCGGACGACGATTCGCGCGGCGGCGTCGGCGGCGTCGGTGAACTGGTGCTCGAGACAGACATCGCCCGCGGCATAGATGCGCCTGTTGGTGGTTCGCAGGAATTCGTCGGTCCGGACTCCGGTTTCGGCATCGTAGGCGACGCCGGCGGCCTCGAGATCCAACTCAGCGACCGCGGGAACACGGCCGATGCCCGTCAATATCTGGTCGACGCGGATCGTCGCGACGTTGCCGTCGTTGAGGGTTTCGACGCACTTGACCCCACCTTCGACCCGCACGTTGACCGCCGTGGTGTTGAGATGGATCTCGACCCCGTCGCGCGCCAGCGCTGCGGAAACCATCTGCGCGGCGTCGCGTTCTTCTCTCGGCAGGAACAGCGGCACATCGTGCGCGATGACGGTGCGCGAGCCGAAGCGGGCGAAGGCCTGCGCCAGTTCGCAACCGACGGGACCCCCGCCGATCACGAGCAGGCTGGCCGGCAGCGTCGTCAGGTCGAAGACGGTCTCGTTGGTGAGGTAGCCCGCTTCTGCCAGCCCCGGAATCGACGGCAGCCTCGAGCGCGATCCGGTCGCGATCAGCGCCTTCTTGAATCGCAGGGAGGTGCCCTCGACGTCGACCGCGTCACCGCTCGTGAAGCGCGCCGTGCCGAAGAACACGTCGATTCCTTCCGCCACGAGGCGCGCTGCCGAGTCGACCCGGCTGATGCGCGTGCGGATGCGTCGCATGCGCTCCATGGCCATCGGAAAATCGACCCGGAGGTCGTCGGGGGCGCGGACGCCGTAGCTTGCCGCATCGCGCATCTCTGCGTACAGGCGCGAGCTGCGGATGAGGGTCTTGGACGGCACGCTGCCGTAGTTCAGCGAGTTGCCGCCGAGCAGGTGGCGTTCGATCAGCGCGACCCTGGCGCCGAGCCCTGCGGCGCGGCGCGCCGCGACGAGTCCCGCAGGCCCGGCGCCGATGACCAGCAGGTGGTACGGCTCGCGGGGCCGCGGATTGCGCCAATTCGGCGGCCGCAGTTTGTCGCAGAGCTCGCGATCGTAAGGGCCCACGTCGGGCCGCTCGAGGGGCGGATGGGCCTGCAGCATCGGTGTGGCTGTTGGGCGGCTACAGCCAGCCGCCGCGGAACCCCGCGCGGCGCAGGCCGCTCCTGATGTAGGGATTGCCGCGGCCCAGCCGCCAGAGCAAGCCCGAACGGTAGTTTTCGATCATCAGCACGATCATCCCCTGGTCGAGGCCGAAAGCTCCGGGCGAGATCCAGCCGTTCGGGCCGGCTTCACCGAGCGTCTGGTTGAAGCCGCTGGCACGGACCAGTTCGCCGGCGTCGGTGGGCCCTCGCGCCATCAGTTTGCGCAGCGCCGGCAGCGCGATTTCGGGTGCGAACACCAGCGACGAGAGAACCGACGAGCCGGCGATCGTGCCGTCGTCCGGCCCGTACGGAACGCCGCGCGCGGCATACCCATAGAACGCCTGGCGCCGCCCGGCCACCAGCCGCGGCGGCGCGCTCGGTCCTTCGCCTGCCGAAAGCCCCCAGCAGTCCGCGGCGTACCCGTCGAAGCTGCGCGGATTGCGCGTCGCGTACTCGCGCTGAACGTGCGTCGCGCGGCGGCTGTTCTCGAAATAGTCGCAATGCTTCTCGCGCATGAATTGGTCCCGGATGCCGCGAAAATCGATCCATGCGTGAGAGAACTCGTGGATGAAGAGCGGGCCGGCATACAGGAAGTCGTAGCCGTACAGGTTCTCCCACTGATAGGTCACGGTCCAGGCGGGAAAGCTCTGTCCGGTGAGCGTATGGGTCGGCGAGCCGAGCCCCAGCACGTAGAGCAGAATCGCCTCGCTGTAACCTTCCCAGCCGTAATGGAGGAAGCCACACTCGGGTTTCCAGCCATGCATCACGGCCGAGCTGTCGCGCTGCGCCCAGCGCCAGTCGACCCTGCGATAGAGCGCGTCGGCGAGGCGACGCAACTCGGCTTCTGCCGGCGCCTCGGCGCTGAAATACGCCGCTGCGGTCAGCACGCCTGCCATCAGGAACCCGGTATCGATCAGCGACACCTCGGAGAGCCAGGCGCGTGTCCCGCTCCGCATGTCGAGAAAGTGGAAGTAGAAGCCGCGATAGCCGGTCGCGTCCGGGCTGCCCGACTGGTCGCTGCCGGAGAAGAATCGCAGGACCGCGAGCGAGCGCTTGACCGCGTCGGCGCGCTCGATCCAGCCGCGCTCGACGCCGATCGGATATGCCGACAGCGCGAAACCGACCACTGCGATGCTGGACGGCGCGCCGTCACGCGTGGTGTCGGCGATCAACCCGTTCTGCGGATTGACGGTCTGCAGGAAATAGTCGAAGGCGGCGCGCTGCAGGCGATCGAGGAGCGCGTCGTCGGATGGCTCTGCCGCGGCTCCCGCCGGCGAAGGACGCGAAGTCCCGATCGTTCCCTCTCCCTTTGGGAGAGGGTCAGGGTGAGGGCGGCTCGCCATGCGCAATCGCCCCATCGACGATCGCCTGCGCTTCCTTCAATATGCGCTGCAGGTGATCAGCGCCGCTGAAACTCTCGGCGTAGATTTTGTAGATCTCTTCGGTTCCCGACGGCCGCGCGGCAAACCAGCCGCTTTTCGCGATCACCTTGACCCCGCCGATCGGCGCGCCGTTGCCTGGGGCGGTGCAAAGGACGCTTGCGATCCTTTCGCCGGCGAGTTCGGTCGCTTCGATGCGTTGCGGAGCGAGCGCCGCGAGCTGTCTCTTTTGCTGCGGCGTCGCCGGCGCCTCGACCCGATCGTAGACCGGGTCGCCGAACTCGCGCGCAAGCTCGGTATACAGCGCGCCCGGGTCGCGCCCGTGGCGCGCAGCGATCTCGGCCGAGAGCAGCGCCGGAACGATGCCATCCTTGTCGGTGGTCCAGACTGCACCGTCGCGACGCAGGAAGGCCGCGCCGGCGCTTTCCTCGCCGCCAAACCCGAGCGAGCCGTCGAGAAGTCCTTCGGCGAACCACTTGAAGCCGACGGGAACCTCGAACAGCCTGCGTCCGAGCCGCGCGGTCACCAGGTCGATCAGGCGTGTGCTGACGACGGTCTTGCCGACGGCGGCATGCGCCCCCCATTGCGGCCGCTGCGCAAAGAGATAGTCGATTGCCACCGACAGGTAGTGGTTGGGCGCCAGCAGTCCGGCCTGGGCGGTGACGATGCCGTGGCGGTCGTGATCGGTGTCGCAGGCGAATGCGATGTCGAAGCGGTCCTTGAGGTCGAGCAGGCGCTGCATCGCATAGGGCGACGACGGATCCATGCGGATCCGGCCGTCCCAGTCGACCGTCATGAAGCGAAACGTCGGGTCGACCTCGTCGTTGACGACGGTCAGGTCGACCCCGTAGCGCTCGGCGATCCGCGGCCAGTAGTGCACCCCGGCGCCGCCGAGCGGGTCGACGCCCATGCGGATCTTCGAGTCGCGGATCGCGTCCATGTCGATGACGCTGCCGAGGTCGGCGACGTAGGCGTCGACATAATCGTGCCGGTGTGTCGTCGCCGCCCGCAGCGCCTGCGGGTGGGTGACACGCTTGACCCCGTCGAGGGCGCGCTCGAGCAGCTCGTTGGCAGCGGCCTCGATCCCGCCGGTGATGTCCTCGCCGGCCGGGCCGCCGTTCGGCGGGTTGTACTTGAAGCCGCCGTTGTCGGGCGGGTTGTGCGACGGCGTCACGACGATGCCGTCGGCGAGTCCCGAGCTGCGGCCGCGATTGTGGGTCAGGATCGCGTGCGAGATCGCCGGCGTCGGCGTGTATTGGTCGTGCGTCGCCAGCATCACTTCGATGCCGTTGGCGGCCAGCACTTCGAGCGCGGTGGCATATGCTGGCTGCGACAGCGCATGGGTGTCGATGCCGAGGAAGAGCGGGCCTTCGATGCCCTGGACCTTGCGGTACTGGCAGATCGCCTGCGTGATCGCCAGCACGTGCCATTCGTTGAACGAGTTGTCGAACGCCGACCCGCGGTGCCCCTAGGTCCCGAACGCCACCCGCTGCGCCGGCACCGACGGGTCGGGAATCCCGGTGTAATACGCGGTGACGAGCCGTGGCACGTCGACGAGCAGCGACGATGGCGCGGGTTTGCCGGCGAGAGGACTGATTCGGGTGGCCATGGCGCTGCTGCTACGCGGTCCGGGAATTGCTGCGGGAGTGGCGATAGCGGCGGATCAGAGCGTTGGTCGAGCTGTCGTGGGCGAGCCTGGGCTCGGTCGCGCTCTCGAGTTCCGGCGTCGTCCACAGCGCCAGTGCCTTGCCGAGCTCGACGCCCCACTGGTCGAACGAATCGATGTCCCAGATCACGCCCTGGGTGAAGACGCTGTGCTCGTAGAGCGCGACCAGCGCCCCGAGCGTTGCCGCCGTCAGACGCTCGGCCAGCAGCGTGTTGGTCGGCCGGTTGCCTTCGAAAACGCGGTGCGGCACCAGCGCTTCGGGCGTTCCCTCGGCAGCGACCTCGGCCGCGGTCTTGCCGAATGCGAGCGCCTCGGTCTGTGCAAACAGGTTCGACATCAAGAGGTCGTGCTGGCGACCCCGGGGGTTCAGGCTCTGGCAGAAGCCGATGAAGTCGCAGGGCACCAGCCGCGTTCCCTGGTGGATCAGCTGGTAGAAAGAATGCTGGCCGTTGGTTCCCGGCTCTCCCCAGAGAATCGGCGCAGTCTCGAAGCCGACCGGCACCCCGCCCCGGGTCACGTGCTTGCCGTTGCTCTCCATCGTCAACTGCTGCAGGTACGCCGGAAACCGCTTCAGGTATTGGTCATAAGGCAGCACCGCAATCGTCGGTGCGCCGAGGAAGTTCACGTTCCAGATCGCGAGCAATCCGAGCAGCGCCGGCAGGTTCCGTTCGACCGGGGTGCTGCGGAAGTGCTCATCCATCGCGCGGAACCCAGTCAGCATCGCGCGGAAGTGGGCCGGTCCGATCGCGATCATCGTCGCCAGGCCGATCGCCGAGTCCATCGAATAGCGGCCGCCGACCCAGTCCCAGAAGCCGAACATGTTCTCATGGGCGATGCCGAAGCTCCTCACGGCTTCCGCGTTCGTCGACACGGCGACGAAATGCCGCGCGACCGCCTTGTCGTCGCCGAGCTGGCCGAGGCTCCAGCGGCGCGCGGCGTGGGCATTGGTCAGCGTCTCCAGGGTCGTGAATGTCTTCGAGCAGACGATGAAGAGGGTCTCGGCAGCGTCTAGGTCTCGCGTCGCCTCGACCAGGTCGGTGGCGTCGACGTTGGAGACGAAGCGCACGGTCAGGTCGCGCTGGCTGTAGAAGCGCAGCGCTTCGCAGGCCATCACCGGCCCGAGGTCGGAGCCACCGATGCCGATGCTGATGACGTTGCGGATGCGTTTCCCGGTGTGCCCGAGCCATCGGCCGTTGCGGACCTCTTCGGCGAACGCCGCCATGCGGTCCAGCACGGCGTGGACCTCGGCCACGACCTCGATCCCGTCGACGAAGATCTTCTCGCTCGCCGGGGCGCGCAGCGCGACGTGCAGCACCGCGCGCCTTTCGGTCGTATTGATCGCGTCGCCGCGAAACATCGCCGCGATGCGCTCGCGCAGCCCGCATTCACCGGCGAGGGTCGCCAGCAGCTTCAGCGTTTCGTCGGTGACGCGGTTCTTCGAATAGTCGAGGTAGAGGCCGGCGGCCTCCAGCGCGTAGCGATCGCCGCGATTGGCGTCGGCTGCGAACAACTCGCGCAGGTGGGTCCGGCCGATCTTTGCGTGGTGCGCCACCAGCGTCCGCCACGCCGGGCGCGAGGTGAGCGCGAGCGGCCCGGAGGAGGACCCGGCGGCGCGATCCACCGAGCGGCTGCCATTCCCGCCGCGGGACGGCCCGGCGGCGCTCATCGCAAACCTGCCCCGGCGAGCGCCGAGCTCTTCTCCCGGATGCGCGACAGCAGTGCGCTCCACGAGTTCGAGAAGGCCTCGGCGCCTTCCCGCTGCAGGCGTGCAGCCAGCGCCTGGTCGTCGATGCCTTCGCGCCTGAATTCCTCGAGCACCGCCTCGGCGTCGCCGCCGTCGACCGGCAACGCCGCGCCGACCTTGCCGTGGTCGGCGTACGCTTGCAGGGTCTTCTCCGGCATCGTGTCGATCGTATCGGGCGCCGCGAGCGCTTCGACGTAGAGGGTGTCGGCTGCCTCCGGATCCTTGGTGCCGGTGCTGGCCCAGAGCAGCCGCTGCGGACGGGCGCCGGACTTCGCGAGCCCTTGCCAGCGCGCCGATGCGAGCAGATCGCGGTAGGCCTTGTAGGTGCGCATCGCAACCGCGATGCCAAGGCGGTTCCGGTGCTGTGGCGAGGCATCTTCCTTCACTGCGACGTCCCAGCGGCTGACGAACAGCGAGGCGACGGATCCGACCTTTGGATCGAGGCCGGCAGCGATACGGCGCTCGATGCCGCGCAGGTAGGCGTCGGCGGCGGCGAGGTAGTGCTCGCGCGAGAACAGCAACGTGACATTGATCGGCACGCCGGCGAAGATCGATTCCTCGATCGCCGGCAGGCCCGCCGGCGTCCCGGGAATCTTGATGAAGAGATTGGGTCGCGCCGCCGCCGCATGCTGCCGCGCCGCGGCGCGAATCGTTTTCGCGGTGTCGTCGGCGAGCAGCGGGGAGACCTCGAGCGAGACCCAGCCGTCGACGCCGCCGGTCGCCTCGAAGACCGGCCGCATCAGATCCGCTGCCTGCACCAGGTCTTGCCGTGCGAGCGTGAAGAAGAGGTCCTCGCCGGACTTGCCCTGGTGCGCCAGGCTGCCGATCGCCTCGTCGTAGAAGCGGCCGTTGGCGATCGCATGCTCGAAGATCGTGGGGTTCGAGGTCAGCCCTGTCACCGAGAGCTCGGCGATGTATCGCGCCAGCGTGCCGTTCGACAGGATCTCGCGGGTGATGTTGTCGAGCCAGATGCTCTGGCCGAGCTCGTGGAGCCTTCGCGTGTTCGCGTTCATCATGGTTCCCTTGTCATACCGGCACGCGCGGCGCGCCGGCCTCGGCACCCGGCATCCCGAGCAGTCTCGCGACATCGAAATCGACCAGATCGCCGATATGCTCGACCGTGACGTCGGCCGCCGGGTATCTGGCAAGGTTGAGCGGGTCGAGGGCGTAATGGCCCTGGCGCGGAAAGACCGTCGTGAGGCGATCCTGCAGCACTTCCTTCATCGCCGTCAGGACCTGCAGCTTGTCGTCGACGACGACGTAGTGGTGGGCCGGATAGAGATGCTGCACTGCGTCGAGCATCTGTTCCTTGTGAATGTAGATCAGCACACGGCCACCTGCGGCGTCCCAGAGGCCCGAGCGCTGCACCTTGTGCGGCTGAAAGACGACGTCGCCGTCGGATAAGATCACCGTCGGACCGAACGCGTCCAGGTGGGCGATGACCTCCAGCGCGCGAGGAAACAGGCATTCGGCGAACGGATAGTCGACGAGAAAGCTCGACATCAGCAGCAGCCGGCGGTCTTGCGCGTCACCGCGTTCGGCGTCGCTGCGGTAGCGCTGCAATGCGCCGAGATAATCCGCATAGCCGAGCTCGCTGCGCAGCGTTTCGAAGATCGTCCAGTAGCGCGTGGCGCTGGCGGCGCCGAAGTCGCTCTCGAGGCGGCCGCGCAGATCGGCGACGACCTGGTCGTTGTCGAGCAGCGTGTTGTCGACGTCGAGCAGGAACACCGCATCCGGGCGGCCCCCCGGCTTCATGCCTCGGTCCTCGGGTCCGGTTCGGGGTTGTGCCAGCCGCCGTCGCCGGCGATCAGTTCGTCGGCGGCGCCCGGTCCCCAGGTGCCGGGCGCGTAGGGCAGCGCGGCATGGTGGTTCGCGAGCACCGGGTCCACCACCGCCCAGGCGGCTTCGACCGCGTCCTGACTCGTGAAGAGGGCGCCGTCGCCGGCCATCGCATCGCCGAGCAGCCGCTCGTAGGTCGCCTCACCGTTTTCCGCATCTTCGCAAAGGTAGAGCTCGCGCTGATCACCGACGAATTCCTTGCCCTGGCGCTTGACCCGAGCCGCGAGCGCTATGGCCGAGGCCGGCTGCAGCCTGAACCTCAGGTAGTTGGCGCGACCCTTTGCCGGGCGCGCGTCGTCGAACAGCTTCTGTGGCGGCGGTCGCAGTTGCACCAGCACCTCCACTGCCGTGTTCGGCAGCCGCTTGCCTGCACGCAGGTACCACGGCACGCCGGCCCAGCGCCACGAGTCGATGAACAGGCGCAGCGCGCAGAAGGTCTCGACATCGGAGTCGGCCGCGACATCCTTTTCCTCGCGATAGCCGGCATACTGTCCGCGCACCACGTCGGCGGGTGTCAGCGGTTGCATCGCATGAAAGACACTCGACTTGGCGCTGTGCACCGCCGCAAAGCTCTGGTAGGCGGGCGGCTCCATCGCGAGCAACGCGACGATCTGGAACAGGTGGTTCTCGATCACGTCGCGCAGGCAGCCCGCGCTTTCGTAGAAGCTGCCGCGTTGCCCCACGCCGAAGCTCTCGGCCAGCGTCACCTGGACGCTGGCAACGCGGTCGCGGTTCCAGATCGGCTCGAGGAACGAATTTGCGAATCGGAAGTAGAGGATGTTCATGATCGCCTCCTTTCCGAGGTAGTGGTCGATGCGAAAGATCGACGATTCCGGAAACACCGAGTGGGCGATCGCATCGAGCTCGCGCGCCGAGGCCAGGTCGCGGCCAAAGGGCTTCTCGACGATGACGCGGGAGTTTCCGCCGAGTCCCGCAGCGCCGAGGCTCCTGATCACGGTGGAGAACAGGGTGGGTGGAATCGCCAGGTAGTGAGCGGGGCGCTCCGCGCGCCCGAGGGCGGCTTTCAGCGCGGTAAAGGTCGCCGGATCCCTGTAGTCGCCGCACACGTACCGCAGCAGCGAAATCAGGCGATCGAACGCGGCCGGGTCATCGATTCCGCTTTCGCGCTCGACGCTGTCGCGAACGCGACGGTGCAGCTGATCGGTATTCCACTTCGACGACGCGACGCCGATCACCGGCACCGTCAACGCACCCGCCTTGACCATCGCATAGAGGGCCGGAAAGATCTTCTTGCTGGCGAGGTCGCCGGTGAAGCCGAAAATGACCAGTGCGTCGGAATGCGGCGCGCCGGCGCCGGACCCTGCCGCTGTCGCCGTGCTCATTTCGCGCCCTCTGCGGTCGGCTCGACGTGGCCGCCGAACTCATGCCGCATCGCCGACAGCACCTGGTTCGCAAAGCCGCCTTCGCCGCGCGATGCGAAGCGGTCGTACAACGCGGCGCTGAGAACGTGCGTCGGCACCCCTTCGTCGATCGACGCCTGGATGGTCCAGCGACCTTCGCCCGAGTCGGAGACGCGCCCGTCGTAGGCCTTGAGTTCGGGGTCCTTCAGCAGTGCGGCTGCGGTCAGGTCGAGCAGCCAGGAGCCGATCACGCTGCCGCGGCGCCACACTTCGGTGATTTCGGACAGGTTCATTTCGTATTGGTAGAACTCGGGATCGCGCAGCGGCGTGGTCTCGGCGTCGCTGCGGCGCGAGTGCTTGCCGACGCCGGCGTTGCGCAGGATGTTGAGCCCTTCGGCATACGCCGCCATCACGCCGTATTCGATGCCGTTGTGAACCATCTTGACGAAGTGGCCGGCGCCATGCGGGCCGCAGTGCAGGAAGCCCTCTTCGGCGCCGATGGCGTCGCCGCCGCGGCCGGGGGTGCGTGGCGACGCTGCAGCGCCCGGTGCGAGTGCAGCGAATATGGGCTTCAGGTGCTCCACGGCATCGGTCTCGCCGCCAATCATCAGGCAGTAGCCGCGATCCAGCCCCGCGACGCCGCCGCTGGTGCCGACGTCGACGTAGCGGTGTCCCGAGGCGGCCAGCTTCTTCGCGCGTCGGATGTCGTCGCGGTAGTAAGAATTGCCGCCGTCGATCACGATGTCGCCGGGGTCGAGGTGCGGCACCAGCTCGTCGAGTACCTCGTCGACGACCCCGGCCGGTACCATCATCCAGATCGCGCGCGGCCGGGCCATCTTCGAGGTCAGTTCCGCGAGCGACGCCGCGCCGCCGGCGCCCTCGTTGCGCATGCGGGCGACCGCCGCGGTCTGCGCGTCATGGACGACGCAGGCGTGGCCTCTGCTCATCAGGCGCCGAACCATGCTCGCCCCCATTCGACCCAAACCGATCATTCCGAGCTGCATCTGGTTCTCCCTTGTCAGCGCCGGCGGTCACGTTCCACGCCAGACATTCGCGACGACCGCATGACGCTGGCCGTCGTCGACCATGGCAATCGTCTCGCCCGCCGTCCCGGCACCGTCGAGGGTGACGCCCGCTGTGGCGGCCGATCCGGATTCGCGGCAGGCAATATCGTAGGTCGATGCGCCGAAGCGGTAACTCACTTCGAATGCCTTCCAGGCTCTGGGTAGGAGAGGGCGCAGCAGCAGATGGTTCCGGCCGCGTCGGAGACCCAGCAGCGAATCGACGATCAACTGGTACATCCAGCCGGCAGACCCGGTGTACCAGGTCCAGCCGCCGCGACCGGCGTGCGGCGCGAACGCGTAGACGTCGCCGGCGATGACGTAGGGCTCGACCTTGTACGTGGCGATCTCGCCGCCAGCGGCGTGGCGCACCGGGTCGAGCAGCGCGAGCAGCTCCCAGGCACGTTCGGCGTCGCCCAGTCCCGCGAATGCGAGCGCGGCCCAGACGGCGGCGTGGGTGTATTGACCGCCGTTCTCGCGCACGCCGGGGACATAGCCCTGGATGTAGCCGGGCGGCGGGTTCGAGGTGTCGAACGGCGGGTCGAGAAGCTGGATCAGGCGCGTGTCGCGGTGCACCAGGCGGCGATCCACCGCTTCCATGGCACTGCGCCCGCGCACGTCTCCGGCAGCGCCCGACAGCACCGACCAGCTCTGCGCAATCGAATCGATCTGGCACTCTGCGTTGGTCGCCGAACCGAGCGGCGTGCCGTCGTCGAACCAGGCGCGGCGATACCAGGCGCCGTCCCACGCCGACGCCTCGATGTGCTGGCGCAGCAGTGCCGACTCGCTTTCACAGAGCTCGGCGAACGCCGCGTCTGAACGCTCGCGCGCCAAAGGCGCAAAGCGCGTCAGCACCGCGACCAGGAAGAAAGCCAGCCAGACGCTTTCGCCCTTGCCGCCGGCTCCGACCAGGTTCATGCCGTCGTTCCAGTCGCCCGAACCCATCAATGGCAGCCCATGCGAACCGTATCGCAGGCCTAGGCGAATCGCACGCACGCAATGCTCGTAGAGGCTCGCGGCCTGCGCTGACACTTTCGGCAGCTCGTAATTCGACTGCTCGCCATCCTTCAGGGGACGGCTCTCGATGAAAGGACAGGCTTGGTCGAGAACGCCGAAGTCACCGGTGGTCTCGACGTAGCGGCAGGTTGCCAGCGGCAGCCACAGATAGTCGTCGGAGCAGCGCGTGCGCACGCCTTTGCCCGAAGGCGGGTGCCACCAGTGCTGCACATCGCCTTCGAGGAACTGGCGCGACGCCGCGCGCAACAAATGCTCGCGGACCAGTCCTGGCGCGGCGTGGACCAGGGCCATCACGTCCTGCAGCTGGTCGCGAAAGCCGAACGCGCCACTCGACTGGTAGAACGCCGTGCGGCCCCACAGGCGCGACGCGATCACCTGATAGATCAACCAGCCATTGGTCAGCGCGTTCAGCGTCGGATCCGGGGTTCGCACCTGGACTGCGCCGAGGGTCTTGCGCCAATATCGATGCACCGCTTCGAGGGCGGTGCGCGCGGCGTCGGCCCCGCGCCAGCGGCGGACCAGCTCGCGCGCCTCATCGGCGGTTTTGGCGGCGCCAAGCCGGAAGACGATCTCGCGCTCTTCCCCCGGCGCCAACTCGACCAGGACGCGCAGCGCCGCGCAGGGATCCAGCGCCGCCCCGACGCGGCCGGACAGCTGCGAGCGAGCCAGCGCCGCCGGTGCCGCGAGCGTGCCGTCGGGGCCGAAGAAGTCGCTGCGATCGCCACAGACTTGACGGGTCGGATCGTCGACGTCGAAGAATGCGGTGCGGCCGGCAAAATCGGTGTTGTACGAATTGCGGGCGAAGAGCGCGCCGGTTTGCGCGTCGAGCGCGGTCACCACGTGCATCAGGGTCTTCGGGCGTTCGTCGCCGAGCACCCAGTCGAGGTAGCCGGTGACCGACAGGCGCCGGCTTCGCTCCGAGCGATTGCGCAGGGTCAGTGCCGAGAACTTGACCGGGGCGTCGATGGCGACATAAACGCGAAGCTCGGATTCGATGTCGCACTCGGCGTGTTCGAAGACGCTGTAGCCGAAGCCGTGGCGCGTGACATAGGGCGTGACGCCGCGGGTGGGGAGCAGGGTGGGTGACCAGGAGCGGCCGGTCGCCTCGTCGCGGAT
>DATIQL010000164.1:0-6327 GCA_035470905.1 Casimicrobiaceae bacterium
TGCCGAGGAACAGATCGGCATCTGGGGGGGGCACCGCGAGCGCGTCGGCGATACCCGGCTGCTCTATCCGCTGTTCTTCTCCCCGGGCGAGGAAAAGGGCATCGAGGGCCGGCTGCGCTCGATGGAATGATCCCGCCGAAGCGGCGCGCGACGCGCAGGCCTTCGCGAAGTCCCGGGCGATCCGGCTGCGGCGCCGGGCTCAGCGAACCATCAGGTCCGCAAGCGGCAGGCGCAACGACCGCGCGCGGGGCGCGGGACCCTCGCCGAGGCGACCCATGAACACGGCGGCCGCAGCATCGGGCCCGGCCAGCCGCTCGAAGCGCAGCGCAAGCTCGCATGCGCGCTGCCACAGGGCGATCTCGCTGGAAAAATGCCGGCCCGCACGGACATACATCGCAAAGATCAGCGGGGTCATCTCGGGCTGCAACTGCAGGCCCAGCGACGTCGCCGTCAGCCAGGCGCGCTGCATCGCGCGACCCGCCGCTACGAAATCGTCGATGTTTGCGGGGGGCGTTCGCGCGACGATCAGGAAATGCGCCGCGCAGGCCAGGCCGGGGACGAGGTCGAGCTCGATGCGCGGCACGAGCGTTCCCGCCAGGTAACGGTTGAAGAACGCCACCCGACGCCAGCTGCGCATCACCCAGGCCATCAGCCGCGTGGTCATCGGGTCGAGGCCGATGGCCCCGTCGGGCACCCTGTCGTCGCTGAAGGCGCTGTGCCAGGCGATGACGTCCCGGTGGACAGCGTAGGCTTCCGGCGCGGTCAGGCGCAGCTTGGCGTTGTGGAAGAGCAGCCACGCGATGGATCGGCGCGCCGGGAAACCCTCGAACCAGCGCAGCCTGTGGTCGGGACCCGCCGCCGTCTCGATCGCCGATTTTTCCGCGGGCGTGAGCGGGCGCGTGCGCAGCGGCCGGCGCTGGACCGACCGCGCCTCGATGAACCCGGCGAGCGGCGCATTCCCGGATCCCGGTGCGTCACGAAGCCGGACGTCGAAGCGCGGCTGCGTTTCGGGGGCGTCGCCTCGCCGGGTCGTCGTGGCCTCCCGGCCGAGGCTGCGCGCCGCGATCGCGATGTTCTCGATCAGCGCGCCCAGCGCGATCTGGCTCGGATGCCCGTCGAAATCGTAGAGGCAGCGTTCGCGCGTGTCGAAGCCGTGGATCACCACGTGATCGTCGGCCAGGATCTCGAAGCGCCAGGGTTGGGTGTTGTCGCCGCTCGGCGCCCAGCGCGCGAGATCGAGTATCCGCTCGACGACGCGCTTGGTCACGTGTCAGCGGCGGAACTGACGCCGCGCCATCCTGAGGAGGAAGCGCTGGATCAGGCCCCGGTTGCCGCGCGGGCGCCACGTGTGCGCAAGCCGATGCGTGTAGGCGTCGAAATGAAGACCATGCGGGGCTGCCAGAACCTTGCCCCTGCGCAGCAGCAGCTTCAGCACCTGCGTCGCTGCGACGCCCGCGCAGAGCTCGCAGGCGATTCCGGTGGACGGCCCGTATTTCTGCGCGAGGTTGACGCGCGATGCGTCGACGAGATAACGCCGGTGAAGCATCGCCGGCGAGACCCCGAGCAGGAATCGCAGCGCCCTCTCGTCGTCGCTGGCGCCCTTGAACTGGAAATAGTCCTCGAAGGACATTCGGCCGGGAAGGAAATTCAGCAGGGCCACGCCCATTCCGATGGGCGCGGCCGTCACCGCCGGGATGCCCTTGGCGCGACATGCGGCGAACATCATCTCGCGGATGTCGAATGCGAAGAAATCGAGACCATCGACGTAGACGTCGACGCCATCCAGGAATGCGTCCAGGTTGGCGGCCGAGACGCCCTCGCCGAAGCTCCTGATGTCCAGCTCGGGATTGATCCCGCGCGCCATGGACGCCATGACCTCGACCTTGGGCCGGTCGAGGGTGTCGACGAACGCGCCCGCCTGCCGATTGAAATTGACGACGTCGAACCGGTCGTGATCGGCGATGCTGAAGCTGCCGATGCCGAGCCGGGCCAGCGTGAGGAGATGGCCGCCGCCGACACCGCCGAGTCCGGCAATGGCGATGCGCTTGCCCCTCAGCACCTGCTGCTCGGATTCGGTGACCCACCCGATGTTGCGCGAGAACGCTTCGTTGTAGTCGAAATGCGTCAAAGGGCGCCCCGACGTCTTCCTACTCGAGCTTCTTCAGGTAATCCTTGGTGAAGACCTTGTCCGGCAACTCGCGCAGCTTCATCGCACTGTATTCGAGTACCGACTGCTCGTCCGCATGCAGCGCATCCTTCATCACCAGTCGCGTCGGGCGCAGCTTGCCGAGCTGATTCTCGAAATTCTCGTACGTGCAGGTCTTGAGCAGTCGACCGGAGGCCGAATAGAACTCGGCCTTGTACGGCCAGGAATTCGACTCGCGAACCCAGTATACGACACGCTGATACGTGACACTGCGATCGGCGGCCGTCAGCTCGAGCACGTTGTACTTCACGCCGTCGATCATCTCGGTCCGCAGCAGCCTCGGGTTGTAATCACCCGAGAAATTCGCGCGCGCGAGGTCGCCGTTGGCGACCTGTCCCGTCAGGCGCTGGGCGAGCGACAACCGGATCGGCTGCGACACGTTGGGCAGGAACACCCACAGATCGTGTTCCTTCATCAGCAGTATCTGCCCGCGCTCGTCGGCCGGCGCGGTCACCATGACGATCGTGCTGTCGTTGCCCTTCGAGAGGACGCGGTACCTGCGCTCCTCCGGGGCCCGATCCTTCGACGTCGTCGTGATCGCAACGTCGACCTGGAATCCCTCCGCCGGAAATCGCGTCCTGTCGGCCTCCTCCACGATGCGCCGGGCGACCGCCGGGTCGGTCGTCGCAGCGGCGCCGGGCTTCCCGGCATCGGCCGCAACCACGCCGCCAGGCACCGGCGCGACCGGTGCCGGCGGCTGCGAATGCGGCGGCGGGACGGCCATCTGCGCCAGCGCAGGCGAAGCGAGCCAGATCAGCAGCAGTCCGAGGGTACGAGACATGGAAGACCGGATCGGTCCTGGATTTGCTCGGGACATCCGAAAGCCGGGGCTGTCCCGGATCTGCGAAGGTGGCGCGCCCGACAGGATTCGAACCTGTGACCCTTGGCTTCGGAAACCAATACTCTATCCAACTGAGCTACGGGCGCGTCGTGACGGAGATTATATCGCGGCGTGGGGCACTGCCCGTATATAATGCGGCGTTTTGCCGTCACCGGGCGCGAAGGCGCTGCGACGGCCCGGCACCTTTCCCGACCGTCGCCACCATGGAACACGACCAGCACGTCTCTCCGATCAAGTCCCCCAAGCAACTCATCGTCGTCGTCCTGCTCGCCTTCGCGATCCCCGTCGCGATCATCGGTCTGCTGTCGCAGCTCGTCACCAGCGGCAGCCAGGCGGGACACGAAAACGAGGACGCGGTCCTCGCGCGGATCAAGCCCGTCGGCAGCATCGTCATGGCCGAGGCGACGGGGCCGAAGGGCAACCTGACCGGGGAGCAGGTGTTCGCCCAGGTCTGCAAGACCTGCCACGAGGCGGGCCTCGCCGGCGCGCCCAAGGCCGGCGACAAGGGCGCATGGGGTCCGCGCATCGCACAGGGCGAGAAGACGCTGCTGCAGCACGCGATCGCCGGGTTCCAGGGCAAGTCGGGGGTGATGCCGCCCAAGGGCGGCAACCCGGACCTGACCGATGACGAGATCCATCGCGCGGTCGTCTACATCGCCAATCTCGCCGGCGCCGGCTGGAAGGAGCCTGCACCGAGCGCGGCACCCGCTTCTGCCACGGCCGCGGCACCCGCCGCGGGCGCACCCGCTGCCGCCGCCGTCGCGGCTGCAGGACCGGCCGACGGCAAGGCGGTCTACGACGGAACCTGCCACGTCTGCCACGGCGCAGGCATCGCCGGCGCGCCCAAGTTCGGCGACAAGGCTGCCTGGGGACCGCGGATCGCCCAGGGCGAGGCCACGCTGCTCCAGCACGCGACCCACGGCTTCCAGGGCAAGGCAGGGGTGATGCCCCCGAAGGGTGGGAACACGAGCCTCACCGACGCCCAGATCAAGGCCGCCGTCGAGTTCATGACGGCCGCCGCGAAGTAACGGCAACGGGCCTCTCGCTGCCCCGGCGCCGGGGCAGCCGCCGGTCCCGCTGGCCCTAGCGCGCGACCAGCGCCTTGAGCGCGGCCAGCCGCGCGTTGCCGGTCGTCTTCGCCTGCGCCGCCTCATCGACCGACAGCGGCTGATCCGCGTGGCGCAGGTCCTCCTGCGCAAGCTCGGCCAGGAACCGCGACGGCGCGCAGTCGACCTTCTCTCCCGCCCGCTTGCGCGCGCGGCAATACGACAGCTGCAGGCTCCTCTGCGCGCGCGTCAGGCCCACGTACATCAGGCGCCGCTCCTCGTCGACGTTCCCGGCCTCGACCGCCTCGCGGTGGGGCAGGATGCCCTCCTCCAGGCCCACCAGGAACACGTGCGGGAATTCGAGCCCCTTCGCCGCGTGCAGCGTCGACAGGCGCACCGCATCGGGTGCTTCGCCTTCGCGGCCTTCGAGCATGGTGATCAGCGCGATCATCTGCGTCAGCTCGAGCAGGTTCTTGCCGTCGGCCTCGCCCTTCCTCGACAGCCAGCCGATGAAATCGTCGACGCTCTGCGTGCGCGAGATCGCATCCTTGCGGTCCAGCGTCGAGGTCAGCCAGTCGGCGTAGTCGATGCCGCGCATCATGTCGGCGAGAAGCCTGCCCGCGGGCTAGCGCTCGGCGCGGTGGCGCAAGCCGTTGATCAGCGCGCAGAACTCGCTGAGCGCGCCCTTCGCCCGCGCACCGAGGACCGCGGCCGCCTCGGGCTCGAACGCGGCGGCGAACAGCGACACCTTGTGCGCGGCCGCGATCTCGCCCAGCTGCCGCAGCGTCGCCTGCCCCACGCCGCGCTTCGGCACGGCGATGGCGCGCAGGAACGCGGGGTCGTCGTCGTCGTTGGCGATGAGCCGCAGGTAGGCGACGATGTCCTTGATCTCGGTGCGCTCGAACAGCGACGTCCCGCCGGAGATCTCGTAGGGGATCGACTGGGCGCGCAGCACCGTCTCGAACACCCGCGCCTGGTGGTTGCCGCGATAGAGGATCGCGTAATCGGAAAAGCGCAACCGATGCTCGAACCTGTGCGCCAGCAGCCGGTGCACGACCAGCTCGGCCTCGGACTCGTCGTCGTCGGCAGGCGTCACGCGCAGCGGATCGCCGTGCGCGAGCTCGGTCCACAGGCGCTTGTCGAAGAGCTTGGGATTGTTGCCGATCAGCGCGTTCGCGCAGCGCAGGATGCGCACCGTCGAGCGGTAGTTCTGCTCGAGCTTGATGACGCGTAGCTCCGGATAGTCGCGCGGCAGCGCGGCGAGGTTGTCGAGTGTGGCGCCCCGCCAGCCGTAGATCGCCTGGTCGTCGTCGCCCACCGCGGTGAACGGCGTCGCCGTGCCGACCAGATGCCGGAACAGCCTGTACTGCGCCGGATTGGTGTCCTGGTATTCGTCGATCAGCACGTGCGCACAACGCGCCTGCCAGCGCTCGCGCGCCGCGGGGTCGCTCTCGAGCAGCGCGACCGGCAGCCCGATGAGATCGTCGAAATCGACCGCCTGGTAGGCCTTCAGCGCCTCGGCGTAGCCCAAGTAGGCGCGCGCGGCGATGCGCTCGTCGTCGCTCGCCGCGGCGGACAGCGCCTCCGCGGGCGTCACCAGCGCGTTCTTCCACTGGCTGATCTTCCACTGGATCGCGCGGGTGCGGCCGCGGTCGGCGGAGGCTGCGAGCTCGCCGACGATCGACTCGAGGTCGCCCGGATCGAGGATCGAGAAGCCGGAGCGCAGGCCCAGCGCGCGATGCTCGGCGCGGACGATGGAGAGGCCCAGCGAGTGGAAGGTCGAGATCTTCACCGCGCCCGCGGCAGCGGAGGCGCCTTCACGGCGCAGCAGATCCTGCGCACGCTCGCGCATCTCGCGCGCCGCCTTGTTGGTGAACGTGATCGCGACGATGCGGTCGGGGGCGACACCTCGCGCGACCAGATGCGCGATCTTCGCGGTGATGACGCGTGTCTTGCCGCTGCCTGCGCCTGCCAGCACGAGCAGGGGCCCGCTGTCGTGGCGCACGGCCTCGCGCTGCGCAGCGTTGAGGGATGGAGTCAAGGGGAAGCGCTGCCGATGTTGTTACAATGCGCCGCGATTATAGTTGGCGAAGAATGGCGCTCTACGCAATCGGCGACATCCAGGGCTGTCACGCGGAATTCTGCGAGTTGCTGTCGCTGATCGGATTCTCGCCGGCCTGCGATCGCATCTGGCTGGTCGGCGACCTGGTCAATCGCGGCCCCGATTCGCTGGC
>DATIQL010000165.1:0-33911 GCA_035470905.1 Casimicrobiaceae bacterium
GGAAGCGCTGGCGCTGCCATTCGAGGTCGCCGGTCACGCGGTAGTAGTCGAGTCCGGTCTCGCCGATCGCGACGACCTTGGGTTCGCGCGCACGCTCGCACAGCAGCGCCTGGGTCGGCTCCGCAGTGTCCGGGTAGTCGGGGTGGACGCCGACGCTCGCGTACAGGTTCGCGTGCTCGCGCGCGAGCGCATGCACGGCCGGCCACGCCCCCGTTTCGACGGCGATGCACAGCGCGTGCGTCACGTCGGCCTCGCGCATGGCCGCGAGGAGCTGCGGCAGTTCCTCCCGGAGATCCGGAAAATCGAGATGGCAGTGGGAATCTACGAACAACCGAAGCGACGAACAACCGTTACATCGTGTGCGTCGAGCGTGTCGACGCGAGATGCTCGCCCAGGATCCGTTCGATCGTCGACTTCGCGGCCGCGCCGGTCTCGTCCAGGGTGAACTGCACGCCGATCCCCTGCGTGCGATTGCCCTGGCCGCCGTCGGGGGTGATCCACACGACCTTGCCCTGCACGGCGATGCGGTTGGGATCGTCCATCAGCGACAGCAGCATGAAGACTTCCTCGCCCAGCGCATACGGGCGCGACGTCGGGATGAAGATGCCGCCCCCCCTGAGGAACGGCATGTAGGCCGCATACAGCGCGGCCTTTTCGCGGATGTTGAGCGACAGCACGCCCGGGCGGGCGACGGCAGGGCCGCCGGTGGTTCCAGGTGTCTTGTCCGCCATCATCGGCCAAATAGGTTCCGGTAATCGATCAGGAGCGCCTCGGCGACGAGGCGCGGCTGCAGCGGATGCCCGAGCAGCGCCCGCGCACGCAGCAAGGTCCGATGATAGCGAAACAGGGCCAGCGGTGCCACCGAACCTGCCAGGACCGCGAGGTCGGCCGCCATGTCCCGGTTCTGCAGCGGGGCGCCGCCGAATCGTACGCGGGCGAGATCCGTGCACCAGCCCGACAGCCAGCCGATCAGCGCGCCTAGGCCCTCCTTCCTCGATTCGCGCGGCAGCGCGTCGATTCTCGCTCCCAGCGTCACGGTCGAAAGTACCGCCGGCTTCGCGAATGCCGCCAGCCACGATGTGCGCTCGGCCTGGTACTCCTCCCCGGCAAGCGCGATCGCGGCAAGCGGCGCGTACGCCGCCTGGGCGAGCACGCGGTCGGGATCGTCGACGCCCTGTGCGGCGAGCCACGCCGCAGCCTCGGCGGGCGCCGGCCGTGGCGCAGCGATGCGCTGGCAGCGACTCACTATCGTCGCCGGGAGGCGTCCCGGTTGATGCGACACCAGGACCAGGAACGTGCCCGGCGGCGGTTCCTCGAGGGTCTTCAGCAGCGCGTTCGCCGCCGCGGGGTTCATCCGCTCGGCGGGGACGATCAGTGCGACTTTCGACCCGCCGCGATGGCTGGTGACCTGCACCCAGTCGATCAACGAACGTATGCGGTCGACGACGATCGCGTCCACGGGCTTTGCCACACCGTCGTCGTCGACGTCGACCGGCTCGATGATCCGCAGGTCGGGATGCTGCCTTGCCGCTGCGTAGCGGCAGCCCGCGCATTCGCCGCATGCCGATCCGTCGCCCCGCGGCGCCTCGCAGAGCAGCGCGCCGGCGAGCACCTCGGCCAACCTGCGCTTGCCGATGCCGGCAGGCCCCGTCAGGAGCAGCGCGTGCGCCCAGCCGGCGCGCCGCGCGAACATGTCCGAAGCGAACCGACGCTGCCAGGGCAGCGGCTCGGCAGGGCGGCGCGGCGCCGCCGGGCCATCGCCGGCGCCGCCGCCCGTCTCGTCCATCGCGGCGCCGGCGCTCACAGCTCGCCCACGATCCGCAGGAGATCTGCGCGCACGTCGGCCAGCGGACGACCGGCGTCGATGACGCGAAAGCGGGCAGGCTCCGCCGCCGCTCGCTCGAGATAGGTGTCGCGAACTCGATCGAAGAAGCCGGCCGCCTGCCGCTCGAACTTGTCGAGCTCGCGTCCGTCAGCGCGCATGCGGTCGAGGCGCTCGCGAGACACCCTTGCAGGAACGTCGAACAGCAGCGTCAGGTCGGGATTGCAGTCCGGGTGCACGTGCCGCTCGAGTTCGGCGATCAATGCCTTCGATACACCGTGGCCTCCACCCTGGTAGGCCCAGGTCGCGTCGGTGAACCGGTCGCACAGCACGACGTCGCCGCGCGCGAGCGCAGGAGCGATCACCTGCAGCACATGCTCGCGCCTTGCCGCGAACATCAGCAGCGCTTCGCTGTCGTGCGCCATCGGCTGGCGAAGCAGCAACTCGCGCAGCGCCTCGCCGACGGGTGTCCCCCCGGGCTCCCGCGTCGCGACCACCGTCCGCCCGCGCGCGCGCAGCGCCTCGACGAGCCATGCGGCATGCGTGCTCTTGCCGGCGCCATCGATGCCTTCCAGCGTGATGAACCGCCCGCTTTGCTCGTTCCGGGTCACTGTCGTGCGTGCGAACAGCCCCCGCCTGCGGCACCTGCCGCCCCGGAGGCCATCTCAATGAGGGGTCTTCTGGTATTTTGACACGGCGCGATTGTGCGTCCCGAGATTCTCGGAGAATTCCGACGTCCCGTCGCCGCGCGCGACGAAATAGAGATACTCGGAGTCCGGAGGGTCCACGACGGCGTCGATCGATGCCTGCGATGGCAGCGCGATCGGCGTCGGCGGCAGTCCGTCGCGCGTGTAGGTGTTGTAGGCCGTGTCGGTCTCGAGGTCGCGTTTGGTGAGATTCCCGTCGAAGCCCGGACCGATGCCATAGATGACCGTCGGGTCGGTCTGCAGGCGCATTCCGTGCTTCAGACGGTTGATAAACACCGACGCGATCAGCGGACGGTCGGCGCTTCGCCCCGTCTCCTTCTCGACGATCGACGCCAGCACCAGGGCCTGGTAGGGGGTGGCCAACGGCAGTCCCTCCTTCCGCCGCGTCCACGCCGCCGCGAGGCGGTCGTGCAGCGCGCGATAGGCGCGCTTCAGCAGCGCAAGGTCGCTGCTGCCGATGGCCATGTAATAGGTATCCGGAAAGAACAGGCCTTCGGGATCGCTCTCGGTCGCCCCGATGCGCGACAGCAGCTCGGCATCGGAGAGCCCTGCCGCGGTGTGCGCCAGATCTGGATTCCTGCCCAGCGCCTCCCGAAGCTGCGCGAACGTCGAGCCCTCGACGATCGTCACCGACGTCTGCAGCACATCGCCCTCGGTCAGCTTGGCGAGCAGCCCGGAGAGCGTTATGCCGCGCTCGATCTCGTAGCTGCCGGCCTTGATTGCGCGATCGGCGTGCCGGATGCGCGCGAGCAGGACCAGCGCCGCGGCATGCGGCAACGCGCCGTCGTCGTGCAACGACCGCGCGACGTGCGACAGCGATGCGCCGGGATGCACGTCGAAATCATAGGGACTGCGCGGCAGCGGCAGCGGCGCCCGATACCACGACCACGCCGTTGCTGCGACTGCGACCGCCGTCAGCACGAGCAGTGCGGCGAGGATTGCGGCGAGGTTGCGTTTGCGCATCTGGTTTGGGGTGCCGGCTCGCGACGACGCAGTGACGTCCCCGCCCGCGCGGGCTTCGCAACGCCGGCTCGCGAATCGCGCGGATTATAATGGTCAGATGACTGTCGAAGCGCGCCGTTCCCCGCAGCGAAGCATCGGGTTCACCTCCTGCGGGCGGATCGGCTCGGCCGGGCACTGCCCGGATCGGCCGGCGCGCGGCCGTGGCTTCACGCTGATCGAGATCATGGTGGTCATCGTGATCCTCGGCGTGCTCGCGGCACTGGTCGTGCCGAGCATCCTGAGTCGGACCGACGACGCCCGCATCGTCGCCGCGAAAAGCGACATCGCCTCGATTCGCCAGGCGCTCAAGCTCTACCGCCTCGACAACCAGCGCTATCCGACCACCGAGCAGGGCTTGAACGCGCTGGTGGTCAGGCCGACCGAGGCGCCGATCCCGCCGAACTGGAAGCCGGGCGGCTACCTCGAAAAGCTGCCGCGCGACCCCTGGGGTCACCCCTATCAGTACCTGAACCCGGGCCTCAAGGGCGACGTCGACGTGCTGACCTACGGCGCCGACGGGCAGCCGGGCGGCACCGGCGTCGACGCCGACATCGGATCCTGGGACCTGTGAATCCGGATGCGTCGCGGGCCGACAGCGACGTCCTGCAGCGCCGGTTGCGCCGCCCCGCGTCCTGCGAAGCTGCGCGCATTCACGCTGGTCGAGATCCTGGTCGTCATCGTGATTCTCGGCATTGCCGCGGGTCTCGCGCTGGCGCTCGTCTCGCCCGACGATCGCGACGTCTCCCGCCGCGAGGCGCGCCGGTTCGCCGGCCGGATCGAATACGCGGCACAGCGCGCGCAATGGCGGAACCGGATGCTCGGCGTTTCGGTGGGCGGCAACGTCGTCCGCTACTGGCAGCGTGACGATGCCGGCGATCGCTGGCGCCTCGTCGACGACGACGACGTCCTGACAAGCTACCCGCTTCCGCCACCGGTGCAAGGCATGGCGCTCGCCTACGCAGGACGGCCGGTTGCGGCGGATGCGATCGTGCCGCTGCGTGCATCGGGCAACAACGAGCCATTCGCGTTTGCGCTCGTCGCCGGCGGCTGGCGCGCCGTCATCGCCGCGGATCCGCTGAATCGAGTGTCGATCGACGGTCCGTCGAGACTTGCGCAATGACGCGGCGGACGGGGTTTGCGCCATGAACACGTACGCGCCGCGCCGCGCGCCGGCTTTCACGCTGATCGAGGTGCTGGTCGCGCTCGCGATCGTCGCCGTGGCTCTTGCCGCCGGCATGCGCGCGCTGGCGCAGACCGCAGACGGCGCAACGACCCTCAAGCTCCGCACGCTCGCCCTGTGGGTCGCCGAGAACCGACTCGCGCAGGCGCAGTTGCAGAACCCCTGGCCTCCGGCGGGGATGACGGCGGGCTCGGAGCTGCAGGCGAAGGTTCCGCTCGAGTGGCGGGAAACCGTGAGCACGACCCCCAATCCCGCGTTCCGCAGGATCGAGATCGTCGTCACGCAGCAGGCGCTGCCCGATTACGCGCTGGCGCGCCTCGTCGGGTACCTGGGCAATGCGCCGCATTGATCCCGCGCTGCGCCCGCAGGGGCGCGCATTCGCGCAATCGCAGCGCCGGACGCCCGGCGGATTCACGCTGGTCGAAGCGCTGGTGGCGATCGCCATACTCGGCGTCGTCGCCGTGCTCGCATGGCGCGCGACCGCAACGCTGACCGACAGCGAGGCGCGGATCTCCGGCGAGAGCCGGCGCTGGCAGCAACTCGACGCGGTGTTCGCGCGGATGGAGGCCGACATGCGCCACGCGGTCCCACGCGAGGTCCGCGCGCCTGCTGCCGGTGCCAGCGCGGCTGCGTGGTCGGCCGCGCCCGACGACTCCGCAGGCGACACGCAGCTCGTGTTCTCCCGCGCCGGACCCGACAGCATCGACGAGCCCGGCACGGCGGGACAGCGCGTCGGATACCGGCTGCGCGGCCGCCGGCTCGAGGTCCTGTACTGGTCACGGCTCGACGACCCTTCCCCCGCGGCCCCGGCTGCCTACACGCTGGTCGATGGCGTCCTTCGCTTTCGCGTCCTGCAGCTGACCGATGCCGGCGCGTGGTCGGCGCGATGGCCCCTCGCGGGCCAGGGTGCGCTCCCGCGCGGGGTGCGAATCGAGCTGACCCTCGACGACGGCGGCGTCATCACGCGCATGCTCGCGCTGCAATGAAACGCGGACCGCGAACCCGTCCGCAGCGCGGACTCGCGCTGATCGTCGCGATGCTCGTCGCCGCGCTCGCTGCCGCAGTGGCGGTGTCGCTCGCCGCCGGCGAGTCGCTCTGGTCGTCGCGGGTCCTGCATCGGCGCGACCAGGTGCAGGCGCAGTCGATCGCGCAGGCCGGCATTCAATGGGCGCGTCAGATTCTCGACGTCGATGCCCGCACCGGGCCGATCGATTCGCTGAACGACCCGTGGGCGCTGCCGCTGCCGCCGACGCCGATCGAGAATGGCACCGTCGAAGGCAGCATCGTCGACGCGCAGGGCCTGCTCAATGTCAACGACCTCGCGAGCCCTGCGCGCGGGGGTGCCGCGCGGCGGCGTTTCGCCCAGCTCTTCGCCAACCTCGGCCTGCCCGCGTCGGCGCTGCCGCCGATCGTCGATTGGATCGCGGCGCAGGGTCGCGCTGCATCGTCGCCGGGCGCCGCTGCACCCGGGGCCTTCGCACCGCCCAGTCCTGGCGACACCGATGCGCTGCGGGTCCAGGAGCTGGCCGAGGTCCCGGGCATGACGCTGGCGACGATGACCGCGCTGCTGCCGCGGGTCACCGCACTCCCCCGGGACGTCCCGCTCAACGTCAACACCGCGCCACCGGAGGTCCTTGCCGCCGCGATCCGGAACCTCGACCCGACTGCGCTTGCCGCGCTGGTCGCAAACCGTCGCGTCCACCCATTCACCTCGATCGCCGATTTCCGGGCACGCCTGCCTTCGGGCGCGTCGCTGGGCGACGAGACGATGTATTCGGTCGGCAGCCATTACTTCCTGGCCAGCGTTCGCGCGCGCCAGGGCGAGACCGTGGCGCAGGCGCGGGCGCTGATCGAGCGGCCGGCCAACGGTTGGCCCGCGATCGTCTGGCAGACCGTCGAATGAGCTTTCGATACACTCACGCCGGATGATCCTGCGCGTCCTCCTCGATGGCCCTCCGGGCCGCGATCGCCCCACCGCCTGGGTTCGCCTCGACGATCGCGACCATGCGCTGGAGCGCGGCCGCACCCCTCCCGGCCAATGGCCGGCCGCCGCGCGCGTCGAAGCGGTGCTGGCCGCGAATTGCGTACGACTCGTCGCGCTCGCATTGCCGTCGATGCCGGCTGCGCGCCTGCGCGCGGCCGCGGCCTATGCGATCGAGGACCAGCTCGCCACGCCGGTCGACGAATCGGTCGTCGCAACCGGGCCCCAGGGCGATGATGGCAGCGTGCTTGCCGCGGTCGCGTCGGCCGCGATGGTCACGGCGACGGCCGCGGGCGTCCCCGGCCTTGCACGGCTGCTGCCCGAATCGGCGCTCGCGCCGGTGCACGACGGCTGGACCTGGTGCGCTTCGGCGGCGGGCGGAACGTTCATTCGACGCAGCGACGGCAGCACGCTGGCGATCGGCGACGCCCCCCCGACGGGCGAGCTGCCCGCGGAGCTTTCGATTGCGCTGGCCCAGGCGCAGCGCACCGGGCGGGCCCCGCAACGCGTCCATGTGGCGTTCGCGCAAAACGCCGCCGGGCTCGCGCAATGGTCTCAGGCCGCGGGCATCGCCTTCGTCGCCGCACAGCCGTTTCGCTGGGACGAGGCGGCACCCGAAGCCTTTGCCCGCGCGCCGGACCTGCTCGCCCGCGAGAATCCCGCGCCCGCAGCGGCGGCGGCTTCGCTCGCCCTGCGCGCATTCCGCCTCCCGGCCGCGATCGCCGCGGTCGCGCTGGTCGTGCACGTGCTGGCCCTGGTCGCCGAGTGGACCTGGCTGTCGGTCGAGCAATGGCGCGCGTCGCGCGCAATGGAGGATATCGCCGCCCAGGCCGGCCTGACCGGCGCATCCTCGCCATCGCAGGCGATCGCCGCCATCGCGCAGCGTCACGTCGGGCTCCTGCATCGCGCAGCGAAGGACGCACCGGGAGACGCAGTGCCGCTGCTGGCGCGCGCTGCACCGCTGATCGCGACGCTCGCGCCGGGAACGCTGAAATCTGCCGCCTTTTCCGGAGGGGCGTGGACGCTGGAGTTCGCCGCGGCGCGCCCGGAGTCGCTCGCCGGCATCACGCGCGGCCTCGCCGATGCCGGAGTCGATGCCCTGGTAGCGCCCGTCGCGTCCGGCACCCGCATGCGCCTGACCCTCGATCCGGCCGCACGGTGATGCGCACGGCCCTTGCGCCCATGGTCGACGCCTGGAATCGCGCAGGTGCACGCGAGCGCATCGCGATCGGCGCGATCGCGGTGCTTCTGCTTGCGATCGCCGTCGTCGTGTGGCTCGTCATTCCGCTGCAGGATGCAGTCGGCCGCGCCGGCGAAGACCTTGCGCGCGAGCGCATGCTGCTCGCGACCGCGCGCCACCAGGCTGCCGAGGACGCGAGCCTCGCGCGGGCGATCGCGCCCGCGCGTGCCGGTGACGCAGCCTCGGCCGTCGATCGCGTGCTCGCGCAACACGGTCTCGTTCCCCTGGCCGCCGCGCACGCAGGCGCCGACGGGCGGATCGACGTCGTCATCCCGGAAGCCCGCTTCGATGCGCTGGTACGCGCGCTCGATGCGCTGTCGCGCGAGGAAAGCGTCCGCGTCGCCGAAGCGACGCTGCTCGCGCGTGTCACTCCTGGAAGCGTGCGCGCGGAGCTCGCGCTCGTTCGCGAGCCCGCGGGACGCTGATGCCACGGACCGCGATTCGCTTTGCAATCGGTCTGCTGCTCGTGATCGCGGCGCTCGTCGCCCTGGCTCCGGCGACCATCGTCGATGCCGCGCTCGATGCGCGGACGCGCGGAGCATGGCGGATGGCCGATGCCCGCGGCCTGTGGTGGCGCGGCCGCGGCGTCCTCGCCAGCGACGACGGTCGCGCGCGGATGCCAATCGCGTGGCGCGTCGCCCTGCGGCCGGTCGCACGGGGGGTCCTGTCGGTCGAGCTCGACTCGGGCAGCGATGGCGCGCGGGGGACGATCGACGTGCGACCAGGGACCTTGTCGTTGCATGGCTTCGAGCTGCGCGCGCCAGCGGCGCTCGCTGCCGCGCTGACCCCACGCGGGGCTGCGCTGACCATCGGCGGCGTGCTCGAATTGCACGCAGCTGCTTTCGAATGGAGCCCATCAGGGGGCACATCGGGTGGCAGCGGCGCCCTGGACGCGCAGTGGCAACGCGCGCGGCTCGTCGTCGCCGGCACCACCGTCGACCTCGGGACCGTCGCGCTCGAGCTCGCGCCACGCCAGGGACGCCTGGAGGGAACCGTCCGCAATTCGGGTGGCGAGCTCGCGGTCGACGGGACGATCGTCGGCAGCGGTGGATCGGTCGACGCGGCGCTGACGCTGACAGCGTCGTCGGCGACGCCCGAAGCCCTCCGCCGCACCCTGCCGATGCTGGGTGCGCAGGACGCAGCCGGCGCCGTGCATCTCGCCTGGCACGGCGGCCGGTGAGCAGGCGCCGCAACCGCAGGGACGCAGCGCCCGGACCCGCCGCGCGAAGCCGGGCGGCGACGCTGCGCGAGGCAAGTGCCTCCGTCGCCGTCGCGCCGCAGCCTCGGACCCGGTCGCAGGCGACGCCGGCGCGAGTGCCTGCACTGGACGCGCTGCGCGGCACCGCGATCGTCGCGATGGCGATCTACCACTTCTGCTTCGACCTGCGCTATTTCGGCTTCCTGCGCGCCGACCTCGAGCACGACTGGCGCTGGATTGCCGCGCGCACGCTGATCCTGTCGACGTTCCTGCTCGTCGCGGGCGCGAGCGCGGTCCTCGCGGAGCGTCGGCGCCATGAAGGAACCCGCTGGCTCGTCCATGTCGCGGTGATCGCTGCCGCCGCGGTCGCGGTGAGCGCCGGCAGTTACCTGATGTTTCCCCAGACCTGGATCTGGTTCGGCGTGCTGCACGCGATCGCCGTATCGCTGCTCATCGCGCGGCCGTTGGTACGCAGGCCCGCGCTGGCAGCCGCGGTCGGGGTCGCCATCGTCGTCGCGGGACTTGCGTTCCACAATGCCGCCTTCGACGACCGGACCCTGGGCTGGCTCGGATTCATGACGGCCAAGCCCCCGACCGAGGATTACGTGCCGCTGTTTCCATGGACCGGCGTGCTGCTGCTCGGGATCGCCGTCGGCCACCATCTGGTCCGCACGCGTTTCGCGGCCCTTGCGCCGCTCTCGCGCGCGCCGGCGATCCTCGGCTTCCTCGGCCGGCACAGCCTCGCCGTCTACCTGCTGCACCAGCCGATCCTGATCGGCGCGCTGTGGCTGTTCGTGCGAATGCGCTGAGTCCGCCCCGGTGCCGGCGAGACGGACGGCGCGCGGCTCGCCAATGCCCGATCAGGAATCGAGCAGCTTGAGACGCTGGACCTTGCCCGACGGCCCCTTGGGGAGCTCGTGCATGAAGCGGATCACCCTGGGCATCTTGTAGCGACCGAGCTCGGTTTCGCAGAACGCGCGCAGCTCGTCTTCGCTGACGGACATGCCGGGCTTCACCACCACCGCGGCGAGGATCTCCTGCCCGTAGTGCGGATCGGGAATGCCGACCGCCGCAGCCTCGAGCACCGCCGGATGGCGGTAGAGCGCCTCGTCGATTTCGCGCGGCGCGATGTTCTCGCCGCCCTTGATGATGAGCTCCTTGAGCCGCCCGGTAATGAAGTAGAACCCGTCCGGATCGCGCAGACCCAGGTCGCCCGTGTGCAGCCAGCCGTCGGGCTCGAGCGCTTTCGCGGTCGCCTCGGGGGACTTGTAGTACGCCTTCATCACGTTGGCCCCGCGGATCATGATCTCGCCCGGCTCGCCGTCGGGAAGGTCGCGACCAGTCGCGGGATCGATCACCTTCTCCTCGTTGCCGAAAGCCTGTCCGGGGCTGCCGATCCTGCGCTTTGCGGGATCGAGCGGATTGGTGAATACCGGCGCCGCGGTTTCGGTGAGCCCCATCGTCTCGATGATGCCGATGCCGAAGCGCTCCTCGAACGCGCGATGGAGCTCCGGTGGCAGCGGCGCCGAGGCCGAGCGGCAGAAGCGTATCGCCGACAGGTCGAGTCCCGCCGCGCGCGGATCCGGGCCCGCCAGCAGGTAGGAGATGATCGTCGGGACGACGTTGATCCACGTGCAGCCGTGGCGGCAGGCAAGGCTCCAGAAATCGCTGGCCGAGAACCTGCGCGGCATCACCAGGCTGCCGCCGTGCACCAGCGGCGCAACGGCGGTCACGATCTGCGCGTTGATGTGATAGAGCGGCAGCACGGCGAGCACCCGGTCGTGCTCGCCGAGCGCATGCGCCTGCGACACGAAACGGCCGCCCGCGGTCACGTTCCGCTGGGTCAGCACGACGCCCTTGGGAACGCCGGTGGTTCCCGACGTGTACATCATCAGCGCGTCGTCGCCGGCGCCGCAGGGCGCGAGGCCATCGGTCCGGCATCGAACGGCATCGATGAACTCGTCGCAATCGGGATCGATGGTGACGATCTCGATCGGCCTGCCTGCGCGTGCTGCGGAGGCTGCGAGGCGTTCGCGCTCGCCCGGCGCGACAAAGACCAGCCGCGCGTCGCTGTGGGCGAGGACGTAGTCGAGCTGCGAAGCCTGCGCGAGCAGGTTGAGCGGCGTGACGACGCGCCCTGCGTACATGACCCCGATGAACAGCCTCGCTGTCTGCAGGCCATTCGGCATGAACGTCGCCACGCGCTCGCCCGGGGCGATGCCGCGGTCTGCGAGGAAGGCGGCGAGCGCGAGCGACGATTCGCGCAGGCCCTGGTAGCTCAGCTCCCGGCCGGTCTCGGGCGCGACCAGCCAAACGCCCGAGGGTGTTGCGGCAGCCTGGCCGTCGACCAGGCTGCGGATGGTGTCAGGCATGGCGGCGCCGATTCCCGGTTGCAGGCATCGTGGCACGCCCTAGCTGCCGTACTTCGCGCGATACGCCCCGAATATCTCGTCCTCGTCGGGAACCCTTTCGGGAATCGGCCGGGCGATCCGGGTGATGTTCAGGAAATGCCGCCAGTGCATGTTGTCGGAAAAGCTGTTCCCGCCCCAGGTGCCGCAGCCCATCGACAGGGAGAACGGCAGTCCGTTGTCGAAGCTGCCGCCGGTGGCGATGCAATGCGCCTGGTTGACGATCACGCGCGCGACCGGCAACTCGATGCCGAGGCGCAGCGCATGCGCGTCGTCGCGCGCGTGGAGCGACACCGAATGCCCCTTGCCCTGGTAATCGTAGATGCGCCGCGTCAGCGCGCAGGCCTCGTCGAAGTCCCGGGACGTGTAGACGGTGAGCACCGGTGCGAGCTTCTCGCCCGAAAACGGGAACGCCGGACCCGTCCCCGTCTCCTCGACCATCAGGAACCGCGCCTCGCGCACGGCAGGACGTTCGAGTCCGGCAAGCGCCGAGATGCGCGGCGCGGACTGCGCGGTGGCGGCCGGACCGAGCTTGCCGCCGGGAAACATCAGCGCCTGCAGTTGCGCCTTCTCGGCGGCGTCGAGCATCACTCCGCCCTGCGCAGCGAGCTCGCGGAGCATCGCGTCGCGGACGGATGCGAGGATGACGACCGAGTTCTCCGACGAGCAGGAGGTCGCGTTGTCGAAGGTCTTGGAACGCGCGATCTTCGCCGCGGCATCCGCGACATCCGCGCTCGCGTCGACGATCGACACGACATTGCCCTGGCCGACGCCGATCGCGGGCTTGCCACTCGAATAGGCGGCGCGGATGTTCGCCTGCGAGCCTGTGGCGGCGATCAGGTCGGCCTGGCGCATCAGCTCGTAGGTCGCCTCCTTGGTCACCGGCGACGGCAGCAGCTGCACGAGGTCGGACGGCGCGCCGACCCGGGCGAGCTCCGCATGCACGTATCCGAGCAGCGCCTCGCAGGTCGAATGGCCCTTGGGCGACGGCGCGAGGATGATCGCATTGCCGCACTTCAGCGCGTTGATGATCTGGTTGGCGGGTGTGGCTGCCGGGTTGGTCGATGGCGTGATCGCCGCGACGACGCCGACGGGCCGCGCGATCTCGGTGACACCACGCTCCGGATATTCGGCGATCACGCCGACGGTCCGCACGCCCTTGATGTCGCGCAACAGGCCCAATGTCTTGCGATGGTTCTTGAGGACCTTGTCGGCCACGCTGCCCAGCCCCGTGTCGCGCACGGCCATCTCGGCGAGCGCCCGGTTGTTCGCAGGCTTCATGATCGCCCAGCCGCAGGCCACTGCCGCGTCGTCGATCCGCTCCTGCGGCCATCGCTCGTACTCGGCCTGTGCCGCGCGCGCGCGGCGAATCAGGGCCGCGACCTCTTCGGCGGCTGACAGCCTGGGTTCCGGCGTCATGCTCATGGCTGCACTTTACTGCCCCCAGCGGGCGCGAGCGCACCAGGACTGCGCGCGTCCCGGAGCGTCCGGCGCAGGTGGCGGATCATCGGCCAGGCGAGTGCGAGAACCGTCAGGACCATCACGGTCCCGCTGATCGGGCGGGCGAAGAACACGGTCAAGTCGTTCTTGTTGGCGATCATGCTGGTCATGAACGCCGTCTCGGCGACGGGCCCGAGGATGCAGCCCAGCACCATCGGCGCGATCGGAAAGCGGTTGCGCTCGAACAGGTAGCCGACGACGCCGAAGATCACGATCATCCACAGGTCGGTGACGCTGTTGCGCGCACTGTAGGCGCCGACGAAGCAGAACAGCGCGACGAAGGCCGACGTCAACGCCTCGGGAAGCGCCAGCACCCGCACCAGCGGCTTGATCGCGAAATATCCGAGCAGGCACATGCCGATGACCGCGACGAACATCGACGCGAAGATCGTGTACACCATGCCGCCCTCGGTCTGGAAGATCTGCGGACCCGGCTGCACGCCATGTAGCAGAAATGCGCCGAGGATCACCGCGGTGGCGCCGCTGCCCGGGATGCCGAGCGCCAGCAGCGGCACCATGTGCCCGCCCACGGTCGCGGTCGAGGCGACCTGCGGTGCGACGATCCCTTCGGGAATGCCGGTCCCGAGCTTGTCGCGGCGCCTGCCATATTGAGCTTCGGTGCCATAGGCGACGAACGAGCCGACGGTGGCCCCGGCCCCCGGCACGATCCCGCAGATGATGCCGATCAGCGAGCTGCGGGCGATCGTCGGCCGCAGCGCCCAGATCTCGCGCCATTTGGGCAGGCGGGTCTCGATCTTCCCGCTCCCGTCCATCGGCGGGGTGGCGAAACCCTGCTCCATCCGCGCGAGCACCTCGCCCAGACCGTAGGCGCCGACCATGACCGTCAGGTACTCGATGCCGTCCTTCAGGATCGGGACATGGAACGTGAACCGGTCCGCGCCGTAAGTGTCGTCGACGCCGACCGTCGCGAGCAGCAGGCCGATGCACAGGCTGATCAGGGCCTTGACCATCGAGGCTCCGCCCAGCGCCACGACCCCGGTCAGGCCGAAGACCACGATCGCGAAATACTCGGGCGCATCGAAGCGCAGCGCGAACTTCGCGAACGGCACGGCCAGCACGACCGCCGAGACCGCGGTGATCAGTCCGCCCCACAGCGCCGCCAACAACGTCCATCCCAGCGCCTGGGCGGGCCTGCCCTGGCGCGCCATCGGGTAACCGTCCCACAGCAGCGGGACGTCGAGCGGCTCGCCCGGAATGCGGAACAGGATCGACGTGAACGCCCCGCCGTAGGTCCCGGACAGGTACATCGCGGTCAGCAGGATGATCGACGGCGTCACCCCCATGCCGTAGGTGAACGGCAATGCGAGGACGACGCCCATCACCAGCGTGAGGCCCGGCAGGACCGCGACCAGCATGCCGACCACCAACCCGACGACCAGCGAAACGGCATTCGCCGGCGTCAGAAGCTGCAGAAATCCAAAGCCGAGCTGATGGATGACATCGAGCATGGCACCGGTGTCCTCAATGAATGCCGAGCGCGGCGAGGATGAAGATCGAGATCTGCTTGAACGGCCCCAGTCCCAGCGGGAGCGACACGTAGACGATCTTCATGAACACGAACACGAAGGCAAGGCTGCCGAGGATGCTCGTCACCGCGATCACGCCGTAGCGGCGATACCGTCCGACCAGCATGAACAGCGCGAGGTAGAGCGCGGTCGCGAGGAAGAAACCCAGCGTGCCCATGCCGAGCACGTAGAGCAGCGTCAGCCCGATTCCGGCGTAGAGCAGATGCGCGTGACGCGCGCCCTCCTCCGCGCCGTCCTCGGCGTCCGCGCCGGCCTCCTGCGCATGCGGCAGCGCTGTTGCTGCGCCCCCGAAGAACATGCGGCGCAGCACCTCCCAGGCGCAGATCCCCATCAGCAGGACCAGGATCGCCCGCGGCCAGACATCGGGGCCGAGCTCACCGGGTCTCGGCGCGTACGCGAAGTGCCCCGCGCTGCGGTAGAGGTACGCGGCGCCGAGCAACAGCGCCGCATAGGGCAACACCCCTTTCAGCTTGTCGAGCATGGCGAAGCCGACCGCGTCAGGGCTTCTTCACCATCGATGCTTTCATGTCGGCAAGCTGTGCCTGAAGGAAGGCCTCGGCCTTGTCTGCCGGAATGAAGCTGTCCTTGGCGGCGAATTGCTCGTCGAGGAACTTCTTGTACTCGGGCTCGGCCGCGACCTTCGCCATCGCATCGCTCAGCATCTTGACGCGATCGGCCGGCGTCCCCGCCTTGACGACGAACGAGCGGAACTGCGGCAGCGCGATGTCGTAGCCCAGCTCATGCGAGGTCGGGATGTCCTTGAACGCGGGCAGGCGCTCCTTGCCGAACATGATGATCGGCCGGATCTGCTTGTTGAGGATGAACTGGCGCACGTCGCCCGCCTGCTCGTAGAGTGCATCGACGTGGCCGCCGATCACCGAGACGTAGCGCTCGCTGGGCTTGGCGTACGGAACCTCGACGACCTTGATGCCCTTGGCTGCGAGGTAGGAGAGCGTCATGTCGTCGACGCTGCCGAAGCCCAGCGTCGCGACCTTGAGGGTGCTCGGCTTGGCGCGGGCTTCCTTCTCGAACTGGGCCCAGTCCTTGATCGGGCTGTTCTCGGCGACGAACAGGAACGAGGGCACCTGCATCATCACGGCGACCGGCTGCAGGTCGGACATCTTCCAGCGCGGCGACGGCCCGGCGAGCAGCGCGTTGGTGTCCGCGATGTACACGGCCATCGAATACCCGTCGGCCTGACCGGAGAGGAGCTTGGTCATGCCGGTGGCGCCGGTCGCCCCCGGCACGTTGACCACCGGGAACGAGGTCTTCAGCATCGGCTCGACCAGCTTGGACGTCAGTCGCGCCAGCTGGTCGGCGCCGCCCCCCGGACCCCAGGGGACGATGGTCTCGACAGGACGCGATGGATAGTGCTCCTGCGCGAATGCCGCCGGTGCCGCGGCCAGCGCGATGCCTGCCGCGAGCAGGCCCTGCAACAGCAATGCCCTGCGTTTCATGCTGCCCTCCTCCTGGTTGGGTTCACATGCCTTCGTTCAGACGTACGCCTTGTATTTGTCGAGTGTGCGTACGGGCTTGCGGAGTGCGTCGCGCCGGAACGGGTCGCCCAGCTCGCGGGTGCACATCATTTCCACGATCGTCGTCTTGCCGTCCTTCTGCGCCCTGCACGCGTCGCGCAGTGCCGGACCGACGTCCGACAGCCGGTCGACCGTCACGCCTTCGGCGCCCATCGACCTCGCGATGCCGGCGAAGCTGGGGTTCTCGAGGTTAACGCCGAGGAACCGGTTGTTGTAGAAATCGACGTGGTTCTTCTTCTCGGCGCCCCACTGCTGATTGTTGAAGACAACCGCGGTCACCGGAATGTTCTCATGAACGCAGGTCAGGATCTCGCCGAAGCTCATGCACCAGGCGCCGTCCCCCACGTAGGCGACCGCGCTGCGCTCGGGCGCGGCGACCTTGCAGCCGATGATCGTCGGGAAAGCATAGCCGCAGTTGCCGAACATCATGGCCCCGAACATGCTGCGCGGCCTCTCGAACTTCAGGTAGCTGTTCGCGACCTGGCAGATGTTGCCGATGTCGGTGGAGACCATCGCATCGGCGGGCATCGCCTTCTCGAGCTCGCGCAGCATCTGCCGCGGGTGCATGTACTTCGAGTCCTTCGCGACCTCGAGGCTCCAGTCGTCCTTTTCCTGGTTCCATCCGGCGAGCTCCTGGTCCCAGGCTGCGCGCTCGGCCTTGATCTGCGCCATCCGTTGCTCGCGGTTCGGC
Source organism: Casimicrobiaceae bacterium (assembly GCA_035470905.1). Lineage (GTDB taxonomy): Bacteria > Pseudomonadota > Gammaproteobacteria > Burkholderiales > Casimicrobiaceae > VBCG01. The sequence goes on from DATIQL010000165.1 coordinate 16,812, forward strand.
GCACCCGCCGGCATGCGCGACTTGAGCCGCGCCGTCAGCGCGCGCGCCGCCGCGGCCGGGTCGCCGCAGACAACGACGCTGGTCTTCTTGACCAGCCCCAGCACGCGCGGATGGGCGTCGACCTGAATCAGCTTGGCGTTCTGCGGCCAGTACTCGAATCCGTACTGCGGCAGCACGCCGAACGGCCCGATGCGCGAGCCCAGCGCGAGCACGACGTCGGCCTTCGAGATCAGCTTCATCGCGGCTTTCGAGCCGTGATAACCCAGCGGGCCGCACCACAGCGGATGGCTCGCCGGAAACGAATCGTTGTGCAGATAGCTGTTGCACACCGGGGCACCGAGCGCCTCGGCGAGCGCCACCGCGTCGGCGACGCCACCGGCCATGACCACGCCGCCACCCGAGATGATCACCGGGAACTTGGCCTGCGCCAGCAGGTCGGCCGCCTCGTCGAGGCTCCTCTCCCCGCCCGCGCCGCGCTCGATGTGGATCGGCTGCGGGACCTCGCACTCGATCTCGCCATAGAAATAGTCGCGCGGGATGTTGAGCTGCGTCGGCCCCATCTCGAGCAGCGCCCGGTCGAATGCGCGCCCCGTGAGCTCGGCCATGCGCGCCGGATTGTTCACATGCGCCTGGAACTTGGTGATCTTGGAGAACATCGGCAGCTGGTCGGTCTCCTGGAAGCCGCCGAGCCCGATGCCCATCGTCCCCGACTCCGGGGTGATCGCCACCACCGGGGAGTGCGCCCAGTACGCTGCCGCGATCGCGGTGACGAAGTTGGTGATGCCGGGACCGTTCTGGCCGATGCACACGCCGTGCCGCCCCGTTACGCGGGAGAAACCGTCGGCCATGTGCGCCGATCCCTGCTCGTGCACCGTCGGCACGAAGCGGATCCCCGCCGCTGGAAAGAGGTCGAGCGCGTCCATGTACGCCGAGCCGACGATGCCGAAGACGTGCGTCACGCCCTGCGCGACGAGCGTCTCGACGAATGCTTCCGACGGCGTGATCCGGACCCTTCCGGTAACGGCCATGCGGTTGACATCCGAAATGTTGTTCATCGGGAAAGCTCCGAGTGGAAGTTTGCGTTACCGCGGCAATTGCGCAACCTGAATGCGCGAGCGCGGACGTCGCAGTGTTTCATAGCAGCGGGTGTCGCGCAACGACTTTGCATCGTTTTTCGAATTTTCGGTTCCAGATTCTGATAGAATGCCAAAATGCCCCGCAAGGAAGACAGCGTTCCCGCGACACTGCGCGCCTTCGCCGTGATGGAAGCGCTCGCCCGTGCCGAGCGGCCCGTGTCGCTCACGGACCTTGCCGAGACCGCGAAGCTGCCCAAGCCGACCGTCTACCGGATGCTCGCGATGCTGGAGGATGCGGGGCTCGCGATGCGCGAGCCGGGACTGCGTCGCTATGCGCCCGGGCCGAGGCTATCGGCGCTGGCCCGCGACGTCATGCACAACGGCAACTTCCGGGCGGCCCGCCACGCCGTGCTCGACCGGCTTGCGACGGAAATCCGCGAGACGTGCAACTTCACGATGCTCGACGGCGCGAGCGTCGTCTACCTCGACCGCGTCGAGGCCGCATGGCCGTTGCGCATCAATCTTACGTCCGGCTCGCACGTCCCGCTGCATTGCACGGCGAGTGGCAAGCTGCTGCTCGCGATGCTGCCCAAGGCGGCGCGCGAGCGCCTGGTGACGCAGCTCGATCTGACGCCGTTCACCGACAAGACGATCAGCGCCCGCAAGCGGCTGGAGCAGGAGCTCGCGCGCATCCGGACGCAGAAATATGCGGTCGACAACGAGGAGTACCACGCGGGGCTGGTCTGCGTCGCGGTTCCGGTCCACGACACGCGCAGGCGCGCCTGCGCGGCGATCGCCATGCACGCGCCGATGTCGCGGATGACCCTCGAGCGCGCACTCCTGCAGATTCCCGCGCTGCGCGCCGCCGCCGACGCGATGTCGGCGACCTTCGGCTGAGCCCCTGCGCGGCCGACGTTCACTGCCGGCGTTGTCCGGTCACGCGGGTTTGTATAGAATTGCGCTCTTTGCAGGCGCGTAGCTCAGCTGGTTAGAGCACCACCTTGACATGGTGGGGGTCGTTGGTTCGAGTCCAATCGCGCCTACCAACGAATTCCGGTCCCGGGGACATTCCAGGGACATTTCCAAAGGCTCGGGCCAGGGTTGTCAGCCGCCGCGGAGGCGCCGACCCGATCCGCCCGCAGTACCTCGCCGCCCGGATCTCGTGGTACGAGATCGGCGCGCGCACCACCGCGTCGCAGACGCACCGCGACCTCGCCGCGACGCTGCGGTCGCCCGCAAGCTGACCTGAAATGGGGGGCGGAGTCGATTTTCGCTGAAATTCGACCCCGACCGCGATCTCGAGGATTACCAAGCGGCAACAATCCGGCTACGCGCGGACATGCGCGCGTTACCTCGTCTCCCCAAGCTGCGTTCCATGAACTGCAACGACGGGAGACGACCATGGAACGCGATGAATACCTGATCGAAGGGACCCTTTCGCTCGAGCGCAGCGAGCAGTTGCGCATCGTCGACGGACGCGACCTGCTGATTCACCTCTGGCGGGGATCGCTCTGGATCACCCAGGAGCGCGATCAGCGGGACGTGGTGCTCGAGGCGGGGCAATGCTTTCGCCTCGACCGCAACGGCACCGCTTTCGTGAAGTGCTGGGACGATGCCGTGCTGGCGCTCACCTCGCCGCACGAGAATCGTCCGGCGCGCGCGATCGAGCTGCACGCGGCGCCGCGGCGCGCCTCGAACCTCCGGCCCAAGGCGCCCTTCGGCCGCCTCATGCCGCATGTCGCTTGAAGACGCGCGCGGGCTCGCGCTGAGCGGCGCCACGCCGCGGGCGATCGAACTGTACGAGGCGGCGCTCGCAGCGCAGCTGTCATTCAGGGGTGACGCGGCCGCGTGCCTGGCACGGGCGCTCGAGGAGGCGCCGGCGTTCGCGATGGCGCACGCGCTGGCCGCCTACCTGGCGATCGGCGGACGCGACCCCGCGGGGGCCGCGGATTCCGGCCGGTGGCTCGCGCGCGGCCGCGAATTGCCGATGAATGCGCGCGAGCGATCGCACATGCGCGCCATCGAGGAGCTCGCGCAAGGGCGGCACGAGCGCGCTGCGGCGATCCATGGCGCGATCCTCGGGGAGCACCCGCGCGACGTCCTCGCGCTATGCATCGCGCATTCCTGCGACTACGTGCGCGGCGACGCGCGCAGCCTGCACCGTCGCGTGGCGGGCGTGCTCGGCGCCTGGCACCCGGGCGTGCCCGGGTATCACGCCGTGCTTTCGATGTATGCCTTCGGCCTCGAAGAGGCGGGCCGCTATGGCCGGGCGGAGGACTGTGCGCGGCGCGCACTCGAGCTCGACCCCTGGGATGTGCGCGCGCACCACGCGCAGGCGCACGTGTACGAGATGCGCGCCCGCCCCGAGGAGGGCATTGGCTGGGCGCGCCAGCGCGCGGCGTATTGGGACGACGGCTCCACCGTCGCGCTGCACAACTGGTGGCACGTGGCGCTGTTCAACCTCGCGCTCGGGCGACGCGCCCAGGCGCTGGAGCTCTACGACGCGCGCATCCGGCCCGGCCTCGCGCGCGCGCTGTCCGTGCTGATCGACGCCAGCGCGCTCCTGTGGCGCCTCGAGCTCTCGGGCGGAGGCGCCGGCGGCCGCTGGCGCGAGCTCGCGGATCTATGGGCACCGCACGCCGAGGACGCGTACTGCGCGTTCAGCGATCTGCACGCGATGATGGCATTCGCCGCCGCCGGGCGGCGCGCGAGCGCCGAGACGCTGCTCGCCGCGCAGCGTCGCAGGATCGGCCAGGGGGGCACCAACAGCACCATGACGCGCGTGGTCGGCCTGCCCGCTTGCCGCGCGCTGCGCGCCTTCGGCGAGGGCCGCTACCGCGAGGCGGCGACGCTGCTTGGAGGGTTGCCGGCGCTCGCGCACCGGCTGGGCGGCAGCCGCGCCCAGCACGGCATCGTCGGCTTGACCCTGAATGAGGCGGCCCGCCGGGCGCAGGGCGGCGCCTGCCGTGCCGCAGCCTGACGCTCGTGCATATAATCGGCGCGTCGATCGGGAGGAGGCGGGCGATGGCTCGAACCACGCGCGTGCTGATCGTGGACGACGACCCCGACGTGCGGGACTCGATGGCCGAGTACCTCGCGTCGCACGGGTACGAGGTGGACACCGCCGATGGCGGAGAGGCGATGCGCGCCGTGCTTGCGAAGAACGTGCCGCAGCTGGTGCTGCTCGACCTGAAGCTGCCGGGCGAGGATGGCCTTGCCCTGGCCCGCAGCCTGCGCGAGCTGCATGACGTGGCGATCATCATGGTCACCGCCGCCGACTCGGTGGTCGACCGTGTCGTGGGACTCGAGGTCGGGGCCGACGACTACATCGCCAAGCCCTTCGACCTGCGCGAGCTGCTGGCGCGGGTGAAAAGCGTGCTGCGCCGCGCACAAGCAGGCGCCGGCGGCGCCGCCGCGGCGGCTGCGACCGTCAAGGTCGGAAGCTGCTCGCTCGACCTCGGGGCGCACCGGCTGCTCGACGCGACGGGCGCCGAGGTCCCGCTCACCAGCATGGAGTTCGACCTGCTGCGCGTATTCGTCGAGCACCCGAACCGGGTGCTCTCTCGCGACCAGCTGCTCGGCCTGACCCGCAACCGCGAGTGGGAGCCGTTCGACCGCTCGATCGACATCCGCATCGCACGGCTTCGGCGCAAGGTCGAGGCCGATCCCGACAAGCCGCAGCTCATCAAGACAGTGCGCGGAGCCGGGTACTGCTACGTGCCGGCGAGGTAACACGCGCGTTTCGATTGTTTCAGTTCGGTAACCGGGGGGGCCGGAGCCGCCCTGCGCGCATTAGACTCGACCGAGACGACATGAAGCTGCGTGACCAAAGCCGGACCGAGCAGACGCTGCGCGAAGCGGCGCTCGCGGTGTCGACCGCCGCCGGCGAAGGCGTGTTCCGCGAACTCGTGCGCGCGCTCGCGGCCATCCTCGGCGTCGAGATCGCGTTCATCGCCCTGCCCAAGCCGGGCGATTCCTGTCGCCTGAAGATGCTCGCGTACTATGCCGACGGCCGGATGAACGAGGATTTCGAATACCCGATCTCCGGCACGCCGTGCGAGACGGTGGTCGGCAAGCAGTTTCGCTGCTACCCCACCGGCCTGATGGAGCGCTTCCCGCTCGACGAGCAATTCCGCGTCATGGGCGTCGAGAGCTACGCCGGTTATCCGCTCACCGACGCGCGCGGCGCGCCGACCGGGCTCATCTCGGTCGTCTCGCGCCGCCCGATCGCCGAGGCCGGGCTGATCGAGCCGGTGCTCAAGATCTTCGCCGCGCGCGCCATGGTCGAGCTCGAGCGCGAGCGCGCCGAGGAGGCAGTACGCGCGAGCGAGGAGCAGTACCGCGCGATCTTCAACGCCTCCGAGGACGCGCTCGTGCTGTGGGACTCGCGCCTTCGTCGCGTCGACGTCAACCCGGCCTACGAGCGAGTCTACGGCTGGACGCGCGAGGAGGTGATTGGCCGCGGCTACGATGCGCTCGGCGCGCCTGCGGAGTATGCCGTGCCGCGGCTCGACCTGGTGCGTCGAGCGCTCGCCGGCGAGACCTGCCGCGTCGAGCTCGAGTCGGCGCGCAAGAACGGCGAGAAGTTCCAGGCGGATATTCGCACGGTCCCGGTGGCGCACCGCGGCCAGCCGCACGTGCTGGCGATCGTGCGCGACATCACCGAGCGCAGGCAGCGCGAGGAGGCGCTGCGCGAGAGCGAGGCGCAGTACCGCGCGATCTTCAACGCGTCAGAGGACGCGCTGGTGCTGTGGGACTCGCGCCTGCGGCGCGTCGACGTCAATCCCGCCTACGAGCGCCTGTACGGCTGGACGCGCGGGGAGGTGATTGGCCGCGGCTACGACGGGCTCGGGGTGCCCGCGCGGTTCAGCGAGCCGCGGCTCGCCCTGGTTCGCCGTACGCTCGCCGGCGAGACCTGCCGCGTGGAGCTCGAGTCGGTGCGCAAGAACGGCGAGCGCTTCCAGGCAGACATCCGCACGATCCCGTTCATGCACCGCGGGGAACGACACGTGCTCACGATCGCGCGCGACATCACCGAGCGCCGCGAGCGCGAACAGGCGCTGCGCGCAAGCGAGGAGCAGTACCGCGCCGTGTTCGATGCCTCGCTCGACGCGCTGGTGCTGCGTGACGAAGGCTTTCGCATCGTCGACGTCAACCCTTCCTACGAGAAGATGAGCGGCTATTCGCGCGACGCGGTGGCCGGCGCCGACCACGTGGTGGCAAACCCGCCGGAAATCGATGCCGCAGTGAAGGCGCTGCACCGGCGCGCCCTCGCCGGCGAGCCGGTGCGCATGGAGACGCAGATGATCCGGCGCGACGGGCGCCCGATCCACATCGAGCTTTCGGGTGTGCGCACGGTCTATCAGGGCCGTCCGCACGTGCTGTACGCCGGCCGCGACATTACCGAGCGCAAGCAGGCCGAGACGCGCCACCGCGAACTCGAGGCGCAGCTCCGGCAGGCGCAGAAGATGGAGGCGATCGGCCACCTTACCGGCGGCATCGCGCACGACTTCAACAACATCCTCACCGGGATCATGGGCTACCTCACGCTCGCCGGTGAGCGCGAGGCGGCGCAAACCGACGCCAAGCTCGGCCGCCACCTGCAGCAGGCGCAGCACGGTGCGACCCGTGCCCGCGAGCTGATCCAGCAGATGCTCACCTTCAGTCGGGCGCAGAAGGGCAAGCCGAGGGCGGTGGCGCTCGCGTCGCTCGCCGAGGAGGCGGTCAAGCTTCTCGGCTCTTCGCTGCCCTCGAGCGTCGAGCTGCGCACCGCGCTCGAGACGGACCTGCCCGCGGTGCTGATCGATCCGGTGCAGGTCGAGCAGATCCTGCTCAACCTGTGCATCAACGCGCGCGACTCGATGGACGGCGCCGGCAAGATCGTCGTCGGCGTGCGCCTTGCCACGGCCGAGAACGGCGCGGTGTGCAGCTCGTGTCGCCAGAGCGCCGCGGGGCGCTACGTCGAGCTGTATGTCGCCGACACGGGGCCCGGGATCGCGCCGCGCGTGCTCGAGCGAATGTTCGAGCCGTTCTTCACCACCAAGGAGGTCGGCCGCGGCAGCGGCATGGGCCTGGCCACGGTCCACGGCATCGTGCATTAGCACGGCGGGCATGTGCTCGTCGATACCGCGCCCGGCAAGGGCGCCACCTTCCGGGTGCTGCTCCCGACGCTCGAGGGTGAAGCCGACGCCGCCGCTTCCTCGGACGCAGGGAAGACGCGCCGCATGCCGCTGCGCCATGCGCTCGAGGGACGGGTGCTGCTGGTCGACGACGAGCAGATGGTCGGCGAATTCATGGCCGAGCTGCTCGGCGGCTGGGGGCTGGAAGTGACCGTGCAGAAAAGCCCGGTGGAGGCCGAGCGCTGGCTCGCGGCCGATCCGGCGCGCGTCGACCTGGTGCTCACCGACCAGACGATGCCGAAGATGACCGGCCTGGACCTCGCCGCCCGCGTCGGCGCGCTGCGTCCGGGCCTGCCGGTGATCCTGTACAGCGGCTACGCGGACAACATCGGCGCCGACCAGCTCGCGCGCTGCGGCGTGCGCGCGCTGCTCAGGAAACCCGTCGAGCCCGAGCCGCTGTACGCGGCACTCGCCGAGGCGCTGCGCCGCTAGCTCTCCCCGGCTGCGTCCCGCGGCCGCGCTGAAACAAACTCGCTACAAAGCGTGCGCCGCCGGAAATCCGGCGGATACCGGCCGCTCCCAGCATGTGCTCCATGTGATCCAACGCGGGAGCGACCGAAGTGAACATCGACCAGACGGACGTCGTGGTGCACGTTGCGCAGGCGCTGGACGCCCGGCAGCGCGAGCGGCTGCTGGAGACCCTGTGCGCCGAGCCGGGCATCGCGCGGGCGCGCGCCGATGCGCGATCGGGGCAGCTTCTCGTCATCGACTACGACCGGCGCGCGATCAGCGCGCTCGGGATCCTGCGCTGCGTCCAGGCGCAGGGCTACGCGGCACGCCTCGTCGGCATGTGACGGCCGGCAGGCATCGCAGCAGCATTCTATCAACCACCCGAGAGGGAGAACGACCATGCAAGCGATGTTACAGGCAGCAGACAGCAAGCGTTACGCCAAAGCCATCGAAGTGTCGAAGCGAGTGCGCTTCGAGATCGAGCGCGACGTCATCCGCGGCCGCAAGTTCGACTTCGGCAAGAAGTTCCTGCCCGACGGGCTGTCCAGGATCGGGCACCTGGATTTCCTCGGCGCCGGGGAGAAGCGCCTGGTGAGCCAGATCCAGGGCCGCACCTACGCCAATATGTTCGGCTTGGTCGAACGCTTCATCGGACCGAAGATCTCGGAAGTAAGCCGCGACCACTGGCTCGGCGACCAGACTGCGTTCGAGGCGCTGGTGCGCTTCACCGACGAGGAGCTCAAGCACCAGGAGATGTTCCGCAGGATCGAGGCGCTGTGCGCCGAGGGCATGCCCGAGGGCTACGTCTTCCTGCCGCAGCCGAACGACGTCGCCGGCGTGGTGCTCGGCAAGCCGACCTGGTCGGTGCTGGGGCTCATCTGCCACATCGAGATCTTCGTGCTCGCGCACTACCGCGAGGCGATCGAGACGGACGACGAGCTCTCCGGGCTGTGGAAGGACGTGTTCACGTTCCACGCGCGCGAGGAGTCGCAGCACGCGATCCTGGACGAGCTCGAGTGGCAGCGAGAGGACGCGAAGCTCACGGCGGCCGAGCGGGACCGGGCGGTCGACGAGCTGATCGGGCTGGTCGCGGCAGTCGATGGCATCCTGGAGTTGCAGGCGAAGGCCGACACCGATTACTTCGTGCGTGTCGCCGGCCGCGTCTTCGACCGCGCCCAGGCCGATGCCATCGGCGCCATGTTCCTCCAAGCCTACCGCTGGCAGTACATCGTCTCGGGGGTCCAGGACGAGCGCTTCCAGAAGATCCTCGGCGCCCTGATCACCCCGGCGCAGTTCGAGCGCATCGGCGCCGCGCTCGCGCCGATCGTGAGCTAGGGCCATGGACGGCCGGCTCGCGATGCGCGAACTTCGACCCGCAGCTGCGGCCGAGGTGCAGGCGTTCGTGCGCCGGCCGAGGCCCGACGCCCTCGACCTCGCGGCATTCGACGCCGAGGGCCGGATCGTGGCGAGGCCCGCGCCGTCTGGGTATAATCCCCCGACTGCGACTGGCGCGTGTCCGATTGCGCCTGCCGCGTGCGCCGGCCGTGGCCGGGAACCGCGAAACAGCGTCGAGCAGCCGGGAAAGGCATGGTTATGACACCGCGAACGCGTGGAGTACTGCTGTAGCACCGACGCGGCGTCGCTCGCGCTGACGGCCTGGACAGCCAGGTCCGTCGTCGATGAAAAGTGCGGCCCCGCCGCACTTTTTTGTTTTTCAGGACCGGCTCCGCGCTTCGACGCAGGGTCCGAGCCGGATCCCGCAGGGGAAGGAAGCCGCGATGCCCGACATCCGATTGCCCGACGGCGCCGTCAAGCATTTCGACGCCCCCGTCACCGTAGCCGAACTCGCCGCCTCGATCGGCGCGGGCCTCGCCAGGGCCGCACTCGCCGGCAAGGTCGACGGCAGGCTGGTCGACACGTCGTTCCTGATCGACCGCGATGCGCAGGTGTCGATCGTCACCGAGCGCGACGCCGAGGGACTCGAGGTCATCCGCCACTCGACGGCCCACCTGCTCGCCTATGCGGTGAAGACGCTCTTCCCCGAGGCGCAGGTCACGATCGGCCCGGTCATCGAGGACGGCTACTACTATGACTTCTCGTTCAAGCGGCCTTTCACCCCCGAGGACCTCGCAGCGATCGAGGCGAAGATGACGGAGCTCGCGAAGAAGGACGAGCCGGTGACGCGCAGCCTGATGCCGCGCGACGATGCGGTCCGCCATTTCGAGTCGCTGGGCGAGCACTACAAGGCCGAGATCATCGCGTCGATCCCCTCCGGCGAGCCGATCTCGCTCTACACCGAAGGTGCCTTCACCGACCTCTGCCGCGGGCCGCATGTCCCGTCGACCGGGCGCCTCAAGGTGTTCAAGCTGATGAAGGTGGCGGGTGCCTACTGGCGCGGCGACTCGAAGAACGAGATGCTGCAGCGGATCTACGGCACCGCATGGACGAAGAAGGACGACCTCGACGCCTACCTGCACCGGATCGAGGAGGCCGAAAAGCGCGACCACCGCAAGCTGGGAAAGCAGCTCGACCTCTTCCATCTGCAGGACGAGGCGCCGGGGATGGTGTTCTGGCACCCCAAGGGCTGGTCGATCTGGCAGCAGGTCGAGCAGTACATGCGCGCCGTGTATCGCGACAACGGCTATCTGGAGGTGCGCACGCCGCAGGTCCTCGATCGCTCACTGTGGGAGAAATCGGGTCACTGGGCGAACTACAAGGACAACATGTTCACGACCGAATCGGAGAAGCACGACTTCGCGATCAAGCCGATGAACTGTCCGGGCCACATCCAGATCTTCAATGCCGGCCTGCGCAGCTACCGCGACCTCCCGCTGCGCTACGGCGAATTCGGCGCCTGCCACCGCAACGAGCCCTCGGGCGCGCTGCACGGGATCCTGCGGGTGCGCGGTTTCACCCAGGACGACGGCCACATCTTTTGCACCGACGACCAGATCCAGCCCGAGTGCGTCACCTTCCACGACCTCGCATTGAAGGTCTATCGCGATTTCGGATTCGCCGACGTCGTCGTCAAGCTCGCGCTGCGGCCGACCCCGCGTATCGGCACCGACGAGCAGTGGGACAAGGCCGAGGAGGCGCTGCGCGCGGCGCTGCGTGCCTGCGGCGCGGAATGGCAGGAGCTGCCGGGCGAAGGTGCCTTCTACGGCCCGAAGATCGAGTACCACCTCCAGGACTCGATCGGCCGCAGCTGGCAGGTCGGCACGATGCAGGTCGACTTCCAGCTGCCGGGGCGGCTCGGCGCCGAGTACGTCGCCGCCGACGACAGCCGCAGGGTCCCGGTGATGCTGCACCGCGCGATCGTCGGATCGCTCGAGCGCTTCATCGGCATCCTGATCGAAAACCACGCGGGCGCGATGCCGCTGTGGCTCGCGCCGGTCCAGGCGATGGTGCTGACGATCACCGATCGGCAGCGCGAGTACGCTACGCAGGTCGCCCGGGCGCTGCGCGATGCCGGTCTGCGGGTGAGCTCCGATTTGCGCAACGAGAAAATTACCTATAAAATTCGCGAACATAGCCTCCAAAAGCTTCCCTATCAGCTGATCGTGGGCGATAAGGAAGAGCAGAATCAGACGGTGGCTGTGCGTACCCGCGCCGGCGAGGATCTGGGGACGATGTCCCTGCCCGCCTTGCTCTCCCGCCTCCAGGCGGAGGTGGCAGGAAAAACCCATTAGAATCAATGGATTTTCCTCAATTCGCGGGCCTATCGAATCGACGGAGATAACGCAATAGCACTGGACAAGCAGCATCAACGACTGAACGGCGAGATCAACGCCCCCGAAATCCGACTCGTCGGCATCGAAGGCGAGCAACTCGGCATCGTTTCGCTCTCGGAAGCTCTCGCCAAAGCGGAGGCGGCCGAGCTCGATCTGGTCGAGATCGCCCCGATGGCGCAGCCACCGGTTTGCCGGATCATGGATTACGGCAAATTCAAGTATCGGGAGGCGAAGAAGCAGCACGAGGCGAAGCTCAAGCTCAAGCAGATCCAGGTCAAGGAAGTGAAATTCCGGCCCGGGACCGACGAAGGCGACTACCGGATCAAGCTTCGCAACCTGACCCGCTTTCTCGGTGAAGGCGACAAGGCGAAGGTGACGCTGCGGTTCCGCGGCCGCGAAATGGCGCATCAGGAGTTCGGCGTGCGCCTGCTCGAGCGGATCCGCAACGAGCTCGAGCCGTACGCAGTCGTCGAACAGTTTCCAAGGCTCGAAGGCCGGCAAATGGTGATGCTGCTGGCCCCGAAGAAGACCGTCGCAAAGACGCATCACCCCGACAAGCCCGAGGACGGTAAGCCGCAAGGCGCCAAAGCCTCTCCGCCGGCCACGCCGCGCGAGAGCACCGCCGTGGGTGACAAATAGAAGGAAACGGCATCATGCCGAAGATGAAGACCAAGTCGGGCGCCAAGAAGCGCTTCCGCGTACGCGGCAGCGGTTCGGTCAAGCGCTCGCAGGCGTTCAAGCGCCACATCCTCACCAAGAAGTCGACCAAGAACAAGCGGCAATTGCGCGGTTCGGCGGGCGTCCATGCGACCAACGCCGATTCAGTCGCGGCAATGCTGCCCTACGCGTAAGGAGCCGCCATGCCCCGAGTCAAACGTGGTGTGACCGCCCGCGCGCGGCACAAGAAAGTCCTCGCCCAGGCCAAGGGTTACCGCGGCCGCCGGAGCAGCGTCTACCGCATCGCCAAGGAAGCGGTGATGAAGGCCGGGCAGTACCAGTATCGCGATCGCCGGCAGAAGAAGCGCGAATTCCGCGCGCTGTGGATCGCCCGGATCAATGCTGCCGCCCGCGAGCTTGGCATGTCGTACAGCGCGTTCATGAACGGGCTGAAGAAGGCGTCGATCGACATCGACCGCAAGGTCCTGGCCGATCTCGCCGTCAACGACAAGACGGCTTTTGGCAAGATCGCGGAGCAGGCGAAGTCCTCCCTCGCCTGACCGACCCGCGCAGAGGACAGGGAGGCGAGACCCGCCTCCCTTTTTTGTTTCCGCGCCCCGCTCACCCGATACGGACCCGGCCATGCAGCAAGACGGACTCAACGCGATCGTCGAGGCGGCGCTCGCCGAATTCGCCGCGTGCACCGACCCGGCAGGGCTCGAGAACGCCAAGGCGAAATACCTCGGCAAGTCGGGCGCGCTGACCGCGCAGCTGAAATCCCTGGGCCAGCTCCCCGCGGCCGACCGTGCGGCAGCCGGCGCCGGGATCAACGCAGCCAAGGCGAGGCTCGAAAGCGCACTCGGCGATCGACGCGAGGCACTTGCCGAGGCGAAGCTCGCCGCGCAGCTCGCCGCGGATGCCCTCGACGTGTCGCTTCCGGGACGCGGTCGCGGCAGCGGGGGCCTGCATCCGCTGACGCGCACGCTCGAGCGGATCGAGACCTTGTTCCGCTCGCTCGGATTCGACGTCGCCGACGGCCCCGAGATCGAGGACGATTTCCACAACTTCACCGCGCTCAACACGCCGGAGAACCATCCGGCGCGCTCGATGCACGACACGTTCTACGTCGACGGCGGCATGGTGCTGCGCACGCACACGTCGCCGATCCAGGTCCGCTACATGGAGACCCATGCGCCGCCGATCCGGATCATCGCCCCCGGACGCGTCTACCGCGTCGACAGCGATGCGACACATTCGCCGATGTTCCACCAGGTCGAGGGCCTGTGGATCGGCGACGACGTATCGTTTGCCGACCTGAAGGGCGTGTTCAGCGAGTTCCTGCGCAACTTCTTCGAGCGCGATGACGTGACGCTGCGCTTTCGCCCGTCGTTCTTCCCGTTCACCGAACCCTCCGCCGAGATCGACATGCGCTTCGGCAACGGGGGTTGGCTGGAGATCGCAGGCGCGGGACAGGTGCACCCGAACGTGCTGCGGATGGTGAACATCGACCCGGAGCGCTGGCAGGGCTTCGCGTTCGGCATGGGCCCGGATCGCCTCGCGATGCTCCGCTATGGCGTCGACGACCTGCGCCTCTTCTACGAAAACGATCTGCGCTTCCTGCGGCAGTTCGCCTGAGCCGATGAAATTCTCCGAACGCTGGCTGCGCACGCTGGTCGATCCCCCGCTCGACACCGCCGGGCTGTGCGATGCGCTGACGATGGCCGGGCTCGAGGTCGAGGAAGTGAGCGCTGCAGCGCCGCCTTTCTCCGGTGTGGTCGTCGGCAGGATCGAAAGGGTCGACAGGCATCCCGACGCCGATCGACTGCGGGTCTGCACGGTGGATGTCGGCCGCCCCGAGCGGCTCTCCATCGTCTGCGGCGCCCCGAACGCCGCGGCGGGCCTGCGCGTTCCATGCGCTCTCGACGGCGCGAAGCTGCCCGGGGACCTCTCGATCCGGCGCACGACGATGCGCGGCGTCGAATCGCAGGGAATGCTGTGCTCGGCGCGCGAGCTCGGGCTCTCCGACGACGCCGCCGGCCTGCTCGCGCTGCCCGAGGATCTCGCAGCGGGTAGCGACCTGCGGCAGGCGCTCGCGCTCGACGACGCGCTGATCACCATCAAGCTGACACCCAACCGCCCCGACTGCCTGTCGATGTCCGGCATCGCGCGCGAGCTCGCGGCGATCACCCGCGCCCCGGCGACATTGCCGACGATCGCGCCGGTGCCGATCGACAGCGATGCCGCGCGCACGGTGACGATCGAGGACGAGGACGCCTGCCCGCGCTTCGCGTCGCGGATCGTCGAAGGCATCGACGCGCGTGCGCCGACGCCGGCGTGGATGAAGGAGCGCATCGAGCGGGCGGGCATCCGGTCGATCTCGGCGGTCGTCGACATCACCAACTACGTGATGCTGGAGCTCGGCCAACCGCTGCATGCCTACGACGCCAGGCTGCTCGACGGCGACATCGTGGTCCGATTCGCGCGCGAAGGCGAGAAGCTGACGCTGCTCAACGGCCAGACGCTCGATCTCGAGCCCGACCTGCTGATGGTCTGCGACAGCGCGAAGCCGCTGGGGCTGGCCGGCATCATGGGCGGCGAGCACTCCGGCATCGCCGACGACACGTCGACCGTGTTTCTGGAGGGTGCGTTCTGGAATCCGGCCGTCATCCAGGGCAAGATGCGCCGCCTCGGCTTCATCAGCGACGCCGGACACCGCTTCGAGCGGGGCGTGGATTTCGCGCTCGGTCCTGCCGGCGTCGAACGCGCAACCCAGCTGATCCTCGACATCTGCGGCGGGCGCGCCGGACCGCTGTCGGACATCACCGGTCCGCTGCCGCCGCGCAAGCCCGTGCTCCTGCGCAGCGCGCGTGCCGCGCGGCTCCTCGGCATCGCATTGCCGACCGACGCGATTGCCGACGTCTTCACCAGGCTCGCCCTGCCCTTCCATCGCCAGGGCGACGACTTCATCGTCACGCCGCCCTCGTACCGCTTCGACCTCGCGATCGAGGAAGACCTGATCGAGGAGGTCGCGCGCATCTACGGCTACGATGCGATACCCGCCGCGCCGGGCACGCACCTGCAGCAGATGCTGCCCGCGCCCGAGCGCGCGCGCGGTGCCGGCCTGCTCCGGCGCCGCCTCGCCGCGCTCGACTGGCAGGAGGTGATCACGTTCAGTTTCGTCGCGTCGGGCGTCGAGGCTGCGCTCGATCCGCAGGCGAAGCCGATCGCCGTGCTGAACCCGATTGCCGCCCAGCTCGACGTCATGCGGACGACGCTCGTGCCGGGCCTGATCGAGGTCTTGCAGACCAACGTCAAGCGCAAGCTTGCGCGCGTGCGGATCTTCGAGACCGGGCGGGTGTTTGCGCATGAGGACCTCGCCCAGCCAGTCCACATCGGCGGGCTCGCGTATGGCCCGGCGGATCCCGAGCAATGGGGCATCCCCACCCGACAGGTCGATTTCTTCGACGTCAAGGGCGACCTCGAGGCCCTCGCCGCTCCGCTGCCGCTGACGACGCGCGCACACACCCGGCCATGGCTGCACCCCGGACGCAGTGCCGAGGTCCTCGTCGATCGCAAGGTCGCAGGGTGGATCGGCGAGCTCCACCCACGACTCGTCCGGCACTTCGATCTCCCCTCTGCGCCCATCGTGTTCGAGCTCGACGCGGCGGCACTGGCGACCCTGCCGCTGCCGGTCGGCCGAACCGTGTCCAGGTTCCCGGCTGCCCGGCGAGATATTGCCGTTATTATCAATGAAAACATTGCAGTACAGGATGTAATTGATGTACTGAATCAGGTCAAACCCGCGTCGGTCGAAACCATCCAGGTCTTCGATGTCTATCGCGGCCCCGAGCTTCAGGGCGGTCGGAAAAGCGTTGCGATTCTGGTGCTTATGCGGGATACTCAACGTACTTTGACCGACGAGGACAGCGAGCGGGTCGTTGCGCTGCTCCTCGCGACCCTGCAGGACCGTTTCGGCGCCACGCTGCGATAACAGGATCCCCGATGACGCTCACCAAGGCCGAGCTGGCCGATCTCCTATTCGAGCAACTCGGCTTGAACAAGCGCGAAGCCAAGGACATGGTCGAGCGTTTTTTCGAGGAGATCCGGACGGCGCTCGAGGAGGGCCGCAGCGTCAAGCTTTCGGGCTTCGGCAATTTCCAGCTGCGGGAAAAACCCCAGCGCCCCGGCCGCAATCCCAAGACCGGCGAGGAGATTCCGATCACCGCCCGGCGCGTCGTCACGTTCCACGCCAGTCAGAAGTTGAAGGCCATGGTCGAAGCGGCGAACCATGCCCGAAGCCAGCCGAGCTAAGGCGCTGCTCCCGCCTATACCCGCCAAGCGTTACTTCACCATTGGCGAGGTGAGCGAGCTGTGCGCGGTGAAGCCGCACGTGCTGCGCTATTGGGAGCAGGAGTTCACGCAGCTCAAGCCGGTCAAGCGGCGCGGCAACCGGCGCTATTACCAGCACCACGAGGTGCTGCTGATCCGACGCATCCGCGACCTCCTCTACGAGCAGGGCTTCACGATCAACGGCGCCCGCCACCGCCTCGACAGCGAGGCGGCCGAGCCGCGGGCCGCGGCGCGTGCCGCGCAGAGCTCGACGCTGATCGCGCCGGTCGCGGAGCAGACGCTGGACCCCGCCGCCTTGCGCCAGGAACTGGAGGAAATCCGGCAATTGCTCGGTCCGGCCGAGTGAGCGGGACGGTATAATCGCGGTTCGGTCGGGGCGTAGCGCAGCCTGGTAGCGCACCTGCATGGGGTGCAGGGGGTCGGAAGTTCGAATCGTCTCGCCCCGACCAATTCCTCCATCTTCGCCAGTCGAAGCCCCTGCTTCCCGTCTCGGAGTACCTCCTGCTCGACGCATCGATCGGCCGCAATGACGCTTGCGCATGCGGCAGCGGCAAACGTTTCAAGCATTGTCACGGCGCGATCGCACCCGGCAGGCCATCCACGTCTGGCACGTGGTCCACGTCCGGTGCGCCATCCACGACCCGCGTGCCGTCCGCC
>DATIQL010000166.1:0-8406 GCA_035470905.1 Casimicrobiaceae bacterium
AATGGCGCTCTACGCAATCGGCGACATCCAGGGCTGTCACGCGGAATTCTGCGAGTTGCTGTCGCTGATCGGATTCTCGCCGGCCTGCGATCGCATCTGGCTGGTCGGCGACCTGGTCAATCGCGGCCCCGATTCGCTGGCCGTGCTGCGCGAGTTGAAAGCGCTGGGCCCTGGCGCGACGACGGTGCTGGGCAATCACGACCTGCACCTGCTGACCGTCGCCGCGGGCCATCGCCGCCCGCACCGCAGCGACACGCTGGCGCCGATCCTCGACGCCCCGGACCGCGACGAGCTGCTGCACTGGCTCGCGCGGCGCCCGCTGGCGGTCGCCGAGGACGACCTGCTGATGGTCCACGCCGGCGTGCTGCCGCAGTGGAGCGTCGCCGACGTGCTCGCCCGCTCGCGCGAGGTCGAGGAGGTGCTCGCAGGCGACGACGCCGAAGCGTTCCTGCAGGCGCTCTACGGTGATCATCCCGACGCCTGGCGCGACGATCTCGACGGCTACGACCGGCTGCGGATCATCGTCAACACGTTGACGCGCCTGCGCTTCTGCACGCCGGACGGCCGAATGGAGTTCCGCGAAAAGCGCGGCGCGGCGTTCGCGCCCGCGGGCTACGCCCCGTGGTTTGCGCACCCTAACCGGCGCACCGCGGGAACGCGCATCGTGTGCGGGCACTGGTCGACGCTGGGGCTCATGCTCGCGCCCAACGTGCTGATGCTCGACTCCGTCTGCCTGTGGGGCGGCGCGATGACCGCGGTGCGCCTTCCCGATGGCCACGTCTGGCAGGTCGGCAGCCGCTCGCCGGTGGTTCCCGAACCGCGCGACTGAAAGACCGGGGCTGACCGGGTTTGTTCGACCGGCGATATTGCGCCGGGCCAGGGCGGGCGGCGCCTGCCCCGGAGGGTCGGCGCAATACCAGGGGTCCGACCGCACTTACTCGGGCGCCGACAACCCCAGCGCCTCGCGTATCGCGGTTTCGGCGCGGCTCGCGAGCTCGCGCCGGTGGCGGCCTTCGGCGGGCAAGGCGGGCGGCATGATCAGATCGACCGCGATGCTGCGCTCGCCGCAGATGCGCCAGAACGACGCGAGGAAGGTCGTGTCGCCGGCATAGGCGGCCGCAGTCGACGGTGCCCCGTCCGCCCCGCGATAGCGCATCGCGACCGGCTGCACGGCGCCCTGCGCATTGACGATCGGCTGCAACAGCGAGCTCTTGAACGGCAGCACCTGCGTCCCGTCGGTGGTCGTGCCCTCGGGGAAGACCGCGACGACGTCGCCCGCGGCGAGCGCCTGGTGTGCCTCGATCGCGACCCGATGTGCATCGTGGCGGCGCGTCCGCTCGACGAACAGTGTCCCGACGTCGCGGACCAGGCGTCCGAGCAGCGGCCAGCGTGCGAGCTCCGACTTGGCGACGAAGCGCATCGGCTGCACCGAGTTCAGCACGAAGATGTCGAGCCACGACACGTGGTTGGCGACGATCAGCACGTTGCCGCCGCCGTGCAGCGCGCCGACCATCCGGATCTCGACCTTGAGCAGCCGCAGCAGGCGCGCGGACCAGCCACGGACGCGATGGCGGCGCGAATCCGGCGACAGCCACGGGAACACGACGACGGTCGTCGCGAGGCCCTCGAACAGGTGCAGCACCATGCGCATCGCGCGCGCTGCACGCCGGTGACCCGGCAGGGGCCGGAGACTCGATGACGGCACCGCGCGCGCCCGATCCATGGCCCTAGCGGTCGACGTGAACCCGCGCCGGGCGCATCGCCCCGCCGCTCACCACGGACGGGTGCCGAAAGCCTCGTAGTGCAGCGCGGCGACGCGTTCACGATCGACCGCGTGATTCTGGCCGCCGCGGCTGGCGATCTTCAGCGCCCCCATGACCGAGGCCAGGTTGCCGGTGGCCTCCCAGTCCCACCCCTGCGCGATGCCGTGGAGCAGGCCCGCGCGGTAGGCATCGCCGCAGCCCGTGGGATCGACGATCGCCGCCGGACGCACGGCGGGGATCGCGTAGGTTGCGCCGTCGGCGTGGATCACCGAACCCTCGCCGCCCATGGTGACGATCAGCGCATCGACGCGCTCGGCGATGTCGGCGAACGACCAGCCGGTGCGCTCGGAGAGCAGTTTCGCCTCGTAATCGTTGACGGCGAGATAGCTTGCGCGCCCGATCAGCTCGGCGAGCTCCGGCCCGCTGAAGAGCGGCAGGCCCTGTCCGGGATCGAACAGGAAGGGGATACCCGCCGCCTCGAACTGCGCGGCGTGCGCCTGCATGCCTTCCTTGCCGTCGGGTGCGACGATGCCGAGCCCGATGTCCAGGACGTCATCGACCCGATTGACGTGCGACGAGTTCATCGCCCCCGGGTGGAAAGCCGTGATCTGGTTGTCGTCGAGATCGGTGATGATGAAGGCCTGCGCCGTATAGGCATCGTCGATCACGGCGAGGCCGTCGGTCGCGATGGAAAGCGACGAGAAACGGTCGCGGTAGGCGCTGCCATCGTGGCCGAGCGTCCCCATCACGACCGGGTTGCCGCCGATCGCCTGCAGGTTGTAGGCGATGTTGCCCGCGCAGCCGCCCCACTCCCGCCGCATGTCGGAGATCTGGAATGCCACCGACAGCATGTGCGTCTGCTCGGGCAGGATGTGCCGCCCGAAGCGGTCCGGAAACACCATGATGGTGTCGAAGGCGAGGGATCCACAGATCAAGGTGCGCATCGGGAATTCCGGCGGGTGAAATGGACGAAGGCTGGAGCGGCGAAGCCGCGCGAAGTGTACCCCACGCCGCCCTTCCCTCCGGTCCGTTCGCTCGGGCCCGTGCACGTCCCGGCGACGCCGCCTCCGGGCCCCCGGTCGACCCCGGGCCCGGGTCCTGGCCGGCGATCAGGCCGCAGCGCCGTTCACGACTTCGCGGCCGATCTCGCGGACCACGTATTGCTGCCGCCGCGAGACCGGAAGGGTCTCGGGAATCCCGTGCAACAGCACTTCCCAGTGCGCATCGCCGTCGTTGTTGGCGCGCCGCTCGAATCCGCGGATGGAATCCCGGGCGACCAGGCAATTGCGGTGCACGCGCACGAAGCGCGTGCCGAATTCCTGCTCGAGCCTGGTGAGCGACTCCTCGAGCAGGTACTCGCGCTGGGCGGTGCGAATAGTGATGTACTTGAGCTCGGCCTTGAGGTAGATGATCTCGTCGAGCGGGACGAGGACAACGCGCGAGCGCTCGGTGACCGACAGGAAGCGTCGGGCCGATGCAGGCAGCTGGGCAAGTTTTTCTACGGTCATGGGCTTCAAACGCGGCACCTTCTGCAATGCGGCGAGCAATCGCTGGACCCGCACCGGCTTGACCAGGTAATCCACGGCGTTGACGTCGAATGCGGCCAGCGCATGTTCGTGGAACGCCGTCGTGAAGATCACGACCGGCGGCCGTGGAAGCCGTAGCAAATGCTGGGCCAGCTCGATGCCGTCCATCTCCGGCATGTGGATGTCGGTGAGGACGAGATCGGCCGCGACGGCATGGAGGATGTCGAGCGCCTCGCGTCCGTTCTGGGCCTCGCCTACGACGGCGAGGTGCAGGGCCGCCCCGCAGTCATCGAGCAATTCGCGCAACCGGTGCCTTGCCGGCGCCTCGTCGTCGACGATCAGGACGCGCAACGGAGGCTCGTTCGGTGCGGCTTGCGGGGACTCATCCATGGCTCACCCTGGCAGCCAGCAGGCCGTGCAGTGGTCGAATCGGATGCGGCTCGGGCGGCGTGTGCGTGCCGTCGCGCGCGGTGATCTGGCGCAGGGGCTGGCCGGGCCCGTCGGCGTGGGGCGCATCGGCCTTGCGGGCGCCGGCGTGGGGCTCATCGCGCTTCTGGCTTTCGTTCCCGACATAGGGCTCGCGCCGGGCCCGGTTGGCATCGGCGCCGGGGACCGTGGCCGCCCGGTAGGGAATCCGGATGTGAACCTCGTAGCCGTCGCGCGTCACCCGCGAGTCGAGAGTCGCCTCGGCGTCGAAATGCAGCGCCAGCCGCTCGCGGATATTGGCGATCGCCATCCTGTTGCCGGCGCGATGCCGTTCGCTGTCGGCGACGTAGGGGTTCTTCAGCACCGCATGCACCTGGTCACGCGAACCGAAAATGTTGATCGAGATCACGCCCTGCTCGCTCGACGGCTCGATGCCGTGGTAGACGGCGTTCTCGAGCAGCGGCTGCAGCACCAGCGGGGGCACCAGCGCATCGCCGGGCATGCTCTTGACGTTCCAGTCGACGACCAGCCGGTCGCCGAGGCGCAGCTGCTCGAGGTCGAGGTACTGCCGGCAGAGCTCGACCTCGTCGGCGAGCGGCGCCAGATCCCGGTTGTCGCGCATCAGGACGCGGAACAGCTCCGCGAGGTCCTCCAGCGCGGCCTCGGCGCGGCGCGGCTCCTTGCGGATAAGCGACAGCACCGCGGTGATGCTGTTGAACAGGAAATGCGGGCGTATCCGGGCCTGCAGCGCCTGCAGGCGCGCCTCGGTGATCGCCGGTGACAGCGCGCGCGCGCGCAGCCGGAAATAGGCGAGCAGCACGAATTGCGCGAGCAGCGCGAAGGCTAGGTTCCGAACCGGTGGCGTGAACGGCTGACCGGCAAGCCGCAGCATCAGCAGGTGGACCCCCATGCCCACGGCGAGCGTGACCACCGTCACCGCCGCGACCGCCGCAGCAGCGCGGGTGCGCGTGAGCCACGGCGCAATGATCCAGAGGATGAGGAGCTCGGCGAAGAGCTGCGGCTCGACCAGGCCCGACAGCATCGCCCACTCGTCGGCGAGCGCCCACGCCCGCGGTTCGCGCGCGAACGCGATGACCAGGGCGGCGGCGTTGACGCCCAGCAGAATGCGCAGGATCGTGCCCAGATTGCGCAAATCCGGCAGCGCGGGCGATTCCGGTGGTTGTTTTATAATCCGCGGCATAGCGGACGTATTATGCAATCATCATGCCGGGTCGTGGCATGGCGTCGGCTGCAGCGGGCCGTGCAGGAGCCCGGCGCCCCCGAATCGGGAGCGGAGCGCAGGGCGTCCCGGCGGCCGCGGCCGGACAGCGGCGAAGTCCGGGGAAATCCCGTCCAATTGCCGGCAAGCCGTCGCCAACCGGCATGCCGCCCCACCGGAACGATCATGACCACCCAGACCCCGCCGACCGATGCCCAACCGCAGGGCGGACCCGCGGCGACGCCGGCGCTGCCGCAGCACGGCACCTGGTCCGGCCGCTTCGCGGAACCGATGTCGGAGCGCATGCGGCGCTTCAACGCCTCGATCGGGTTCGACCAGCGCCTCGCGGCTGTCGACATCGCGGGCTCGCTCGCCCACGCGCGGATGCTCGCCGGGGCCGGAATCCTGTCAAAAATCGACCTCGACGCCATCGAGCGCGGACTGGCGACGATTTCCGGCGAGATCGCGCGCGGCGAATTCGCGTGGAAGCTCGAGAACGAGGACGTCCACTTCAGCGTCGAAAAGCGCCTGACTGAGCTGGTCGGCGACGCCGGCAAGCGGCTGCATACGGCGCGCTCGCGCAACGACCAGGTCGCGACCGACGTGCGGCTCTGGCTGCGCGGCGCCATCGACGCTCTCGCGGCGCAGCTCGCCGCTCTGCGGCGTGCACTGCTCGGCCTGGCCGAGAGGCATGCCGACACGATCATGCCCGGTTTCACCCACCTGCAGGTCGCGCAACCGGTCACCTTCGGCCATTACCTGATGGCCTACGATGCGATGTTCGCGCGCGACATGGAGCGCTTCGCCGATTGCCGGCGCCGGGTCAACCGCCTGCCGCTGGGCAGCGCCGCGCTCGCCGGAACGAGCTTCCCGATCGACCGCGACCGGGTCGCGCGCGAGCTCGGCTTCGAGGGCCTCGCGCCGAATTCGATCGACGCGGTGTCCGACCGCGATTTCGCGATCGAATTCGAGGCCGCCGCCGCGCTCGTCAGCGTGCACCTGTCGCGCTTCGCCGAAGAGCTGGTGCTGTGGTCGACGCCCCGCTTCGGCTTCATCACCCTGTCCGACCGCTTCTGCACCGGCAGCTCGATCATGCCGCAGAAGAAGAATCCCGACGTGCCCGAGCTGGTGCGAGGCAAGAGCGCACGGGTCATCGGCGCGCTGACCGCGCTCCTGGTGCTGATGAAGGCGCAGCCGCTCGCCTACAACAAGGACAACCAGGAGGACAAGGAGCCGCTGTTCGACACCGTCGACACGCTGACCGACACCCTGGCGATCATGACCGACCTGGTCGCGACGGGGCTCTCGGCGAACGTCGAACGGATGCGCGAGGCCGCAAGCGAAGGCTTCGCAACCGCGACCGACCTCGCCGATTACCTGGTGCGCAAGGGCCTGCCGTTTCGCGATGCCCACGAGGCGGTCGCGCGCGCCGTGCGCGAAGCCGAGGCGCGGCGCTGCGATCTCGCCGCCCTGCCGCTCGCCGACCTGCGCGCGTTCTCGCCCCTGATCGACGCCGACGTCTTCCAGGTGCTGACCCTCGAGGGATCGGTGCAGAGTCGCGATCATCCGGGCGGCACCGCGCCGCGCCAGGTGCGTGCGGCGATCGCGGCTGCGCGCGCATCGCTCGGGTGACGCCCGGCGACGATTTCCCCAGCCCGGCATCGACGCGATCGGTCCCGGGTATTCCACCGATGATGGAGCCGACATGAGCAGCAAGAAACTTGCATTCCTGGGCCTGGGCGTCATGGGCTATCCGATGGCGGCCCACCTCGCCAAGGCCGGTCACGCGGTGACGGTGTTCAACCGCACGCCGGCGAAGGCGACGGCATGGGTCGCGCAACATGGCGGAAACCCGGCGGCCACCCCGGCGGACGCGGCGCGCGACGCCGACATCGTCATGATGTGCGTGGGTAACGACGACGACGTGCGCGAGGTCGCAACCGGCGCGCTGACGGCGATGCGCAAGGGCGCGATCCTCGTCGACCACACGACCGCTTCCGCGAAAGTTGCGCGCGAGGTCCATGCGGCCGCGGCGAGCCGCGGCGTCGCGTTCCTCGATGCCCCGGTCTCAGGCGGCCAATCCGGCGCCGAAAACGGCAAGCTGACGATCATGGTCGGCGGCGATGCCGCGACCTTCGACCAGGCGAAGGACGTCCTCGCCCATTACGGGCGCGCGGTCACGCTGATGGGCGGGCCCGGTGCAGGCCAGCTCACCAAGATGGTCAATCAGATCTGCATCGCCGGGCTGGTGCAGGCGCTGTCGGAAGGCATCAATTTCGCGCAGCGCGCAGGCCTCGACGCCGAGCTCGTCCTCGACGTGATCAGCAAGGGCGCCGCGCAGTCGTGGCAGATGGAGAACCGCGGCATGACCATGGTCGCCGACAAGTTCGATTTCGGCTTCGACGTCGACTGGATGCGCAAGGACCTCGGCATCTGCCTCGACGAGGCGCGCGCCAACGGTGCCGCGCTGCCCGCGACGGCGCTGGTCGATCAGATGTATTCGCGTGTCCAGGCCCTCGGCGGCGGGCGCTGGGACACGTCGAGCCTCATCCGGCTGCTGCGGGACCAGGCCTGACGGGAGCTTGCCGCCTGGAGGCGGACTCGCCGGGCGGTCGGCCGCTTCAGACCGCCGACGGCGCCGGCTCCACGCGATCGCCTTCGACGATCGACACTTCGTAGGTGATCTCGGCGACGCGCCCCAGCATCGTCGTCGCCGAGCAGTATTTCTCCTTCGACAGCTTGACCGCGCGCTCGACCTGGCGCGGGTCGAGGCCGCGCCCCGCGATCACGTATTTCAGGTGGATGCGGGTGAACACCTTGGGCTCGACCGGGGCGCGCTCGGCTTCCGCCTCGACGACGCAATCGGCGACCGGCTGGCGCGCCTTCTTCAGGATCCAGACGACGTCGAACGCCGTGCACGATGCCGCGCCGGCGAGCACCAGCTACATCGGGCGCATTCCGAGATTTCGCCCGCCGGCTTCAGGCGCGCCATCGACGACCACAGCGTGGCCGCTGCCCGCTTCCGCGACGAAAGACACGCCCTCGACCCACTTGACCCGCGTTTTCATTCGAATTCCACCTGACTGGCCACCGACTGGCCGCAATGCAGCCTCCACCGACTGGCTGCGGATTGGCAAAGGAATTGGCAAGAACTTGTTCGCCCGACTTGCGTTGTGCGCCGCAATATGGAATCATTGGAACTGTTCGCGGCCCCGCCGCCTCCTCCTTCGGCACCGCGGACACATTCCTCCATTCTCCTCCTATGGTGGAATCCTCGGCGCGATCCTCAGGATCGCGCCTTTTTTTTGGCCATTCGCCCCGTAGTGCGGCGCACCATCCTGGACCCATCCGGGACCCAAAACCCGCCAGTCCCGGGAGCAAAATCGACCGCGACATCCACCCCGCCAGTCCGGGGAGCAAGATCGACGGCGACATTGACCGGGATCGGCGACGAATAGTATACTTGCGGACT
>DATIQL010000167.1:0-1604 GCA_035470905.1 Casimicrobiaceae bacterium
GATCGAGGCCATCCGGCCGCTTCGCGACGGCGTCATCGCCGACATCGATGTCGCCGAGCAGATGATCAAGCATTTCATCCACAAGGTGCATGGCGGCAAGATGCGCGCCTGGCGCTTCCCGGAAATCGTGATCTGCGTGCCTTCGGGCTCGACCTCGGTCGAGCGCCGCGCGATTCGCGACGCCGCCTCCAACGCCGGCGCGAGCGCCGTCTACCTGATCGAGGAGCCGATGGCGGCCGCGATCGGCGCCGACATGCCGGTCACCGCGCCCATTGGCTCGATGGTCGTCGACATCGGCGGCGGCACCACCGAGGTCGCCGTCCTCTCGCTCCGCGGCCTTGCCTATACGACCTCGGTAAGGGTTGGCGGCGACAAGATGGACGAAGCGATCAGCTCCTACGTCCGGCGCAACCACAACCTCCTCATCGGCGAAGCCACCGCCGAGCGCATCAAGAAGGAAGTCGGGATCGCAAAGCCGCCCGTCGACGGCATTGGCAAGACCGTCCACATCAAGGGCCGCGATCTCGTCAACGGCGTCCCTAAGGAAATCTCGATCAACCAGGGCCAGATCGCCGAAGCCTTGTCGGAACCCGTCGGAACGATCGTCGAGGGCGTCCGCATCGCGCTTGAAAATACCGCGCCCGAGCTTGCCGCCGACATCTGCGACCAGGGCATCGTCCTTACCGGCGGCGGAGCGCTTCTCCAGGGTCTCGACGAGGTGCTGCGCGACGAGACCGGCCTTCCCGTCACCGTCGCCGACGATCCGCTGACCTGCGTTGCGCTTGGAACCGGCCGTGCGCTGGAGGAAGAGCAGTTCCGCGGCGTCCTCCAGACGGCCTAGCGGAGTCCTAACGGGTGGCGACCGCGCGCCCCGGCTGGTCGCGTCGAGCGCAATACGGGCTGTTCTTCAGCTTCATCGCCGTCATTGCCGGGATCATCGTCGGCCTCGTCCTCCTCGCCGTCTCGCTCGTCGCGCCCAGGACCTTCGAGGGGATCCGGGGCGCCGCGCTCGACATCACCGGGCCGGTCGCGGCCGGGCTCCATGAAGTGACGACAACGGCGCAAGGGCTCGTCACGGGCGCCGATAATTATTGGGACGCGGCGCGCCAGAACGGCGTGCTCAAGCGCGAGAACCGCGCGATGCTCCAGCGGATGGTCGAAGCCAAGGCCATCATGCAGGAAAATGTGCAGCTGAAAGCCGCGCTTCAGCTTCGCGAACATGCCCCGTCGACCGTTGCAACGGGACGCATCGTCGGCTCCTCGTTCAACAGCCCCCGGCGCTTTGCGATCCTCTCGGCGGGCTCGAGGGACGGCGTTCGCGAAGGAATGCCGGTGCGCTCGGCCGACGGGCTCGTCGGGCGGATCATCGATGTCGGCCAATTGTCGTCGCGCGTGCTCCTCGTCTCCGATCGCACCAGCATCGTTCCCGCGCGCCTCCTTCGAAACGGCATCCCCATCATCGCCCAGGGACGGGGCGACGGGACGCTCGAGGTTCGTCCGCTCGAAGTCGGCCGCAACCCGTTCAGGCCCGGCGATCTCGTCATCAGCTCGGGGACCGGCGGGCTCTATCCGCCGCTCGTCCCGATTGCCCGCGTCGTCAAACT
>DATIQL010000168.1:0-11361 GCA_035470905.1 Casimicrobiaceae bacterium
CGATCCGGCCGATGAAAGACGGCGTCATCGCAGATTTCACGGTCACCGAGCAGATGCTCAAGCAATTCATCAAGAAGGTGCTCGACTCGCGGCTGTTCTCCCCGAGTCCTCGCATCATCATCTGCGTGCCCTGCGGATCGACGCAGGTCGAGCGCCAGGCCATCCGCGAGTCGGCGCTGGGGGCCGGGGCGTCGAAGGTGTTCCTGATCGAGGAGCAGATGGCTGCCGCGATCGGCGCCGACCTGCCGGTCGGCGACGCGACGGGATCGATGGTCGTGGACATCGGCGGCGGAACGACCGAGGTCGGCGTCATCTCGCTGGGCGGCATGGTCTACGCCGGCTCGGTGCGCGTCGGCGGCGACAAGTTCGACGAGGCGGTCGTCAACTACATCCGCCGCAATTACGGGATGCTGATCGGCGAAACGACGGCCGAGCTGATCAAGAAGACGATCGGCTCCGCATTCCCGGGCTCCGAGGTCAAGGAGATGGAAGTCAAGGGCCGCAACCTCGCCGAGGGCATCCCGCGCAGCTTCACCGTGTCGTCCAACGAGATCCTCGAGGCGCTGACGGATCCGCTGAACAGCATCGTGTCGTCGGTCAAGAGCGCGCTGGAGCGTACGCCGCCCGAGCTCGGCGCCGACATCGCCGAGCGCGGCATGGTGCTGACCGGCGGGGGTGCGCTGCTGCGCGACGTCGACCGGCTGCTGATGGAAGAGACCGGGCTCCCGGTGATCGTCGCCGATGATCCGCTCACCTGCGTCGTGCGAGGCTGCGGCAAGGCGCTCGAGAACATGGAGAAGCTGCAGACAATCTTCACGAGCGACTGATCGTCGCCGGGCGGAGCGGCCCTACACCGCGCGATGCGTCCCATTCCGGTCGATACTCCCGCCTTCTTCAACCGGGGCCCCAGTCCGCTTGCGCGCCTCGCGTTCTTCGGGCTGCTTTCGCTGGTCCTGCTGTTCACCGACACGCGCTACCGCTATCTCGAGAGCGTCCGCCAGGTCGCTGCCACCGTCCTCAATCCGCTGCAGCGGGCGCTGCTGCTGCCCGGCACGGCCCTGGGCTACGTCGGGGAGTATTTCGGATCCAAGCGGGAGCTGGCCGACCAGAACGCGACCCTCAAGCAGGAGCTCGTCGCCAGCGGGCCGGCGACGCAGGGTTACGCGCTGGCCCGGCAGGAGAACGCGCGACTCAAGGCGCTGCTCGGCCTGCGCGAGCAATATGGCGGCGCCGCCACGGCGGTGCAGGTTCTCTACGCGGGCCGCGATCCGTTCACCCAGAAGCTGTTCGTCGACAAGGGCTCGCGGGCGGGCATCGAGGCCGGCGAGGGCGTCATCGACGAAACCGGGGTGGTCGGGCAGGTCACGCGCGTGCTCCCGTACATGGCCGAAGTGACGCTGATCACCGACCGCGACCAGGCCGTGCCGGTCAAGGTCGAGCGCAGCGGGGCGCGCAGCGTGATGTTCGGCAACGGCACCGGGCGCGCGCCCGAGTTGCGCTTCACCGCCCCGACGGCGGACCTGCGGATCGGGGACCGCCTCGTGACCTCGGGCATCGACGGGACGTATCCGCCGGGGCTCGCCGTTGCCGAGATCACCGACGTGGTCCGCGACACCGGCCAGATGTTCGCACGGATCGCCTGCAGGCCGCTCGCCGGCGTCGACCGGAGCGAGTACCTGCTGGTGCTGGCACGGCCGGGGGCGATGCCCGCGCGGCCCGACGAACCGACCAAGGGCGATGCTGTCAAGAAGGCCATCCACCCCAAGGCTCGCCGCGGATGAGATGAGAGTGCTGCTGCCCAACGTCGCGTCGCTCGGAGCGGCCTCGCCGGAAGAAATCCTCCGGCCGGCAAAGCCGTGGTTCATCGCGCTGTCGCTGCTGCTCGCGCTGCTCGCCAACATCGCGCCGCTGTCCGGGGTCGCAATGGCGCTGCGCCCGGACTTCCTCGCACTGGTGCTGCTGTACTGGTGCATCCGCGAGCCGCGCCGGGTCGGCGTCGGGGTTTCGTGGCTCGTCGGCCTGCTGATGGACGTCGCCGACGCGACGGTGTTCGGGCAGCACGCGCTCGCCTACGCGGTGCTGGCCTACGGGGCCGAATATTTCCGCCGCCGCGTGCTGCGCTTTCCGCTGTGGCAGCAGGCTGTCCAGGTCGCGGTGCTGCTGGTGCTGTGCGCGTTGCTGGTGCTCCTGGTCCGTTTTGTCGGCGGCGCGCCGCTGCCGCGCTGGACCTACGCCGCACCCTCGCTGGTCGGCGCGCTGCTCTGGCCGCTGCTCTCGGTGCTGCTGCAGGCGCCGCAACGCCCGCAGCGGTCGCTCGCCCGGCGCTAGAAGGCGCAGACCCACGATGTTCCGCCGGCAGCTCTTCTCGTCGCGGCGCAGCCGCAATGGCAACGGCGGTTTCGGCTCGCCCGAGCTTCGCAATCCCGAGCGCGAACTCCACCGGTTCAGGCGGCGGCTGTCCCTCGCGGCGGTGTTCGTGGCCTTCGCCTTCGCGGGGCTGTTCGCGCGCTTCTTCTACCTGCAGGTGGTCCAGCATGCGCATTTCGAGACGCTCGCCGAGACCAACCGCATCGCGATCGTGCCGATTCCGCCCAACCGCGGCGTCATCACCGACCGCAACGGCGTCGTCCTTGCGCAGAGCTATTCCGGGTACTCGCTCGAGGTCACCCCGTCGCGGGTGAAGGATCTCGACCGGACGATCGACGAGCTGTCGCGCATCGTCGACATCCAGCCGCGCGACCGCAAGCGGTTCCGCAAGCTGATGGACGAGTCGAAGGATTTCGAGAGCCTGCCGCTGCGCACCCGGCTGTCCGACGAGGAGGTGGCGCGCTTCGCCGTCAACCGCTATCGCTTCCCGGGTGTCGAGATCAAGGCCCGGCTGTTCCGGCAGTACCCGTTCGGCGCGATCGCGTCGCACGTGCTGGGCTATATCGGCCGCATCAACGACAAGGACGTCGAGCGCATCGCCTCCTGGGACCAGACGGCGGACTACAAGGGCACCGACACCATCGGCAAGGCCGGCGTCGAGCTGTCCTACGAGCGCGAGCTGCACGGTACGACCGGTGTCGAGGACGTCGAGGTGGATGCCAACGGGCGCGCGGTGCGGACGCTCAAGCGCACGCCGCCGATCCCCGGCGACAACCTGAGGCTGTCGATCGACATCGGCCTGCAGCAGGTGGCCGAGGCGGCCTTCGGCGACCGGCGCGGGGCGTTGGTGGCGATCGATCCCACCAACGGGGACGTGCTGGCATTCGTGTCCAAGCCCGGCTTCGATCCGAACCTTTTCGTCGACGGCATCGATTCCACGAGCTGGCAGGAGCTGAACGAGTCACCGGACAAGCCGCTGCTCGACCGGCCGCTGCGCGGCGCATACCCGCCCGGCTCGACGATCAAGCCCTACCTCGCGCTGGCGGCGCTGCATTCGGGCAAGCGGACGCCGGGCCAGACGATCTTCGATCCCGGCTATTTCCAGATCCCGGGGCAGTCGCACAAGTTCCGCGACGACAAGCCCGGCGGGCACGGCGTCGTCGACATGTACAAGTCGCTGGTCGAGTCCTGCGACACCTACTACTACACGCTGGCGAGCGAGACCGACATCGACGACACCGCGCGCTTCCTCGCGAAGCTCGGCTTCGGGCAGAAGACGGGGATCGACATCGAAGGCGAGCTGACCGGCGTGCTGCCGTCGCGCGCCTGGAAGCGGCAGCGCTTCGCGGGCAAGAACTTTCGCGACGACGCCCGCAAGTGGTACCTCGGCGACTCGATCTCCGCCGGCATCGGGCAGGGCTACAACGCGTTCACGCCGATCCAGCTCGCGCACGCGATCGCGATACTCGCCAACGATGGCGTCGGCTACACGCCGCACCTCGTCAAGTCGGTGCAGGATACGAGGACGGGCGCGATCACCAGGATCGCCAGCGAGCCGTCGTCGCGGCTCGATGTCCGCCCCGACCAGCTCGCCGTCGTCAAGAACGCGCTGGTCGGCGTGGCGAAGGAGGGCACGAGCGCGGCCGTGTTCAAGGATGCGAAATACGTGAGCGCGGGCAAGACCGGGACGGCACAGGTCTTTTCGCTCAAGGGCGAGAAATACTCGGCGCACCGGGTCGACGAGCGGCTGCGCGACCACGCGTGGTACGAGGCCTATGCGCCCGCCGACCATCCGAGGATCGCAATTGCCGTGCTGGTCGAGAACGGCGGCTTCGGGGCCGAGGCTGCGGCGCCGATCGTGCGCAAGGTGTTCGACCGCTACCTGCTCGGCGAAAGCACCCCGGGACCGGCGCCGGTCTCGCCGCAGAATCCGGCCGACGCGAGCGACTGACGATGGGCAATCCGATCGGCAATGTTCTCCAGCGCGGCTGGGAGGTCCTGACCCGGCGCATCGATACCATGCTCTTCGCGGCCGCGCTCGCGATCGTCGGCGTGGGTCTGGTGACGCTGTTCTCGGCGTCGGATGAAAGCGTCGCCCGCGTCACCAACCAGCTGCTGAGCTTCGCGTTCGCGATCGCGCTGATGTGGCTGTTCGCGAACATCCCCCCGCAGACGCTCGCGCGCGGCGCCGTGCCGCTGTACGTCGTTGCCGTCACGCTGCTGGTCGCGGTGGCGATGTTCGGGGTCGTCGTCAACGGCTCGCGGCGCTGGCTGAACCTCGGCGTCGCGCGATTCCAGCCCTCCGAGCTGATGAAGATCGCGCTGCCGCTGATGCTCGCCTGGTACTTCCAGAAATTCGAGGGCCGCCTGCGGTGGCGCGATTTCGCATTCGCCGCGGTGCTGATCGTCGTGCCGGTGTACCTGATCAAGCGCCAGCCCGACCTGGGCACGGCACTGCTGATCGGCGTGTCGGGCTTCTACGTGCTGTACCTCGCCGGCCTGTCCTGGCGCGTCATCGTCGGCCTCCTGCTCGCAGCCGCCGCCGTCGGCCCGCTGGTCTGGACCCACCTGCACGGTTACCAGCGCACGCGCATCCTCACCTTCCTCGATCCGTCGCGCGATCCGCTGGGCGCGGGTTATCACTCGATGCAGGCGTCGATCGCGCTGGGCTCGGGTGGCATCGTCGGCAAGGGCTGGCTGAACGGAACCCAGACGCACCTCGACTTCCTCCCGGAGCGCCACACCGATTTCATCTTCGCGGTGTTCGGCGAGGAATTCGGATTGATCGGGAACATCGTGCTGCTCCTCCTCTACCTGCTGCTGATCGGCCGCGCAATGGTGATCACCGCCAACGCGTCGACGATGTTCGCCCGCCTGCTCGGCGGCGCCATCACCCTGATGTTCTTCACCTATGCGTTCGTCAACATGGCGATGGTGAGCGGGCTGCTCCCGGTGGTCGGCGTTCCCCTGCCCCTGGTGTCGTACGGCGGAACCGCCCTGATCTCGCTGTTCATCGGGCTCGGCATCCTGATGAGCGTGCAAGCGCACCGCAAGCTCGTCACCAGCTGATTCGCCGCGCGCCGGGTCCACGCGCGGTCGCGCGCGTCCGCAAGCGCTCACACGCGTTCACACGCGTTCACACGCGTTCACACGCGCGGGCGCAGCGGAGAGACGGCTGGCGGGGCTGCGCCTGCGCGCTCGAAGTGCGCAAACGCCGGCTTGCGGGTCCCGGCGCGGCTGCGCTCGAGGACGCTGGATTCCAGCCGGAGTCGACGGGCTCGCTGGCCGCGCCACCCGCGACAGCCGTCGCGCACGCTCGCGCCCGGCACAGTCCCGCCGGCCGTCCCTCCGCTGCGGCGGCCGCTCAGCAGCCGCGCCACAGCCGCGCCACAGCCGCGCCACAGCCGCGCCACAGCCGTGCCGCAGGCGTTCCGCAGGCGTGCTGCAGCCGTGCAGCACCGCAGTCTCATCCGCATCGCCCGCCGCGGCTGCCGCGGCTGCCGACCGTTCGTCGGAAAAATATGACGACAGCATGGCAATGTATGACATTCGCATACGCACTTTGTGCAGCTCAAGGGGAACAGGCAATGTACGCACTCAATGTCAATGGAAAGAGCTACAGCGTGAACGTGGCCGGCGAAACGCCACTGCTGTGGGTGTTGCGCGACGTCCTCGGACTGACCGGCACCAAGTACGGCTGCGGGATCGAGATCTGCGGCGCCTGCACGGTGCTGGTGGACGGCCAGCCGGAAAAATCCTGTGACATGGACGTTTCGTCGGCCGCGGGCAAGAACGTCGTGACCATCGAAGGTCTGTCGCCCGACCGCAGCCATCCGGCCCAGAAAGCCTGGATCGCGCATCAGGTCCCGCAGTGCGGCTACTGCCAGTCCGGAATGATCATGGCCTGCGCCGGCGCGATGCAGGCGGGCCATCACGGGACGGAGATCCTCTCCGAAATGAGCAACGTCTGCGTCTGCGGGACGTATTCGCGAATCAAGGACGCGGTCCAGGGCCTGTGAGCCGGAGAGAAGCCATGACATTGCCAGCTGAAATTCTCGCAGGCGCGAGTGCGCCTGCAATGGACCGCCGCGGTTTCCTGACCATCGGCGCCAAGGGCCTGGTCGTCGCCTTCGCGATGCCGCTGGTCGGTCGCAGCGCTGCCGTCCAGGCCGCGGCGACGCCGCCGACGGCGCAGCAGCTCGCCAACGCCTACGTGCACGTGGGAACGGACGGCTCCATCGTCCTGTGGTTCGGCGGCTCCGAGATGGGACAGGGCGCGATGAGTGGGCTCGCGCAGATCCTCGCCGAGGAGCTGATGGTCGACTGGAACCAGGTCACCGTGAAGCAGGCGGGCGTCGACCCGATCGTGTCCTACCTGACCGGTGGCAGCAGCGCGGTCAGCCGGCGCTATGTCACGCTGCGCAACGCCGCCGCCGCCGCGCGCGAGCTGCTGATCGCCGCGGCAATGACCAAGACCGGCGACGCCAACCGCGGCAACTACGCGGCAAAGAGCGCGACGGTCGTCTACACGAACCCGGTCTCGCACGCGGTGACGAGCTGGCCGTACAGCGCGCTCGCGACCCTCGCCGCATCGCAGACGGTTCCCGCCGACCTGCGCCTCACCGACCCCGGCAGCTTCCGGCTGATCGGCCAGCCGGTGCCGCGGGTCGACATCCCGTCCAAGGTCGACGGCAGCGCCAAATACGGCATCGACACCTGGATGCCGAACATGGTGTTCGCGGCGATCAAGCATTGTCCGGTCATCGGCGGCACGCTCGCGAGCACGCCGGCCACGCCCTCGGGTGCCATCGCTGTCGTTCCCTGCAAGGCTTCGGACACCCGCGGCGCGGTCACTGCGGGCACGGTCAACGCGGTTGCCGTCGTCGCCAGCAACACCTGGCTGGCGATGAACCTGGCGAACGGCCTGTCGGTCAGCTGGAAGATGCCTGCGTCGACCGCGGGCGTCGACAGCGCGGCGATCCTCTCGCAGGCACAGGGCCTGATGGCGAGCGGCCAGGCCCTCTGCGCGGAGCCGGTCGCGCCAGCGGGTACCACGCCCGCGGCCTACGCCTCGGCGATCGAGCCGACGGTCAAGGCCGCGCTGGGAACGCCGACCATCGACGCGACCTACACGCTGCCCTACCTCGCGCACGCGACGATGGAGGTCGTGAGCTGCGCGGTCAACATCGTCTGGTCGTCGACCGGCGTCGCGCAAAGCTGCGAGATCTGGGCGCCGACCCAGGCCGCCGCGTGGACGCAGGCGACCGCTGCGGGCCTGACCGGCCTTCCCGCGTCCCAGATCACCGTGCACACGACGCTCCTCGGCGGCGGCCTCGGACGCAAGATCGAGCAGGACTACGTGAGCCAGGCCGTGCAGGTGGCCATTGCCGTCAAGAAGCCGGTCAAGCTCACCTGGCGCCGCGAGGAGGATTTCGCACACGACCAGTATCGCCCGTTCGCACTGGTGAACGTCAAGGCCAAGCTCGCTTCCGGAAAGATCGCCGCGTGGTCCTACCGCAATGTCTCGCAGGCGATCCTCGGCCAGCGCGGTTGGCTGCCGCCCGGCGCGGTCGACTCGCAGGCGACCGAGGGCTCGACCGACCTGCCGTACGACCTCGGCACGCACATCGTCGAGTGGGTGCCGCTGCCCGCGGGCATCCCGGTCGGTTTCTGGCGCTCGGTCGGATCGTCGATCAATGCTTTCGCCGTCGAGAGCATGATCGACGAGCTCGCACGCGCGGCGGGGGCCGATCCCTTCCAGTTCCGCTACGCCAACATGACCGACGCGCGCGCGCTCGCCGTCCTGCAGGCGGCCGACTCGCTGAGTCTGTCATGGCGCAACTCGCTGCCCGCGGGACATGCCTGGGGGGTGGCGATCGCCGAATCCTTCGGCACCTGGGTCGCGCAGGTCGTCGACATCTCGCAGCCGGTGAGCGGATCGATCAAGGTCAACCGCATCGCCTGTGTCGTCGACTGCGGCACGGTGATCAACCCCAACTCGGTCGAGGCGCAGATGCAGGGCGGCATCGTCCATGCGATGAACGCCGCGCTGTGGGGCGAGATGACCTTCGCGGCCGGGAAGGCGGCGCAGCTGAACTTCAACCGCTACCGGATGATGAAGATCAACGACATGCCGCAGATCACCGTGCAGATCATCAAGAGCACGAATCCGCCCAGCGGCATCGGCGAGCCCGGCGTTCCGCCGCTCGCACCGGCGCTGGCCAATGCCTACGCGCGCCTCACCGGCGTTCGCGTGCGCACCCTGCCGTTCTTCCCCGGCTCGGGGATGAGCGACGACTGACGGAAAGCGGTTTGCAGCCGGCGGAAGGCGGGCTCGCGGCGTAACCTCCGACGCCGCGGGCCCGCCGCTCCGCGTTCATCGTTTCAGGCGTGCGCGGGAGCGACCGCCTCGACCCCGGACCATGCGCCGGATTCGACCAGCTCGAGCGCGGTCTCGCGCAACTCGGAGGCGACGACCGCGGCAGCGGTCGACAGGCGTTTCGGGGCGAGCGAGTACAGGTAGTTGCGGCGGATCAGCCGGGCGTCGGAAATGGGCAGCGCGCGCCATTTCCGACCGCGCTGGCCTTCGAGGACGATCGCGGCCATCGGCTTGATCGTCGCGCCGATGCCGTCGTAGACGCAGCTCATCAACAGCGACAGCGAATCGATCTCGGCGACGACATGGGCCGACAGGTTGCGCTGCTCGAACTCGGCGGCGATCCGCCGGCGCAGGCCGTGCTCGCCCGTGGGCAGGATCAACGGCAGTGCCGCGGCTTCGGCGAGCGTCAGGCTCGTCCGCCGCGGCGGCACCAGCTTGCTGTCCTGGCGCAGGATGACGAAAAGCTCTTCCTCGAGCAGCACGTCGATCGACACGTCGGGAGCGACATTGCTGCTGAAGAGCACCGCCAGGTCGAGCTGCCCCAGGCGCATCATCTGGCCGAGGTGGCCGCTCATGCCCTCGACGACGTTGAGCAGGATGCTGGGATAGCGCTCGCGCACCCGGCGGACCAGCGGCAGGCCGAGTGCCAGGACCGTCGTTGCCGGCAGGCCGACCGATACCATGCCGTGGACGGCGCCGGACTCCTGGCGCGCGATCGACATCGCCTGGTCGAGCTGGCGCAGCATGAACCGGGCATGATGGTAGAGGGCAAGCCCGTTCTCGGTGGGGGCGACGCCCCGGGACGAGCGCTTCAGCAGCGGGCGCCCGACCTCGTCCTCGAGCTTGGACAGTTGCTGGCTCAGCGCGGGCTGGGCGATGAAGAGCTGCCGCGACGCCTTGGAAAGGCTCCCGCTTTCGACGATCTCGGTGAAATACCGCAGCTGCCGGATATCCAAAAAAAGTCCCTCCGCGGGCCGGTCGGTGGCGATAAGCCGTACTTATACCCTATCTCGGAAAACAGTATTTTCCGGCGCTGCCGCCGCTGCCTAGACTGCGCAACGCAGACTGCCGCGAGTTCGCCGATGCCACGCAAATCCACCCGAAGCAGGTCCCCGTCGAAATCTGCCGGGCTCGGGCCGGCGTTCGTCGAGAAGATGCTGCGCGTGCCATGGCAGGAGTTCCCCGGACACTTCGGCGGTGCGCTGTCCAAGGCGCTGGTCGGCCCCGGCAACTCGGGTTCCGAGCGCATCGATTTCCGCATCTCGCGCTACGCGCCCAATGCTTACGTGCAGGAGCACGTCCACAAGGTGCAGGAGCAGATCTACTACGTGCTCGAGGGCAACGGCGTGCTGACGCTCGACGACACCCCGCACCTGATGGGGCCGCACGATTACGTCTACGTGCCGCCGGGGGTGCGCCACAGTTTCACCAATTCCGGACTCGTCGGACTCGTCTTCCTCGTGGTGACGACCCCGGCCGACGACGAGCCGGCGGTGTGATGCATCCGCATCGCACCTGAACCGGCCGCACTGGACCAACGAAGGAGGAGAGGCATGGCTAGCGAGACGAAGGGCGGCGCCGAAGGACTGGAGTCCTCGGGGCGCAGGACCGTACTGAAGGCCGGCGCGGCCGTTGCCGGCGCGTCGGTGCTGGGATTCCCGGCGATCGTGCGGGCCCAGTCGGACAAGATCAAGATCGGCCATCTGACGCCGCTGTCGGGGTTCCTCGGCACCGTGGGCGGCTACGCGCGCCTCGGTGTCAACCTGGCGCTGGAGGAGGTCAACAAGGCCGGCGGCATCATGGGCCGCGAAGTCGACCTGATAGCCGAGGACTCGGTCAATCCGTCGGTCGCCTCGACCAAGGCGCAGCGCCTGCTCGAGCAGGACAAGGTGGTCCTGCTGCTGGGCGAGATCAATTCGGCCTCGGCGCTGACGATCTCACAGGTCGCCGGGCGCAACCAGAAGCTGTTCTTCAGCACCGGCGCACGCTCCGACGCGCTGCGCGGCAAGAGCTGCAATCGGTTCATGTTCCACATGGACACCAGCACCACGGCCAACGTCAAGGGCGTGGGCACCGCGCTCGTCCGCGACAACATGATCCAGAACAAGAAGCTCTTCACCCTGACTGCCGACTACGTGTTCGGCCACGATCTGCTGAAGGCCGCCAAGGCGTTCATCGGCGCGCACCAGGGCACGCTGGTCGGCGACGAACTGATCGCCACCGACGTGACCGACTTCAGCCCGTACTTGCTGAAGATCCGCCAGGCCAAGCCCGACGTGGTGTGCTCGAACCTCGCCGGCAACCAGGTGACGACCTTCCTCAAGCAGTACGCGGAATACGGCCTCAAGTACCCGATCGTCGGCTTCAATCTGAACACCGCCGACGCCTGGGCCGCCGGCGACGGTAACCTGAGCGGGACCTGGCCGACGGTCTGGTATCACACCTCAGACGTTCCGAACTCGAAAGCCTTTGTCACGAACTTCATCAAGAAGTACGGCAAGCCGCCGGAGAATCATGCCTGGATCGAATATGTGTCGTTGAAGATGATGGCGCAGGCCATGAACGAGACCAAGTCGACCGACACCGACAAGCTTGTCGCCTACTTCGAGAAGGAA
>DATIQL010000169.1:0-1905 GCA_035470905.1 Casimicrobiaceae bacterium
ATGCGGCCGGCATCGCGGCTAGACGCGACGACGATCGAACCGCCGTAATCCCTGGTCTCGAGGTAGCGCAGGAATTCTGGTTGCCTCACCAGATTGACGATCGGCTGCCCGCGGTCGTGCGCCAGGTCGAGACCGAGCTGCGCCTGCGCGCGCGGATTGGCCCAGTCGATCCGGTTGCCCGCGTCGAGGACCACGATGCCGTCGGGCATCGCCGCGGCCACCTGCTGGAAGCGCTCGATGACCTGCCGCAGGTCGCGCTCGTGGGCCGCGCGCTGGCGCGCGCGGCGGTGGATCGCGGCGAACGTCGTGATCCAGGCACCGCGCCCGTGCGGCACCTGCGCGTCGAGCTCACCGCCGGCCCACTGCGTGATCTGGTCGAGGTGCCGGAGGTGATCACCGATGATCGCAGCCGCGCCGACGGCGAGGACGGCGAGCGCCACGGCGCTGCCGGCGACAACGAGGGACGCGAGGGTCAGGGCGGCGACGACGCCCGGTGCCACCAGGCCCCGGCGGACGACCGATCTCATCGCCAGGCGCCTGCGCTCATCCGCGGATTCGCGCCTTCATCGCGGTGCTGCCAGCCGGTATCCGCTGCCGCGCACGGTCTCGATCAGCTTGTCCGCGCCTAACGGCTCGAGCGCGACGCGCAGCCTCCGGATATGGACGTCGACGGTGCGCTCCTCGATGTAGACGTGGTCGCCCCACACCATGTCGAGCAGCTGCGCGCGGCTGTGCACGCGCTCGGGGCGCGCCAGCATGAAGCGCAGCAGGCGGAATTCAGTTGGCCCGAGCGGCACCTCGCGGCCCGAGACGCTCACCCGCTGCGTCACCGGGTCGAGCCTCAGGCTGCCGGCCTCGAGGGGCTCCTGGGCCGCCTCCGGCGCCCGCCTGCGAAGCACCGACTTGATGCGCGCCTTCAGCTCGCGCGGGCTGAAGGGCTTGGTCACGTAGTCGTCGACCCAGGCCTCCAGTCCCGCCACCTTGTCCGCCTCGCCGGAACGCGCGGTGACCATGATGATCGGCAGCTCGCGCGTGCGGGGATTGCCGCGCAGCTCCTTCGCCAGCGCAAGACCGGACTGACCCGGCAGCATCCAGTCGAGGAGCACGAGGTCGGGCAGCGCGGCCCTGAGCGCCGCCTGCGCGGACTCGGCGTCGGCCGCCGTCTTCACGCCGTAGCCGGCGTCCGCGAGGTTGACCTTCAGCAGCTCTACGATCGCAGGCTCGTCCTCGACGACCAGGATCGTCGGCATCATGGCTCGGCGATCTCCGCACGGATCTCCTGTGCCGACGCGTGCCGCACGTCCTTGCCTTTCACGACCTGGACCACGGCCTCGGCGATGTTCTTCGCATGGTCGCCGATGCGCTCGATCGACTTGGCGATGAACACGATCTCCAGCGCCGGCGTGATCGTTCGCGGGTCTTCCATCATGTAGCTGACCAGCTGGCGCAGGATCGACGCGAACGCCGCGTCGATCGCGGTGTCGCGATCGATGACCTCGGCGGCGGCTGCGACGTCGAGTCGCGCGAACGCGTCGAGCGCGAGCCTCAGCATCGACATCGCGTTCGCCAGCGCCTGCGTCGCGTCGTAATAGCGCACGCGCGCAATCCGGGCGTTGCCGTAGGTCTCCGCAGCCTTGTACGCGATCTTCTTGACTTCGTCGCCGATGCGCTCGAGATCGTTGACGATCTTGCTGACGGTCAGGATCATCCGCAGGTCCACTGCGGCCGGCTGGCGCCTCGCGATGATCTGCGCGCACTGCTGGTCGATCGAGATCTGCAGGTTGTTGATCGCCGCCTCGTTCTCGCCGACGGCGTCGAGCAGCTGCGCGTCGTCCTCCTTCTCCAGCGCCGCGATCGCGCGGGTCAGCTGCTGCTCGACGACGCCGCCCATCGACAGGACGCCCG
>DATIQL010000170.1:0-24005 GCA_035470905.1 Casimicrobiaceae bacterium
AGACCGGTCCTGATCTCGAATCGGCACTGACCCGTGGGGGCGGCGGGGGCAGGGCGGAGCGGCCGCGCCCGTGGGAGTGCCGGCCGTCGCGGGTGGTGCGGCGAGCGAGCCCGACAGCAACACCCGCTGCAGGATGTCCTCGAGCGATGGCGCACCGGGACCCGCAGGCCGGCGTTCACGTACTCCGGGCGCGGCGACCCGGCCTGTTCCGCCGCCCAATGGAAAGACCCCGCGCGCGGCGACCCCGGCCTGTCCCGCCGCCCAATGGAAAGACTCCGCGCGGCGACCCGCCCGGACGCGGCGCCTGTCATCGCCTTGTAGCGTGCCAGCCGGATGATCCGGCGGTCGGACCGCTGCGGGTACCGCTCCCGGTCTCGATGAGCGCGCGAGGGAGCCGGCTGCATGAAAGCTGAAGGACGCTGCGATGATCGGCCAGTCGTCATCGTCGTCGGATGCGACGACGTCGGATCGGCGATTGCGCGCGGATTGCACGTCGGCGGTGCCGCGGTCGTGTTGATCGACGCGGCCGATCCGCCGTGGCCGAGGCGCGGCATGTCGTACGCCGACGCATGGTATGTCGGCGGCGCAACGCTCGCCGACGTCGACGCGTGCTTCTGCGCTTCGGTCAAGAGCATCCCGGCCGTGCTCGATCGCGGCGACACGATCGCCGCGACGACATGGTCGCTGCACGGCATCGCCGTCGCGCTGCAGCCGATCGCGTTCGTCGACAGCCGCGCGATCGCGCGCATGCCTTCGTCCGCGCCCAGAGTCGACGCGGCGCATTCCGGGCGCTTCCTCACCCGGCACCGCATCGCCGAGCGTGTCGAGGTCGGCGAGCACCTGGGCGAGATTTCCGGCGTCGCCGTGCATGCGCCGGTGGCCGGGGTGCTGCGCGGGCTGACGGCACGCGGCGGACGGGTTGCCGCCGGCCAGACGCTGGCCGAAATCGACGAATCCGGCGACCCCTCGCGCTGCTTCGGCATCTCGCCCGAGGCCCAGGCCGCCGCCCAGCGCATCCTCGCCACCCTGGCCAGGCGCCTGCGGGCATCGCGCAGTTGCGCGGGTGCGGGGCCCCGGGAGACCGCGCACTGCCATTCCTAGTTTCCGCCTTTGCAGTCACCCCCGCGGCTGCGGCTGCGGTCTGCTAGGCTTCCGGATTTGCCCGCCCGCGTCGGCGCGCCCCATCCGATGGCTGTCGATTACCTGCAGAAGATCCTGACCGCCAAGGTCTATGACGTCGCCGTCGAGACTCCGCTCGAGCTCGCGCCCACGCTGTCGCGCAGGCTCGGCAACCGGGTGCTGCTGAAGCGCGAGGACCAGCAGTGCGTGTTCTCGTTCAAGCTGCGCGGCGCGTA
Source organism: Casimicrobiaceae bacterium (assembly GCA_035470905.1). Lineage (GTDB taxonomy): Bacteria > Pseudomonadota > Gammaproteobacteria > Burkholderiales > Casimicrobiaceae > VBCG01. The sequence goes on from DATIQL010000170.1 coordinate 1,356, forward strand.
CAACAAGATGGCGCAGCTCTCCAGCGCCGAGCGCACCAAGGGCGTCATTGCGGCATCGGCCGGCAACCACGCGCAGGGAGTCGCGCTGGCGGCGCAGAGGCTGGGCTGCACGGCGACGATCGTGATGCCGGTGACCACACCGCACATCAAGATTGCCGCCGTCGAGGCGCGCGGCGCGAAGGTCGTGCTGCACGGGGACTCGTACTCGGATGCCTACGACAAGGCGCAGGCGCTGCAGAAGCGCTCGGGTGCGACCTTCGTGCATCCGTACGACGACCCCGATGTCATCGCCGGCCAGGGAACCATCGGCATGGAGATCCTGCGCCAGTGGCAGGCACCGCTCGACGCGATCTTCGTCGCGATCGGCGGCGGGGGACTGGTGAGCGGCATTGCCGCCTACGTCAAGCGCGTGCGGCCCGAGGTGAAGATCATCGGCGTGCAACCCGAGGATTCGGATGCAATGGCGCGCTCGCTCGCGGCCGGGCGCCGGGTGCGCCTGCCGCACGTGGGCCTGTTCGCCGACGGCGTCGCCGTGCGCCAGGTGGGCAGGGAGACCTTCCGGCTGGCCAGGAAATACGTCGACGACATCGTCCTGGTCGACACCGACGCGATCTGCGCGGCGCTGAAGGACGTCTTCGAGGACACCCGCTCGATCCTCGAGCCCGCGGGCGCCTTGTCGATTGCCGGCGTCAAGGCCTGGGTCGAGCGCGAGCGCACCGCGGACAGGACGTACGCGGCGATCGCCTGCGGCGCGAACATGAACTTCGACCGCCTGCGGTTCGTGGCCGAGCGCGCGGAGCTGGGCGAAAAGCGCGAGGCGATCATCGCGGTGTCGATACCCGAGCGGCCGGGCAGCTTCCGCGAATTCTGCGAGCTCCTCGGCAAGCGCTCGATCACCGAATTCAACTACCGCTACGCCGATCCGAAGACTGCCCACCTGTTCGTGGGTCTGGAGGTCGCGAACCGACAGGAGACCGAGCAGCTGCTTGCCGCGCTCGAGCGGATGCACATCGAGGCCTACGACCTGTCGGACAACGAGATGGCGAAGCTCCATGTGCGCCACCTCGTCGGCGGGCATGCACCCGCGGCCGAGCACGAGATCCTCTACCGATTCGAGTTCCCCGAGCGGCCAGGTGCGCTGATGCGGTTCCTCAGCAGCATGAGCGCGGGCTGGAACATCAGCCTGTTCCACTACCGCAACCACGGCGCGGATTACGGCCGCGTTCTGGTCGGCATGCAGGTCCCGCCGCGCGACGACGCCAAGTTTCGGCAGTTTCTCGACCGTCTCGGCTACGATAACGTCGACGAATCGGCGAACCCGGCGTACCGGATGTTTCTCGGCCGCTGACCGAGCGGCCCGGCACCCGCCGCGCTGCGGCAAACCCTGCCGCCCCGCGTCAGCGCCGCCCCGGGAAATTTGTCGTTCCTGTTGCGTTTCTGTCGGATTCGCGTTTCCCCGCCTATTCCGGCAAGGTTTATGCTCTAGTCAACCCGCTTGAGCCATGGCAGACTCGGCTCAGGTCCCATGCGGTGCGAAGACCGCACGACCAAGCCGCGAGAAGCGAATGGCAACCGAAACGTCGGGCCGTAACCCGTTGCAGGGCATCAAGGTGATGGTGATCGATGACTCGAACACCATTCGCCGCAGTGCCGAGATCTTCCTGCTCCAGGCCGGATGCACCGTCATCCTGGCCGAGGACGGTTTCGACGCGCTGGCGAAGATCGCCGACCACCAGCCGGACCTGGTGTTCGTCGACATCATGATGCCGCGGCTCGACGGCTACCAGACCTGCGCGCTGATCAAGAAGAACAACCGTTTCCACACGATGCCCGTGATCATGCTTTCCTCGAAGGATGGACTGTTCGACCGCGCCCGCGGCCGGATGGTCGGGTCGGACCAGTACCTGACCAAGCCGTTCACCAAGGAGAGCCTGCTGAAGGCCGTGGCAGCCCACTGCAGCGCGGCGGCTGCATGACCAGGCAGGTCCCCCAATGAGCGATCCCATCACTGCGCGCGCCGTCGTGGCACAGGCCCGGTTCGAAGCCGAACGGAAGGCAGGCCCCATGAGCAGCATTCGAAAGATCCTGATCGTCGACGATTCCCCGACCGAGCGTCATGTGCTGCAGGACATGCTGACGAAGGCCGGCTACGAAGTCCTGGCAACCGACAACGGCGAGGATGCGATCGCGAAGGCGCGCAGCGTCAAGCCCGACCTGATCCTGATGGACGTGGTGATGCCCGGACTGAACGGCTTCCAGGCGACGCGCGCGATCAGCCGCGATCCCGAGACCCGGTCGATTCCGGTCATCATGTGCACGTCCAAGAGCCAGGAGACGGACAAGATCTGGGGGTTGCGCCAGGGCGCCCGCGACTACGTCATCAAGCCCGTCGTTCGCGAGGAACTGCTGGCGAAGATCACCTCGCTCGGCTGATCCCTCTCGCGCACACCCGACATGACCCGCGCCGCCCGCCTCGACCTGCGCTCGTTCCAGCAGGAGCTCGCGACCCGGCTCGCGACCAAGACCGCAGCGCAGGTCGAGTCGTCGCGTCTCGCCCTGAGCTGCGCGGGTGGGCGCTGGCTGGTGCGACTGGCGGATGCCGGCGAGGTGATTGCCGTGCCCCAGATCGTGAAGGTTCCGATGACGCGGAGCTGGTTCCTGGGGCTCGCGAACGTTCGGGGGAGTCTGTACAGCGTCATCGACTTCGCCGCTTTCCTCGGGCACCAGCCGGTGGCGAGCGGCGGGCTCGCCCGCCTGATCCTGCTCGGCCCACGCACGGGCGAGTTGAACGCCGGGATCGTCGTCGAGCGCGTGGCAGGTCTGCGCAATCTCGCCGAGCTCTCGGCGGTGCCGCCGCTGGAGGGCGCACCTGAATGGCATGCACAGCGCTGGGCCGATGCCGAAGGCGACGCCTGGCAGGAAATCGATCTCGGCGCCCTCGCGCGTGACCCTGCGTTCCTGCAGGTCAGCACCTGAGTGGCGCCTGAGGGCCCGGGTCCGGCCGTGCCGGGCCCGAGGACAAATCCGGAGGATCTATGGCACTGAGAATGCCCAGGCTGTTCGGCGCCGAAGCACCGCCGGCCGAGAACATCGACTTCGACCCGCCGACGACGCAGGTCAGGATGGTTGCTTCTTCGACCGAGCCTTACGATCCGCTGGCGTCGATGTCGGTCATGGACCAGCTGCGCGTCGCGGCGAATGCCGCGCCGGTGCCGGCGAAGCTTCCGGTCATCGGCAACCTCCCGGTCGTCAGGCAGTTCCAGATCCTCGGCCTGCTGGCGCTGCTGTTCGTCGCGCTCGCGGCGTTCATGCTCTACCTCGACAATCATGCGGCGTCGCAGCAGGAGCTGCGCGCGTCGACCGCGACCGAAATGCAGATGCTGTCGCAGCGTCTCGCGCGCGGCGCGGCGCTCGCGGCACAGGGGCAGGCGAATGCCTACGCGGCCGTGCGCGACAGCCGCGAACGCTTCAAGACGGACCTCGACGCGCTGGTCGGCGGCGGCACGCTCAAGGGCGCGGTGCTCGATGCGACGCAGAACCCGGCGGCCGTCGAGACGTTGAAATCGCTGCAGGCACGCTGGCAGCGCGTGGATGCCGCGGCGAAGCAGCTCGTCGAGAACGAGCGCAGCCTGACGTCGCTCGCCAGTGGCTTGAGCGCCATCAGCCGTGGCAACAGCGGGTTGCTAGAGCTTGCGCAGAAAGCCGCGCAGCAGATCGGACAGGCGGGCGGATCGGCGCGCGAAGTCGAGAATGCGAACCAGCTTGCGATGCTGTCGCAGCGGATCGCCAAGAACGCCAGCATGCTGGCCTCGGCCGACGAGATCGATCCCGAGATGGCCTTCCTGCTCGGCAAGGACGCGGCCACGTTTCGCGACGTCTTGAGCGGGCTCTCCGCGGGCAGCGACGCGCCGAAGCTCAACGCGGCGCGCTCGGATGACCTGCGCGCGACGCTCGTCGACCTCGGCAAGCGTTTCGGAGCCTACGAGGCAGGCGTCAACGCGATCCAGGCGAGCATGAAGAACCTGGTCGTCGCCAAGCAGGCTGCGCGCAGCATCAACGGCGAGGCCGAGCCGCTGCTGACCGACGCGACGCAACTCGCGGATACCTACCAGTCAGGGGGGCGGTCGCGCGCGCTGTCGCTGGGCCTCGCGATCCTCTTCGCCCTCGTTGCGCTCGGGAGCCTCGCTCTGATTGCAAAGGCGTTCCTCGACGACGTCCGCGCGCGGGCGCAGGAGAGCGAGCACGAGAACAAGCGCAACCAGGAGGCGATTCTCCGGCTGCTGAACGAGATGGGGAACCTGGCCGACGGCGACCTCACCGTGCAGGCCTCGGTGACCGAGGACGTGACCGGCGCAATCGCCGACTCGATCAATTTCACGATCGAGGAGCTGCGCACGCTGGTGCGCGGCATCAATTCCGCAACGGACCAGGTGACCAAGGCGACCCAGGAGACCCAGGCGATCTCCAACCGGCTGTTCGAGGCGTCGCAGAACCAGAACCGCGAGATCCAGCAGGCATCGGCGTCGGTGGTGACGATGGCGCAGTCGATCAACGAAGTCGCCGATAGCGCCGCGCAGTCGGCGAAGGTCGCCAACGTGCAGCTCGCAGCCGCCGAGAAGGGCGGGGATGCGGTGCAGAACCAGATCGCAGGGATGAACGACATACGCACGCAGATCCAGGAGACGTCGAAGCGCATCAAGCGCCTCGGCGAATCGTCGCTCGAGATCGGCGAGATCGTCGAGCTCATCTCCGACATCACCGAGCAGACCAACGTGCTGGCCTTGAACGCCGCAATCCAGGCGGCGTCCGCGGGCGAGGCGGGTCGCGGCTTCACCGTGGTCGCCGAGGAAGTGCAGCGGCTGGCCGAGCGTTCCGGCGAGGCGACCAAGCAGATCGAGGCGATCGTGAAGACGATTCAGGCCGACACGCAGGATGCGGTCGCTGCGATGGAGAAGTCGACCGTGGGCGTGGTCGAGGGCGCGAAGCTGTCCGACGCTGCAGGCCAGGCGCTTGCCGAGATCCAGCGCGTGTCGCGCGAGCTCGCCGAGCTGATCGGCCAGATCTCCGCGCAGACGCAGACGCAGTCGGAATCGGTGAACGAGGTCACCCGGGGCATGCAGGGGATCCTTCGCATCTCGGAGGAGACGACCGAAGGCACCAAGCAGACCAACGTGTCGATCGGCCAGCTGACCAAGCTCGCCGCAGAGCTGCGCAGTTCGGTCGCCGGCTTCAAGGTGTGATGACGACGTCAAACGGGGAGCCCTTGCGCCGTGTCCACTGAATTCGCACGAGAATTCGACGTCGGCCCGTTGTCCTGGGTCCATGGCGAGATCGACCAGGCACTCGCGCGCGGCATCGATGCGCTCGCGACGTTCCGCGGAAATTTCTCGGACGCTGCCTCCCTCAAGCACGCCCGCTCGCATATCCACCAGGCCGCCGGCGCGATCCAGATGGTCGGCCTCGACGCCATCACGGCTTACACCGACGAGATCGAGCGACTGCTCGCGCGCATCGACGAGCTTCCGGTAGTCGACGCCCCCGGGATCATCGACCGCATCGATCGCGCCTGCCGCCGGTTGCAGGTGCTGCTGGACGAGATCGCCAACGGCGCCATGCCGGTCCCGCTCAAGCTCTTCCCCGAATACGAGGCGATGCAGAAGGCGCGCGGCCTGGACACGTCGTCGGCGGCGGACCTCTTCTACCCGGACCTCGACGTACGTCCTCCGCGCAAGACGCCGCGCGAAATCATGCCGGCGGCGAGCCTCACCTCATACCTGCTGAAGCAGCGGCGCGACTATCAGCGCGGGCTGCTCGAGTGGCTCCGCGGCAACGCTTCGGGCGGCGCGACGATGCGCGACGCCATCGCCGCGATCGAAGAGGTCACCACGTCGCCGAATCTGCGCGCCTTCTGGTGGACCGTCGGCGCATTCCTGGAAGCGCTCGAACGCGGCCTGCTGGACAAGAGCTTCGGCGCGAAGCAGCTGGTGGCGCGGATCGACATGCAGATCCGGCGCGTGACCGAGGGCAGCGCCAAGGTTTCCGATCGCTTGCGTCGCGAGGTGCTCTATTTCGTGGCGATCAGCGCGCCAGGTGCGCAGAAGATCGAGGCGATCCAGCGTGCCTACCGCCTTGCGGAGCTCATCCCCTCGACCGAGGCCCTCAATGCCGACGTCGTTCGCCTGCAACCGATCCTGCGCGAGGCGCGCGAGCAGGTCGCGAGCGCGAAGGACGCGTGGCTCAAGGCCGCCTCGGGGCGGGCCGATGTGCTCGCGAGGCTCCGGCAGACGATGGCTGCAGTCGACGCCAAGGCGGCCGAGATCGGGCCTCCGGCCCTCGTGAAGCTCACGTCCGCGCTCGCCTCACGTCTCGCGCAGCTGCCTGAAGCAGGCGTGCCGGAGCCGGTCGCGATGGAGTTCGCGACGGCCTTCCTGCTTGCCGAAAGCGCATTCGAGAACTACACGAACCTCTCGCCGGATTTCGCCAAGCAGGTCGACGCGATGCTGGCTCGCCTCGATGCGGCGCAGGCCGGACGCGAGGCCGACGGCAGCGCACCGGTGCTGGACGAGATGTCCAGGCGGGCGCAGGAGCGCGCGCTGCTCTCGCAGGTGATGCGCGAGGTGCAGGTGAACCTTCGGCACATGGAGCAGGTGCTCGACGCGTTCTTTCGCGACAGCTCCAAGCGCGCGGATCTCGCCGGTCTCGCGAAAGACAGCCAGCAGATCCGTGGCGCGCTGCGCATGCTGGACCTCGACGATGCCGACCGTCTGCTCGCGCTGTGCCAGAGCCAGATCGAGACCTATGCCGACTCCGCGACGGTCATCGACGACGCGGGGCTGGAGCTTCTCGCGGAATCGCTGTCGGGGCTCGGCTTCTACGTCGAGGCAGTCCTGCAGCAGCGGCCCGACCGCGAGCGCCTGATCGCGCCACTGATCGCCAAGCGCCTCGGCGTCGCGCCCGAACCGGTCGAAGCGGATCGCCAGTCCGTCGAGCATTCGGTCATCGAGCTGCGCGCCGCGCTGCCACGCCTCATCAACGAGGTGAAGAACGCGCCCGCCGACGGCGAAGCGCGCGCCGAGCTGCGGGGCAAGCTCGTGAGCCTGCGAGACGATGCGGAGCTGATCGGGGACATGGAGCTCGCAACCCAGGCCGCTGCCGTGTTGCGCGAGATCGACGCGGGCGCCGCCGACGCGGCGGTGGCGGCGAAGGTCGACCAGATCGTCGACGCAGGCGTTGCGCCCGCGCCGGAAATCTCGGAGGAGACCCAACGGCTGCTCGCGACCGACGCGAGCGCGCTCGACGCCGAGCTGCTCGACATCTACCTGACCGAGGCCGACGAGGTCCTGGACACCGTCGACGAGGGTTATCGAGCGCTGTCGAACAACAGTGCCGACCGCGATGCGCTGGTGACCGTGCGTCGCCAGTTCCACACCCTCAAGGGCAGCGGCCGCATGGTCGGGCTGACCGAGCTGGGTGAGCTCGCCTGGGGGGTCGAGCGTGTGCACAATCGCATTCTCGAGGACGATCGGCGCGTCACGCCGACGCTGCTCGGGCTGATCCATACCGCGCAGACAAGTTTCCGCGACTGGGTGCGCGAACTGCGCGAAACCGGTCGCATCACGACCGATCCTGCCGCGCTGCAGGCGGCGCTCGATGCGGTCGAGGCCGAGCTTCCCGGATTCGCTCCGACGCCGATCGCAGCCGTGGCCGCGTCCGCGGCAGGCGCGGCGGTCGCGGAGCCGGGGTCAGGGCCGCGACACGGCGTGCCGCTGGTCGCCGAGGCGGGGGATGCGGCCACGGGAGTCTTGCCCGTCGAACACTCATCGTTCGCCGCGGTCGAGCCGAGCGCAGAATCCGCGTCCGGGGCGGCATCGACGCTCGATCTCGAGATCATCGAGCTTCCGGAGTTCGGCGCACCGATCTTCGACGGAACGTTCCCCGACGTCACGACCATCGACGGGCCGGTCGAGGAGTCGATCGACATCGGACTGCCCTCCGACGGACGCGAGGCCCAAAAACCGGTGCTGCGCGTCGTGGCGGACAACACGGCCGTGCAGGCCGCAGACGCGCGCTCGCGCGCATCGGGCATCCACGCGCCGGGCCTGACCCTGCTGACCGATGCGCCGCGCCTCGACGAGGGCGCGACGCCACCCGACACCGACGAAGTCAGCGTCGGCCCGGTCACGCTGTCCGCGTCCCTCTGGAAGATTCTCTGCGACGAAGCCGATCAGAATGTCGCGGTGCTGCAGCACGAAGTCTCGTTGATGCAGTTCGATCCGGATCACCTGCCGGTCGCCTCGATGGTTCGCGCGAGCCACACCCTGTGCGGGATCCATCGCACCGGCGGCATCGCGTTGATCGCCGGCACGGCCCAGGCGCTCGAGCTGGCGCTGCTTGCGCTCGAGCAGCACGGCGCGCCTTTCCCGAGCCGGGCCCACCCGGTGCTCGCCCGCGCGAGCGCCGGCCTTGCGCATCTGGTGAGCCGCGTGAAGGCCCTCGAAGGATTCAGTCCACGCGACGAGCGCGAAGCCGCCGATATCTGCATCGAGCTCGACGAATTGCGCCAGGAGGCGACTGCCAACGCGCCGACCCTCGATCTGCTGCTCGGTGACGAGGATCTCGAGCAGGCTCCGACTGCGGTCGACCTGGCTGGGCCGGAGGGTGTGGCGGATTCCGCGACCGAGGCCGAGCCGCAGGCGTCTGGAGAGAGCGGGACGTCCGGAGGAATCGGGACGCGCCGAGGCCCTGCAGCGTTCGAGGAGCCGGCGCCGCTCCGGGAGCTGGAGATCGCGGGAGAACCCGAATTCGCAGCCGAGCTCGAGGCGCAGACGCCGGCCCCTGCCGAGGCTGCGCCGGAGGTTGCGCTCGAAGCGACACCGGAAGCCGCCGCGATGCTCGCTGCGGCCACGCAAACGACGCCCGCGCCAGGCCTGGGCGCCGCGGACCAGTCCGCCGCATCGTGGGCGCCGGCTGCGCAGTTCCAGCCCCCGCCGCCTGCTGCCCCGGCGATCCCGCCCGACGAGACGCTGCTCGATGTCACCGACGACGTCGACGAGATGGTCGTACCCATTTTCCTCGAGGAGGCGGCGGAGCTGTACCCGAGGGCGGGCGACGAGTTGCGCGCCTGGCGGCGGAATCCCGAGGACGGCACCGTCGTCGCCGAGCTGCGGCGGACGCTGCATACGCTCAAGGGCAGTGCACGGATGGCCGGCGCGATGCGTCTGGGCGAGCTCGCCCACCGGATGGAATCGCGGCTGTCGGTCGAGGGACCGCAGCTCGCGGTCACCCCCGAGCTCTTCGAAGCCCTCGACACCGACCTCGACCGGATCGGGTTCCTGCTCGACGCGTTGCGCGAAGGCAAGTCGAACGTGGTGCTCCCCTGGCTCGCACTGCCCGCCGAAGGGGCCAGTCCGCCGCCGGCTGCCGCAGTGCCCGGTGCTGCGTCCATGGCGGCTGCAACGGAGGCCGGGTCGACGATCCCTGGAATGGCGGCGCCGGAAGCGCCGACGTCGGTGACGGCCGGGACGCCGAGGGGAGCGGGCGCGATCGTCGAGCGTCGTCGCACGCCGCGGCCGCGGGACGTGGAGATCGGCGCACGCGCGATGCTGCGGGTGCGCGCGGATATCGTCGATCGCCTGGTAAACGAGGCCGGCGAAGTCGCGATCGCCCGGGCGCGGGTCGAAGGCGAGCTGCGCACCCTCAAGGCGAACCTGCTCGAGCTGACCAGCAGCGTCATCAGGCTGCGCAGCCAGGTGCGGGAGATCGAGCTGCAGGCCGAGACGCAGATCCAGTCGCGGATGTCGGCCGTGCAGTCGACCCACGAAGGGTTCGATCCGCTCGAGCTCGATCGCTATACGCGCTTCCAGGAACTGACGCGCTCGCTTGCCGAAGGCGTCAACGACGTGTCGACGGTCCAGCAGTCGTTGCTGAAGAACCTCGACGACGCCGATGTCGCGCTGCTTGCGCAGGCGCGGCTGTCGCGGGACGTCCAGCAGCGGCTGCTCGCGATCCGCACCGTTCCGTTCAACAGCCTGACCGAACGCCTGTACCGGACGCTGCGCAAGACCGCGCGCGAGCTCGGCAAGCGCGCCAACCTCGAGATCAACGGCGCGCAGACCGAGCTCGACCGCTCGGTGCTGGAGAAGCTCGCGGGACCGCTCGAGCACCTGTTGCGCAATGCGCTCGACCATGGCATCGAATCGCGCGACGAGCGCATCGCTGCCGGCAAGTCCGAGACCGGCGAGATCCAGATCACGGTGCGGCAGGCCGGCAACGAGATTGCGATCGAGCTCGCCGACGACGGGCGCGGCATCGATTTCGCGCGGGTGCGCGAGCGCGCAGTCGAGGCCGGGCTGATCGCAGCCGACGCCGAGCCGACCGAGCAGCAGCTGGTCGAATGCCTGTTCCAGCCCGGATTCTCGACGGCCCAGGAGCTGACGCAGATTTCCGGTCGCGGCATCGGCATGGACGTCGTTCGCAACGAGATCGTGTCGCTGGGCGGACGTGTCGACGTGCATTCCGAGGCGGGCAAGGGCACGCGCTTCAACCTGTTCCTTCCGCTGACGCTCGCGGTCGCGCAAGCGGTGCTGGTTCGCGCCATGGGCAGGCTGTGGGCGCTGCCCGGCTCGATGGTCGAGCAGGTGCAGCAGGTCAAGCCCGAGGCCGTCGCGTCGATGTACGTCAAAGGTTCGATCGACTGGCGGGGGCAGGCCTATCCGTTCCACTACCTGTCACGGTTGCTCGGCGACGCGGAGGCCACGCCCGAACTGTCCCGCTACAACTCCGTGCTCATCGTCAAGAGCGGGCAGGGAACGATCGCGATCCACGCCGACGAGATGGTCGGCAACCAGGAAGTGGTGGTGAAGAACATCGGGCCGCAGCTCGCGCGGGTGACCGGGCTCTCGGGCGCGACGGTCCTGGGCACCGGCGAGATCGTGCTGATCGTCAATCCGGTGCAGCTCGCGCAGCGCCCCGACGTGCCGGCATTCCGGCCCGCGGGCGTCGACGAGATGCTGCGCGAGCGTCAGGTGTCAGTCGCTCCAGCGAGGACCGAACGCAAGCTCGTCATGGTCGTCGATGACTCGCTGACCGTGCGCAAGATCACGTCGCGCCTGCTGGTGCGGGAGGGTTTCGAGGTCGTCACCGCGCGCGATGGCGTGGAAGCGCTGCAGGCGCTCGCCGAGCGCGAACCCGACGCGATCCTGCTCGACGTCGAGATGCCGAGGATGGACGGCTTCGAGTTCGCCAAGACGGCCAAGGGCGATCCGAAGACCGCACGCATTCCGATCATCATGATCACGTCGCGCACCGCCGACAAGCATCGCAATCGGGCGATGGAGATCGGCGTCGACGCGTTCCTCGGCAAGCCTTACCAGGAAGAAGAGCTGCTGCGCAACCTGCGCGGAATGCTGGAAGCGATCGCGACCGTGTGAAAGGCCCCGGGGCGCCCGGGCTGACACCGTCCGCCATCGGCGGTACATTTCTCCCATTCGAGTGGAGGAATGGCTATGGCGCAGTTCGCGACGGAGAACATTCGTACCGTAGCGCTGGTGGGTGACGGCGCTTCCGGCAAGACGACGCTCACCGAAGCGCTGCTCGCCCGGGCGGGGGCCGTTCCGGCGGCCGGAAGCGTCGAGCGCGGCAGCACCGTCAGCGACTTCGACCCGCTCGAGAAGGCCTATCAGCATTCGCTGCGCGCGTCGCTCACCCATCTGGAGACCGACGGCACGCGCATCCACATCGTCGACACCCCGGGCTTTCCCGATTTCATCGGGCAGGCCATCGGCGCGCTCGATGCCGTCGAGACGGCGGCTGTCGTCGTCAATGCCGCCGCCGGCGTGCAGATGATCTCGTCGCGGATGATGGACTGGGCGGCCAAGCGGAGGCTGTGCCGCCTGGTCGTCATCAACCGCATCGATGCCGAAAACGTCGATCTTCCCGCCGTGCTCGCGGCCGTGCGCGGCGCGTTCGGCAAGGAATGCCTGCCGATCAATCTCCCTGCCGGCGGCGGCACGCGCGTCGTCGACTGCTTCTTCAATCCTTCGGGCGACGCCGATTTCTCGTCGGTTGCCGACGCGCATCGCGCGCTGGTCGACCAGGTCGTCGAGGTCGACGAGGAGCTGATGTCCGTGTACCTCGAACAGGGGGAAGTCTCGCCCGCGCAACTCCACGCGCCGTTCGAGAAGGCGTTGCGCGAAGGTCACCTGGTGCCGGTGTGCTTCACCTCGGCGCGCACCGGCGCGGGTGTTGCGGAACTGCTCGATATTCTCGTGAAGCTTGCGCCCAATCCGACCGAGGGCAATCCGCCGCTGTTCATCAAGGGCGAGGGCGCCGACGCCGTCGAGTTCCGCTCGGTGCCCGATCCGTCGAAGCACGTGCTGGCACACGTGTTCAAGGTCGTCATGGACCCCTTCGTCGGCAAGATGGGCGTGTTCCGCGTTCACCAGGGCACGGTCACGCGCGACACCCAGCTCTTCGTCGGTGACGGGCGCAAGCCTTTCAAGGTCGGACACCTGTTCATGTTGCAGGGCGGGAAATACGTCGAGATCGACAATGCCGTCCCCGGCGACCTTGCCGCGGTTGCGAAGGTCGACGAGATCGAGTTCGACTGCGTGCTGCACGATTCGCACGACGAGGATCACATCCACATGCGGCCGCTGGAATTCCCGGTGCCGATGCATGGATTCGCGATCACGCCCAAGCGGCGCGGCGACGAGCAGCGGATCTCCGACGTTCTGCACAAGATGACGGCCGAGGATCCGACGCTGGTCGTCGCGCACGACCCTGCGGTCAACGAAACCGTGCTGCGGGGGCTGGGCGAGTTGCACCTGCGCTCGGTGCTCGAGCGGATGGCGAGCCAGTTCAAGCTCGAGGTCGACACGCGGCCGCCAAGGGTCCCGTACCGCGAGACGGTGACCGCCAAGGCCGAGGGCCACCATCGCCACAAGAAGCAGACGGGCGGCGCAGGGCAGTTCGGCGAGGTCTACCTGCGCATCGAGCCGCTGCCGCGCGGCGCAGGATTCGAGTTCGTCGATCAGGTGAAAGGCGGCGCGATTCCCAACACCCTGATCCCCGCGGTCCAGAAAGGCGTCGAGCAGGTGATGGCGGCGGGGCCCGTTGCCGGCTTCCCGATGCAGGATGTGCGCGTCATCGTCTACGACGGCAAATACCATCCGGTCGATTCGAAGGAGGTCGCGTTCGTCGCGGCGGGGCGCAAGGCATTCCTCGATGCGATCGGCAAGGCGCGCGCGATCGTGCTCGAACCCGTCGTCGGGGTCGAGATCAATTGCCCGGCGAGCACGATGGGTGACGTGACCGGCGACCTGTCATCGCGGCGCGGCCAGGTCACCGGGACGCAGACGATGCAGGCCGGCATGCTCGCGGTCAACGGCCTCGCCCCGCTGTCGGAGCTCGACGGCTACGCCGCGCGCCTCAAGTCGATGACCGGCGGCCACGGCGCGTGGACGATGGCCCTGTCGCATTACGAGCAGGCGCCGCCGAACCTGCAGACCCAACTCGCCACCGAGTACGCCAAGCACCGCCGGCACGAGGAGGAGTAGCGCCGCGAGCGGCGAGCAGGGGCCCCGCGTAGCGGGGATGCGAGCCATGGCGAGTCGGCGCTCGAGGCCGACACTCCGGCGCGGCGAATTGGCGCAGGATGGTGAGGAGGCCGAGGGGCCGCGAGCGGCGAGCAGGGGCCCCGCGTAGCGGGGATCGGAACTATGAGGGCCGCGGTGATGGCGTCCTAGAACTCGTACTCGATCTGCGCCCGCAACGTTTGGTCCGGCGCCGCGCTCGACGCCTTGATCAGGTACGCCGCGTTCCAGACGATGGCCTGCCGGCCACCGAGTCGCGCCTTGCCGAACACCGCGGGTCCGAGCACGTGACTCTGCTCGTGCCCGGGGTACCAGTGATCCCAGGTCCCGACGCCGCCGAATCCCTGGGCGCCGAATTCGAACGCCTCGCGCCAGCGGTACTTGAGTTGCCACTGATAGTCGAGCTCGGTGGATCCGGATGTTGCCGCGCGGTAATGGCGCGCGAGAAACACGTTCGCATTGGCCTGCAGCAAGCCGAAATCCTTCTGTAACAGCGGACCCAGCCGCAGCTCGTAGCCTTCGGCGCGGTCGTGGGGAATCTCGACCTCGACCAGCAACCCGGCATCGACAGGGTATTCGCCAGGCTCGGTCAGCTCGAACTTGTTCTCCCACTCGAAGGCGTCGAAATGGGTCGACCCGTCTCCGAACCGGTCGAGCTTCGCATACGCCTCGGTGAACCACCATTGGGTCAAGCCGTAGCCGAATGCGAGCGAGCCCGCACGGGCGCGCTCCTGCCCGTCCTTGGTCGCGGTGCCGAGCCGCAGCTCGAGCTCCCGCTCGCCGTACTCGACCGCCGGCGTCGAGACGTAGTCGTCGGGATCGGCGCGCGCGAGCGGGGCTGTCGCGGTCGCGGCAAGTGCGCCCAGCGTGATCACAAGCGCTGCGCGCCTCATCGGGCGACGATCGCGCCCTGGGCGGTCGCGGCATTGAATTCGCCCATGAACGGGTAGCGGCCGGGTGGAAGCGGCCCGACGAACAGCGTGGCTTTGGAATTGCCGGGGATCACCTTTTCGCGGTTGAGCGCGTGGCTGTCGAATTCCTCCGGCGTCGCGTCCTGATTGTCGACGACGAGCCTGACCCGGGCGTTCGCCGGAATCGGGATCTCGGCCGGCGTGAAGCGGTGATCGCGCAGCGTCAACAGCACTTCGGGAGCGTCGGCGGCGGCGACGGTTCCGGTGACCAGGAGCAATGCGACGGCAAGGTGTCGTGGCCTCATCGTGGGTTCCTGCAGGTTGGGATTGGGGGGTGGGGTTGCAGTTTCGTGGATGCAAATGATAACGATTCGTATTAGTATCGCGCAAGCCCCTCGGCGCAACCGGGTCGCCGGAACGGGGGGAGGGCGGGCGCGCCAGCCTGCGACCGCGGACGCCGGCGGAGGTACAATTGCGCACCGGCGCAATGATGAATCTCACCCACCATTTCCTGATCGCGATGCCGGCGATGACGGATCCGAACTTCGCGAATACGCTGACGTACGTCTGCGAGCACAATCCCGAGGGCGCACTCGGCATCGTTGTCAACAGGCGCACCGACATGACGCTGTCGACGTTGTTCGAGCAGATCCGGATTCCGCTCGACGACGGCGACCTGCGCGAGCTTCCCGTTCACTTCGGCGGACCGGTCCAGGTCGACCGCGGCTTCGTGCTGCACCGTCCGCTGGGAAACTGGCAGTCGACGCTTGCGGTCACCGACGATATCGGTCTCACGACGTCCAAGGACGTCCTCGAAGCCGTCGGCCGCGGCGAGGGGCCGCGGGACATGCTGGTGTCGCTGGGCTATGCCGGCTGGTCGGCGGGGCAGCTCGAGCAGGAGCTCGCGCAGAATGCCTGGCTCACCGTCGAAGCCGACCCCGGCGTCGTCTTCGAGCTTCCCGTCGAGGAGCGCCTGCCTGCAGCCGTGCGGCTTCTCGGCATCGACATTTCTCGGCTGTCCGACGACGTTGGGCACGCGTGAGCCGGATTGCGGGCGGAACCGAGGCGACGGTGCTCGCGTTCGATTTCGGCCTGCGCAGGATCGGCGTCGCGGTCGGCAACACGTTGACGCGGGTGGCGCACCCGCTGGCGACGATCGACGCGCAGACTGCGGATGCTCGATTCGAGACCATCGCAGCGCTGGTCGACGAATGGCGGCCCGGACGGCTGATCGTCGGGCTGCCGACGCATGCCGATGGAACACCGCACGCGATGACGGCCGAGGCGCAGGCATTCGCAGCTGCGATCGGGAAGCGCCACGCCCTGCCGGTGGACCTCGTCGACGAGCGCTGGACCAGCGAAGTCGCGCGCGACGAGCTCGCGGCTTCGGGTCGCGGCGGGCGCGCGGGTCGCGCGATGCGCGACGAAAAGGCCGCGCAGATCATCCTTCAGGCATGGTTCGACGAACGACATGACGTCCGCAGGACTCCCTGACGCCGAAGCGGCGCTGGCCGCATTGATCGCGCGCATGCAACCGGCCGTTGCGCACGACGCCGCCTTCGTCGGCATCTACTCGGGCGGCGCGTGGGTTGCGGAGCGCCTCGCCGCGCGGATGCCGGGCAATCACCCGCTGGGCTTCATCGACGTTTCCTACTATCGCGACGACTACGCGCTGTCGGGCCTCAAGCCCAATGCCAAGCGCACCGCGCTGCCCTTCGACGTCGCGGGCTCGACGATCGTGCTGATCGACGACGTGCTCTATACGGGGCGCAGCGTGCGCGCGGCGATCAACGAGCTGTTCGACTTCGGACGACCGGAACGCATCGAGCTCGCGGTGCTCGTCGACCGGGGGGGCCGCGAGCTGCCGATCGAGGCGACCTACGTCGGCGCGAGGGTCGCCGTCGCGCGCGACCTGTCGATCGTCGTGTCGCGCGATCCGGGCGGCACCCTGTCGCTGGGCGTCGAGCCCGTGTCCGGCGTCGCATGAGCAGGAATCCCCAGCTCGGCAAGAACGGCGAGCTCGTGCACCTGCTGACCCTGGAGGGGCTTCCCGCGGAGGTCATCACCCACATCCTCGACACGGCCGAGCCGTTCGTCTCGCTCGGCGAGCGCGAGGTGAAGAAGGTGCCGCTGCTGCGCGGCAAGGCGGTGTTCAACCTGTTCTTCGAGAACTCGACGCGCACGCGAACGACCTTCGAGATCGCGGCCAAGCGCCTGTCCGCAGACGTCATCAACCTCAACATCGGCGCATCCTCGACTTCCAAGGGCGAGACGCTGCTCGACACCGTCAACAATCTCTGCGCGATGAATGCCGACATGTTCGTCGTCCGGCATTCGCAGTCGGGCGCGCCGCACCTGATCGCTTCGCACCTGACGGCAATGGGCCGTTCCTACGTGCACGTCGTGAATGCGGGCGACGGCCGCCACGCGCACCCGACGCAGGGGCTGCTCGACCTCTACACCATCCGTCACTACAAGAAGGATTTCCGCGGACTGACCGTGGCGATCGTCGGCGACGTCCTGCATTCGCGCGTGGCGCGCTCGCTGATCCACGGGCTCACGACCATGCAGACCGCGCGGGTCCGCGTGATCGCGCCGCGGACCCTCGTTCCTGCGCAGATCGAGTCGCTCGGTGTCACGGTCTGCAACGACATGCGCGAAGGCCTGCGCGATTGTGACGTCGTGGTGATGCTGCGACTGCAGAACGAGCGGATGAAGGGGGCTCTCCTGCCCTCCCCAGGCGAGTATTTCAAGCATTACGGACTGACCGACGACAAGCTCGCGCTTGCCAGGCCCGACGCGATCGTCATGCATCCGGGGCCGATGAACCGCGGCGTGGAGATCGAAACATCGGTGGCCGACGGGGCGCGCTCGGTGATCCTGCCGCAGGTGACCTTCGGCATCGCGGTACGGATGGCCGTGCTGTCGATCGTCGCGGCGAACTGACATGCGCGCACCTGCCTTTCACCGGCCGCGTTCCAGCCGCGTCCGACATCTTCCGGGGTGCATCCGGTGAAGATCGAAATCAACCAGGGCCGCGTGATCGACCCCGAAACGGGCCTCGATCGCGTCGCGTCGCTCTATGTCGACGCCGGGAGGATCGTCGGCACCGGCGATGCTCCGTCGGGCTGGCGCGCCGACCGCATACTCGACGCCGCAGGCTGCATCGTCTGCCCCGGACTGGTCGACCTGTCTGCGCGATTGCGCGAGCCGGGTCTCGAGCACAAGGCGACGCTCGAATCGGAGCTCGCGGCGGCGGTTGCCGGCGGCGTGACGAGCCTCGCCTGCCCCCCGGATACCGATCCGCCGCTCGACGAGCCGGGTCTGGTCGAGATGCTCAAGCACCGGGCGCGGACGCTCAACCAGGCGCATGTCTATCCGGTCGGTGCGCTGACCGCCGGATTGCGCGGCGAAGCGCTGACCGAGATGAGCGAGTTGGCCGAGGCTGGATGCGTCGCGTTCTCGCAGGCCGATACGCCGCTCGTCGACACGCAGGTGCTGCTGCGCGCGATGCAATACGCGGCGACCTTCGGGCATCGCGTCTGGCTGCGGCCCCAGGAAGCCTGCCTCGGGCGCGGTGGCGTCGCGCACGACGGCGAAGTCGCGACCAGGCTGGGTTTGCCGTCGATCCCGGTGTCGGCGGAGACCATCGCGCTGGCGACGATCTTCGCCCTGATGCGCGAATCCGGGGTGCCGGTGCACCTTTGCCGCCTGTCGTCCGCCGCAGGCGTGGCAATGGTACGCGCAGCCAAGGAGGAGGGGCTGCCCGTCACCTGCGACGTCGCGGTTCACCATCTGCATCTCGCCGATGTCGACATCGGCTGGTTCGATCCCCTCGCGAACCTGACGCCGCCGCTGCGCAGCACGCGCGACCGCGCGGCATTGCGCGCCGCGGTGGCCAACGGCACGATCGATGTGATCTGCTCGGACCACGCGCCGGTCGACGACGATGGCAAGCAGGTTCCGTTCGGCGAAGCCGAGACGGGTGCGACCGGATTGGAGCTGCTGCTGCCCCTGACGCTCAAGTGGGCCGCCGAGGATCGCGTTCCCCTTCCGGAGGCGATCGACCGGATCACCCGCGCGCCCGCTGCGGTGATCGGGATGGGCCAGGCGACCCTCGCACCGGGGGCCGCAGCCGACATCTGCGTGTTCGATCCACTGCAGGCGTGGACCGTTCGCCGCCAGTCGCTGAAGAGCCAGGGCAAGAACACGCCGTTCCTCGGGCTCGAAGTCGTCGGCGCGGTGCGCTGGACGCTGGTCGGGGGCGAGGTCGTCCACGAACGCGACAACAGGGATTGACGATGACCATCGACACCGCCGTCGTGACCATGTCCGTCGCCGATGGCGAGATGTCCGCCTATCGCGCGATGCCGACGGGCGACGGGCCGTTTCCGACGGTGCTGGTCGTGCAGGAAATCTTCGGCCTGCACGACTGGATCAAGGCGGTCTGCCGGCGCCTCGCCGAAGCGGGCTATTTCGCGATCGCGCCCGACCTCTACGCGCGCCAGGGCGATGCGACGAAGGTCGCCGACGTCAACGCGCTGATCCGCGACATCGTGAGCAGGGTCGCCGACGCGCAGGTGATGTCCGACCTGGACGCGGCGGTCGCCTACGCAAAATCGACGGGCAAGGCCGACGTCGCGAAGCTTGGGATCACCGGCTTCTGCTGGGGCGGGCGGATCGTGTGGATGTACGCGGGCCACAATCCGGCGCTCAGGGCAGCAGTCCCGTGCTACGGCCCGGTGGCGCGCGTGTACCACGACGGCGACCGGACCGCGCTCGACGTCGTGCCGCGGATCGAGGCCGCAGTGCTGGGGCTGTACGGCGGCGACGATCCGGGCATTCCGAACGACACGACCGCGAGGATCGGCGAGGCGATGAAAGCCGCCGGCAAGACGGTGGAGATCGTCACCTATCCAGAGACCCCGCACGGGTTCCTCGCCGACTATCGGCCGAGCTACCGGAAGGGTCCGGCGGAAGACGGGTGGAAGCGGATGCTCGACTGGTTCGGCAAGTATCTGCGCTGACGGCACGCCTACCCCGGGGCACAACACTCCGGACGCACCACGTTTTCCCGGTTTCGCGCGTCCTGGCGATCCTTTAAAACCCGGGACGCAGCACGTTTTCCTCGCCTCTTCGTCCGACGGTGCGCACCGGTGCCGTGGGCAGCGGGCCGGGGCGCGTCTGCGCGCTCGAAGTGCGCAAACGCCGGCTTACGGGTCCCGGCGCGGCATCGCTCGAGGACATCCTGCTGCGTGTGTTGCTGTCGGACTCGCTTGCCGCGCCACCCGTGACAGCCGTCGCGCACACTCGCGCTCGCCGCGCCCCGGCCCGCTGCCCCGGACACATCGGTGCCAACGCCGATACGGCGCCAACTCGATGTCCAGCTTCACGCCGACGCATCGATTGGCACGCGGTGGGGGGATTTCGCGAAGGACGCCTGCGGCGCAGTCGTCGTGAAGCGGGTGGGGCGGCAAGCGAGCCCGTCAGCCGCGTTGGGTCGGCGATGTCCTCGAGCGCCGCCGCACCGGGACCCGCTCGACGACGCGCCTTGCGCCGCCGAAGTCCGGAGCGAAATCCCGCCACTGCGGGCCGTACGCCGAGGCCCGCACGCCGAGGCCCGCGCGTCGTGTTACTTTGCTTTCGGTACGCGCCCCAGAGTGTAGAACTCGTCGTTCGGCCGCATCGCGATCAGGTTCGCCATCCGGTTCGACAGCGCGAAGAACGCGTCAATCGCCCCGACGTCCCAGATGTCCTCGTCGGAGAACCCGTGCTCGTGCAGCGTCGCGAAATCCGCGTCGCCGATCTCGACGCTGTGCAATGCGACCTTCAGCGCAAACGCGAGCATCGCCTTCTGGCGCGGGGTGATGTCCGCCTTGCGGTAATTGACCGCGACCTGATCGGCGACCAGCGGATTCTTCGCATAGATGCGCAGGATCGCACCGTGGGCGACGATGCAGTAGAGGCAGTCGTTCGCCCCGGAAGTCGCCACGACGATCATCTCGCGCTCGGCCTTCGACAGCCCGCCGTCCTTGAGCATAAGCGCGTCGTGGTAGGCGAAGAACGCGCGGAATTCGTCGGGTCGGTGCGCGAGCGTGACGAAGACGTTCGGGATGAACCCCGCCTTCTCCTGCACCTCGACGATGCGCGCCCGGATGTCGTCGGGCAGTTCGGCGAGCGTCGGTACCGGGTAGCGCGAGATCGGCGCGCTCATCGCCTGCTCACCGATCCGGCGGGACGTACCCCGCGGGCATTTCCGCGCCGGAGCCGAAGAAATGTTTTTCCATCTGCTCGGCGAGCCACTTGCGCGCACGCGGGTCGGCAAGCGTCAGGCGATTCTCGTTGACGAGCATCGTCTGCTGCTTCAGCCATTGCGCCCACGCCTCCTTCGACACGTTCTCGAATATGCGCTTGCCGAGTTCGCCCGGATAGGGCGGAAAGTCGAGGCCTTCGGCCTCCCGCTCCAGCTTCACGCACTTGACCATTCTTGCCATTGCCGGATTCCTTCGCGATTGCCCCCGGCCGGTGCGACCGGGGACTAGAGGGACTTGAGGTACACCAGAGACTTGCGCTGGTAATTGTAGAGCGCCTGTTTCTGCTGCGGCAGGTCGCCGATCTCGGCGTTCCGGAATCCCCGCTCGAGGAACCAGTGCGCGGTCTTGGTCGTCAGGACGAACAGCGACGCGAGGCGCAGCTTGCGCGCCCGCTGCTCGATTTCCTGCATCAGCGCCTCG
Organism: Casimicrobiaceae bacterium; assembly: GCA_035470905.1. Taxonomy (GTDB): domain Bacteria; phylum Pseudomonadota; class Gammaproteobacteria; order Burkholderiales; family Casimicrobiaceae; genus VBCG01. The sequence goes on from DATIQL010000170.1 coordinate 22,593, forward strand.
CCGTAGCCTTCGCGCCGGAAATCGGGGTGCACAGCCAGCGCGGCGAGCTCGCCGACGCGCTCGGCCGGAAACGCATAGAGCGCCGCGCAACCGATGATGTGGTTGTCGTATTCGGCGACGATGAAGCGCTCGATCTCGCTCTCCAGCCGCTCGCGCGAGCGGCGCACGAGCACGCCCTGCTCCTCCAGTGGCTCGATCACCGACAGGATGCCGCCGACGTCGTCGATCGTCGCGCTGCGGATGTGCGCCAGCGCGGTCGCCGACACCATCGTGCCGATGCCGTCGCGCGTGAACAGCTCGAGCAGCAGCGCGCCATCGTGGCGCCGGCTGATCAGGTGCGCGCGCTTCACGCCGTTGTTGCAGGCGCGGATCGCCGCGGGCAGGCATACCCGGACGTCGGGCGTGAGCTTGTCGGGTCGCGCGAGCATCGCCTCGGCATCGGCCGTCGACAGGTCGGAAAGGAGCTGGCGCCGGCTGTTGCGCACGCCGTCGGCGTCGATCAGGAAGATCAGCTTGGTGGCGTCCATGCGCACCGCGCATTGCGTCGCCACTTCCTCGACCGTCAGGTTGAAGATCTCGCCGGTCGGCGAATATCCGAGCGGCGAGATCAGCACGATGTCACCGTCGTCGAGGCGTTGCTGGATCGCCTCGGTGTCGATGCGGCGCACTTCGCCCGAGAGCTGCATGTCGACGCCCTCGACGATGCCCATCGGCTTCGCGGTCAGATAGTTGCCGCTCGAAACTCGATTGCGGGCGCCGGCCATCGGCGAGTTCGCGAGGCCGAGCGAGAGCAGCGCCTCGATGCGCGCGCGCACCTGTCCCGCCGCCTCGAGGACGCAATCCATCGTTTCCGGGTCGGTCACCCGCACGCCATGGGCGAAGCGGCTGGGGATGTTCTGCTGCGCGAGGATGGCGTCGACCTGCGGCCGGCAGCCGTGCGCGACGACCAGCTTGATGCCCAGGCTGTGGAGCAGGTTCAGGTCGTGGACCACGCCCAGGAACCCCTCGTCGGCGACGACCTCGCCGCCGAAGGCGATGACGAAGGTATGGCCGCGAAAGGCATGCACGTACGGCGCCGCCGCGCGGATCCAATGGACGAAGGACCGCATCGTCGCGGAATTGACGGCGGGCTGTTCGTCAGGGGCGCGGGGCATCGTTCGTGGCGGGCATCGAAGCGTCGCGGATTATAGCCCCCGGTGACCGGGCGGCGGCCCGGCGATTCGCGTCGCCTATAATTGCAGGCAATGTCTTCGCCTCTCCTGTCGGATCTCAATCCCGAGCAACTCGCAGCAGTCACGCTGCCGCACGCGTCCGCGCTGATCCTCGCCGGGGCCGGCAGCGGCAAGACGCGCGTGCTCACCACGCGCATCGCGTGGCTGCTCGCGACCGGGCAGGCGGGACCGCTGTCGAGCC
>DATIQL010000171.1:0-7444 GCA_035470905.1 Casimicrobiaceae bacterium
CGCCTCGCGCGCCTTTTCCTCGAACCCGGGCTCGCGCCCGTAGATGTGGTTGAAGCGCCGCGCAAGCTCGCGCGTGACCTCGATGTGCGAGACCTGGTCCTCGCCCACCGGGACCTTGTTCGCCCGGTAGACGAGAATGTCTGCGCTCATCATCACCGGGTAGCCCAGGAACCCGAAGTTCGACAGGTCACGGTCGACCAGCCGCTGCTGCTGGTCCTTGTAGGTCGGCACCCGCTCGAGCCAGCCGACCGGCGTGATCATCCCGAGCAGCAGCGTCAGCTCCGCATGCTCGGGCACGCGCGACTGGATGAACAGCGTCGCGCGCGTCGGATCGACCCCCGCGGCGAGCCAGTCGACGAACATCTCCCACACGCTGTCGGCGATGGACTCCGACTCGTCGAAATGGGTGGTCAGCGCATGCCAGTCGGCAGCGAAGAACAGGCACTCGTACTCCTCCTGGAGCTTGACCCAGTTCTTGAGTGCGCCGTGGTAGTGGCCGATGTGCATGCGCCCGGTGGGACGCATGCCGGAAAGCACGCGGTCTGCAAACATCGTGGTAGGGGCCGGTCAGCTTCGAGTCAATCAGAATCCGAGCAGGAGCTGCAGCAGGTATTCGCCGGCGCGCAGCAGGGGGTCCATCAGGTTGTCGAGCAACCCCGTCGCGAGCAGCGCCAGGATGATGAACAACCCGTAGGGCTCGATGCGGCGCCATGCCGCCGACGCACCGGCGGGCAGGAGGCTCACTGCAATGCGACCGCCGTCGAGCGGCGGTATGGGTATCAGGTTGAGTGCCATCAATACCAGGTTGACCGAAACGCCGGCTTTCGCCATCAGGAACAGGGCCTCGCTCGGCCACGGGCCCGAGGTCGCGCAGAGCTTCAACACGAGTCCCCACAGGAACGCCATGACGAAATTCGCCGCCGGACCGGCGCCCGCGACCCACAGCATGTCGCGCTTCGGGTCGCGGAGGTTCCCGAAATTCACCGGGACGGGCTTCGCCCAGCCGAAGATGAACAGCGGACCACCGGCGGCCTTGGCTGCCAGGATCAGCGCCCCGGGAACGAGTATCGTTCCGACCAGGTCGATATGCTTGAGCGGATTCAGCGTGATCCGGCCCAGCATCTCCGCCGTTCGGTCGCCGAAGATCTTCGCGACGTAGCCGTGCGCCGCTTCGTGCAACGTGATCGCCAGGACCACCGGCACTATCCACAGCGCAATGGTCTGCAGCGAAAGATCCATCCAGCCGGCGATTCTACCTCAAGCCGCCCCTGCCCGCCCTGCCGAGGGCAATGCCCGCCCGGCGGCCGACGGCGTGGCTGCGCTCGCCCGCGCGACACGGGGGCGGACTCACGCCTCGGCGCGTTCGATCGTGGCCGCGTCGAGGCCCAGCCGCGCGAGGTCGCCTCGACCCTGGCGGACGAGCACCGGCGCCGGCTGCGCGAGGTCGATCACCGTGGTCGGTTCCGCCGGACACGGCCCCGCGTCGATGATCCCTTCGATCCGGCCATCGAGCTTTTCCTCGATCGACGCCGCGTCGTTCAGCGGGTCCGTCGCGCCCGGCAGGATCAGCGTCGACGACAGTATCGCCTCGCCGAGCTCCGCCAGCAGCGCCCGCACGACCGGATGGTCGGGGACCCGCACCCCGATCGTGCTGCGCCGTGGATGCTGGACGCGGCGCGGGACTTCGCGGCTCGCCGGCAGCAGGAACGTGTAGCTGCCCGGCGTCCCCTGCCGAACGATGCGGAACTGCCAGTTGTCCATCCGGGCGTATACCCCGACCTGGGCCAGGTCCCCGCAAACGAGCGTCAGGTGGTGGCGCTCGTCGACGCCGCGCAGCACGCGTATGCGCCGGGCCGCCTCGCCTTCGCTGACGCGGCAGCCGAGCGCATAGCTGGAATCGGTCGGGTAGGCGACGACCCCGCCGTCGCGGATGATGGCCGCCGCCGCCCGTACGAGGCGTGGCTGCGGATGGGTCGGATGCAGGGTGAATCGTTGGGCCATGGCTATATAATTGACGTGAATTCTAACCAATCGGTTATATCGGGGTGAATCTCCAGCAGCTGAAATACCTCTGTGCGGTCGTCGATCACGGGCTCAACGTGTCCGGCGCGGCCGATGCCCTCGCCACGTCGCAGCCCGGGATCAGCAAGCAGATCCGCCATCTCGAGGACGAGCTCGGACTGCGCATTTTCGTGCGCCAGGGCAAGCGCCTGACGACCCTGACGCCCGCCGGCGTCGACGTCGTCGCGACGGCAAGGCGGGCGCTGCGCGAAATCTCGAACCTCAGGCGCGTCGCCGACGAGTTCCGCGGCGACGACGTCGGCGTGCTCGCCATTGCAACGACGCATACGCAGGCGCGATACGTCCTGCCGCAGGTGCTCGCGCGGTTTTCGGCGCGCTTTCCGAAGGTCCGCCTGGTGCTCCACCAGGGCAGCCCCGCGCAGGTCGCCGATCAGACGGCCGCGGGCGAGGTCGACATCGGGATCGCGACCGAGGCGCTCGGCGACCGTCCCGACCTGGTGGCCCTGCCCTGCCAGCGCTGGAATCGGGGCGTCCTCGTGCCCCGGGGCCATCCGCTGACGCAGGTCCATCCGCTGACCCTCGAGGCGATCGCCCGTCATCCGATCATCACCTACGATCTGGCGTTCGCAGGCCGCTCGGCGATCGATGCCGCCTTTGCCGCCAGGGACCTCGAGCCCAAGGTCGTGCTGACTGCGCTCGATGCCGACGTGATCAAGACCTATGTCGAGCTGGGCATGGGTGTGGGCATCGTCGCCCTGATGGCCTACGACCCGGTGAAGGATGCCGGACTGGAGATGCTCGACGCAAGCCACCTGTTCGCCGCATCCACGACGCGGCTGGCGCTGCGCAGGGGCGTCTTCCTGCGCGGATTCGTCTACGAGTTCATTGCGCTGTTCTCGCCGCGGTACGACCGCAGTGCGGTCGACGCCGCGCTGGCCGCGACGACCCCGGCGGGCGACGGACTTTGACGCCGCAACGCGACGGCGACGCAGCTGCGTCGGGCGGCCCGCGCGCGCGTGCGCCGCAGACCTGGCGTCTCGCCGCGCTGCTGGCCGCGCTGGCGATGCTCGGACCGTTCTCGATCGACATGTACCTGCCGGCGTTCACGGCGATCGGCTCGGCGTTCGATGCCTCGTCGATCGCCGTCCAGCAGACGCTGTCGACCTACCTGTTCGCGTTCGCGTTCATGATGCTGTGGCACGGCGCGATGTCCGATGCGTACGGGCGGCGCCCGATCGTCATCGGCAGCCTCGCTGTCTACGCGCTGGCTTCGCTCGGCTGCGCGATCGCCGGCAACATCGAATCGCTGTGGCTGTTCCGCACCCTCCAGGGCATCTCGGCAGGTGCCGGGCTGGTGCTGGGGCGCGCGATCATCCGCGACCGCTTCAGCGGCCCGGAGGCGCAGCGCCTGATGTCGCAGATCACGCTGATCTTCGGCATTGCGCCTGCGCTCGCCCCGGTGATCGGCGGCGCCGTGCTGAACCTCCTGGGCTGGCGCGCGATCTTCTGGCTGATCACCCTGTTCACGCTCGGCGTGCTCGCATGGGCGACGCGCAGCCTGCCCGAGACCCTTCCCGTGCCGTTGCGTCGGCCGCTGCGTCCGCGCGCCCTTTGGCACGGCTACCGTACGGTGCTGCTGCGCCGCGATTTCCTGCTGCTCGCGGCGATACCGACGCTGAACTTCGCCGCGTATTTCATCTACATCGCCAGCGCCCCGATGTTCCTCGCGCAGCTCGGCGTCACGACCTGGGGATTCGCCTGGCTGTTCGTGCCGATGATCACCGGGACCGTGGCGGGCGCCATGATCTCGGGGCGCACTGCAGGACGCCTGTCGCCGGCGCAGACCATCCACATCGGCTATGCGTTCATGTTCGCGGGCGCGATCATCAACGCGCTGGTCGCGGCATACGTGCCGCCGGGCGTGCCCTGGCACGTGCTGCCGATGATGATCCTCACCGTCGGGAGCAGCCTGGTGATGCCTAGCCTCACGCTGGTCCTGCTCGACATGTTCCCGACCATGCGCGGCATGGCCTCGTCGCTGCAGGGTTTCGCCCAGTTCGCATTCTCCGGATTCACCTCCGGCACGATCGCACCGCTGCTCGCCGGATCGCTGACGACGCTGGCCGCGGGCATGCTCGGATTCACCTGCGCGAGCTATGCGATCTGGCGGGTCTATCAGCGCGGCGCATTTCGAGCCCACAAAGGAGCTTCACGATGAGAGGTTCGAACTGGCTGATCCTGTGCTTCGCGTCGCTGTGCGCCCTTCCGGCCACCGCCCTCGCGGCGGGCCTTCCGACGCGAACGCTGACCATCCGCGGTCACAGCCTCGTCGTCGAGATCGCGGCAACCGAGCAGACGCGCGAGACCGGGCTGATGAACCGCTTCAGCCTGCAGCCCGACCACGGCATGCTGTTCATATTCGACGCACCGCAGCCGCTCGCATTCTGGATGAAGAACACCTACGTTCCCCTGTCGGTCGCATTCGTCGACCGCGGCGGACGCATCCTGAACATCGAGGACATGCGCCCGCTCGATCAGTCGACGCATTGGTCCACCGGACCCGCGTTGTACGCGATCGAGATGAAGCAGGGATGGTTCGCCGACAAAGGCATAGGGCCCGGCGACGTCGTGCAGGGCCTGACCGGCAACTGACGCCGGTCTGCGCCGTCGGGCTTCGCGTCTCCCGCATGGGGCACACGTAGCGGAAATCCCGGATTTCGTGCAATACCGAAAGCGTATGATCGATCATCCCTAATAAGCCGAACAAAGGGGAGATCACATGTTGTCCGGCATCGATCCCGGCGCGCCCGCCGCGATTCGGGGATACGTCGTCAACGACCACATCGCGCGGCTGTCCAGCGCTTCATTGCAGAACCGCCCGCTCCAGCCGGTCATGGAGTCGATCGTCGCGGAGCTTGGATTCGACAGCTTCATGTACGGCATGTCGGCGGATCCCAGTCCGACACGCCGGGACACCCGCAGCTTCGTGTGGACGACGCTGCCACGCGAGTGGGTGATCCTGTATGGGCGAAGCGGCTACATCGAGGTCGACCCGCGCATCACGCAGACCTACAACCGCAACGTGCCGTTCGTGTGGGACGCCGCCGAGTACCGCGGCGATCCGCAGTGCCGGGATTTCCTCGCCGACGCCGCGCGCTACGGGGTGGCGAGCGGGGTCGCGATCTCGTTTCGCGATCCCGACCACGGGCGCGTGCTGGTCGCGGTCAACTCGCGCGTCAGCCCCGTCGACGAAGCGCGCCGGCAGCGGATCGCGCGTCAGCTCGGGGAGATCGTCCTGCTCGCGATGTCGTTCCATGATTTCTTCATGGCCCACCTGGTCGACCGCGAACCGTCGCTGATGGTGCGCGTCGCCCCGCTGTCCCCGCGCGAAGCACAATGTCTGGAGCTCGCCGCCAACGGCATGACCAGCATCGACATCGGCGTCAAGCTGGGGATCGCGCCGCGGACTGCGAACTTCCACTTCAGGAACATCGTCAGCAAGCTCGGCGTCCTGAACCGCAAGGAGGCGATCGCGATGGGCATTGCAAGGGGCCTGATCCGGCCCAATCCGGTCACCATGGGCCGCGTTCCCGGCCACCGCCTCGAGCGGCGGCGCCCCGACCCGAACTAGCGGCCGCGGTCCCGGCCCCTTTTGCTCACTCGCCGAGGGTCTCGAGGAATGCCGTGAGCTCGACCGGCAGCGGCGCGACCAGCGTCATGGTTTCGCCGCTGACCGGGTGCATGAGGCGCAGGCGTGCAGCATGCAGGAACATCCGCTTCAGACCCTGCCGCGCCAGCAGCTTGTTCCAGGCGAAATCCCCGTATTTGTCATCCCCGGCCAGCGGGTGCCCGAGATGCGAGAGATGGACGCGGATCTGGTGGGTGCGGCCGGTCTCGAGCTCGGCTTCCAGCAGCGCCAGCGGCGGCTCGTGCCGCGGCCAGGTCCGCTCGCGGCGAAAGGTCGTGATGGCCGGACGCCCTGCGTCCTCGACTCGCACCCGACGTTCACCCTCCCGGGTGGAGAACTTGAAGAGTGGCAGGTCGACCTTGCGCTTGGCGTCGCGCCAGGGGCCCCGCACCAGCACCAGATAGCGCTTGTCGACCCGCCCCTCGCGCAACTGCACATGCAGCGCCGTCAGTGCCGAGCGCTTCTTGGCCACCAGCAGGACGCCCGAGATGTCCCGGTCGAGGCGGTGCACGAGCTCCAGGAAAGGCGCGGCTGGCCGGGCCGCGCGCAGCTGCTCGATCAGGCCCAGCGCGATTCCGCTGCCGCCATGCACGGCGAGTCCCGCCGGCTTGTCGACGGCGATCAATGCGTCGTCCTCGAACAGGATCGGCACGCCGAAGCGCCGGGGGCGTGCCGCCGGGCGCTCCGCGGCCGCGACGCTGGCGGCGGGAGCGGCGGTCCTGACCGGCGGGATGCGAACGACGTCGCCGACCGCGAGCCGCGCGTCGGGCCCCACCCGTCCCTTGTTGATCCGGACCTCGCCGCTGCGCAGGATGCGGTAGACGTGGCTCTTGGGGACCCCTTTGAGCGTGCGGATCAGGAAATTGTCGACCCGCTGACCGGCCGCCTCGTCACCGATCGTGAGCCAGGTGACGGCGTCCTTGCTTAACTCGTTCATTCGCTTATATAATTATGGCGGTACCGCGCCCAGGCGCTGCCACCCCGCCGCTAGCGTCGTCCCGACGTCCCGGCCCGGGTGCCGGCACCACTGCGGGCCTCGCGCCGAAAGACAGGAGCGGGGCAAAAAACCGGTTAAGTCGCTCACCGGGCGGGAAATTTTCCCGCAGGAGTAGCGATGGTAAAGGAATAGCGCAGCCCCCGCACCCGGCATCGGCCGGTTCGAAGCGACCGCTGCGCGGCGCCACAGCGAATCAATCTGTCCCGGCTGCTCCGCCCATGATGCGTGGAAGCTGCCGTGGGGATACTCTGCTAGTTCGCGTAGAAGAAGACCACCCGACGAGACTCTCCGGCAAAGGGCCGGAGCCGCGAATCAACATGCGTACATCATCTCGCCCAAGCGACGGGTCCCGGCCATTGCCCGGACACCGTCCGTCTTCGCACGCGATCGCCGCGTAGGCATCACACGCACCGCGGATCATCCGCGGCGCGTCGCTCGTTCCAGCCGCTTGCCCGCGGCGCGTTGCGCCGGGGACCAAGTCCATGAAGCGCATGCTGTTCAATGCCACCCAGGCGGAAGAACTCCGGGTGGCGATCGTCGACGGTCAGAAGCTGATCGACCTCGACATCGAGTCCGCCTCCAAGGAACAACGCAAGAGCAACATCTACAAGGCCGTCATCACGCGCATCGAGCCCTCGCTCGAAGCCTGCTTCGTCGATTACGGCACCGATCGCCACGGCTTCCTGCCGTTCAAGGAGATCTCCCGCCAGTACCTCAAGTCCGGCCGCAAGGGCGGC